>JBDTNQ010000084.1:0-19055 GCA_039933635.1 Acidobacteriota bacterium
TCACTATCAGTTCGTCTACGCGAAGGGCGCGGGCCATACTGACGGCAAGGTGATTGCCCAGACGTACCCGCAGGCCCTCGAATGGGTATGGCAGGGGTACGTCCCGAAGTAATTGGCTAGTTCTCGCGCTCATCGAACACATCCAGCGCCGTCGCCAGTGACAGGGCCACACGTGCGGCGCCCCGACCGGCGCACGCCTCGACGTCACGGAATCCCGTCGCCAATACCCGCAGCGTGAGCTCATGCAGAAGGGCCGACGAGTCATCTGGGACGAGCGTGCCCGCGTGGGAGCGGTACGAGGATAGAAAACTCGATCCCATCCAGGCGGCCCAGGTTCGCGCCCAGCCGAACAGCCGATCGTGCGGCGGTGGCATGGTCGCACTCCGTTTCTCGGCCGCCAAGCGTGCGGCCACGGAGATCGACCACAGGACGCTTGCGAGATCGACGAGGGGACTGCATGGCCGCAGGCGCTCCGCCGGCGGTATGTTCGGGTCGCTTGCGGGATCGATGAAGGTGATCTCGCCCTCGTGAATCAGCATGCGAGGGAGCTCGAGCCGGCCGTGTATCGGGATGGGCTCGACGACCCGGTCGAGTTGCCGGGAGAGATGCTCGATGCGATCGACGATGGCCGGTCCGGCCGCCTGAAGACGCACCGCGAGTTCGGCCACGCGCCCGTCTGTTCTGGCCTGCGTCGCCAGATACGCACGGACGTCATCCCAGTTGCGCGACAGCGCAGCGGCCAACGCGCGTGGGTCGTGCTCCTCGGGTGCGGCAGCCGCGCCGCTGACCTCAACCCGACTGCGACGCAGCGCAAGGTGCAACTCCGCCGTGCGCTGACCGATGGTCCGGACGATCGGCAGGAATCCGTCGGTTCGTTGCGGGCCTTCAGGCGGTGGGCCACCCATCCAGCGCCCGAGGCTGAGCGCGGGCGGCGCGTCCGCGATCTCTGGCGCCTCGAGGAAGCGCGCAAGCTCCATCAAGGCCTGACGCCATCCGTCCCGCTGGTGCGGCACGTAGGCTTCCATGCGCGCGATGGGGTTGGTAACGCCGTCGACGCCACGGTATTCGAGGAGGCCACCCACGAGCGGCACATAGGGGAACGGATCGTCCGGGGCTTGAAGCACCGCCGCGACGTGGGCCTCCGGACTTGGCCCCGGCCACAAGCGGCGTTCGCACTTGAGGACGATCCGCTCGCCGAAAGCCGCGGATGAATGACGCGTGTCGAAATCGAATGGCGCGCTCTGCAGGTCCTGAATCAACGGCGGCAGGCCGAGACGCTCGAAGTCCGGCAGCTTGATGCCCGTGAGCGTCCCACGCCGCATGGTCAGCCGGTTCTCTCGCATGATCGCCGACACGAGTGCCCGCCCGGCTGGGCCATCGAGCCTCCCGTGAAGCACCCCTCTGCGCGCACCCGCCAGTCGAGCGACGACCATCTCCGGGGACTGGCGCGCGATCTCCGCGCCATGTTCTTCGTTCGACGCCATGAGCGGCAGCGCGTACGAGTTCCGGATGCCCTGCTCGAAATCCGCGGAGACGATGACGAGGACGACGGGCTCTGGGCCAGCGTCGATGACGCTCCAGTCGGCGATGGTCACTTTGGACAGTGACGGGGACGGACACGGGAACCACGGCTGGCGTTTCAGGAACGCCGGCAGGTGCTGGCGTTCGAGCAGGTGCCGGACGCTGCCGTCGAGGAGCGTGTGCCACTCGGGGCCGACGAGCAACGGCATCTGCTCGGGTTCCGGTTCCGGCGCTGGCGGCTGAAGTCGCGCGTCGATGAGGGAGGGCGCCTCGTGACGCAAGAGCAACCACATGAAGCCGTGCGGACCGAGCGTCAAGAAGTACGGGGCAGCGGTGATGCGGGGGAGATCGACGCCCCCCATCATCTCCACCGGAACCAGGCCCGCCAGGCTCGACAAATCCAGTGACACACCCTGCACGGTGCGTGACAGGTTGGCGACGACGAGAATGGGATCTTCGTTGTTGTAGCGACGAATGAACGCGAACACGTGACGGTTGGTGGGCCGCAACAGGTCCATGGCGCCGCGCCCGAACGCGGGATATCGCTGCCGCAACGTGATGAGTCGTCGCATCCACTGGAGGAGCGAGTGCGGCGACCGTTCCTGTGACTCGACGTTCACGGACTGAAAGCCGTAGACGGGATCCATGATCGGCGGCGCGTACAGACGGGCGGGATCGGAGCGCGAGAATCCGCCGTTCCGGTCGGCGCTCCACTGCATGGGCGTGCGCACGCCATTGCGGTCCCCGAGGTAGACGTTGTCGCCCATGCCGATCTCGTCGCCGTAGTAGAGAACCGGCGTTCCCGGGAGCGACAGCAGCAGGCCGTGCATGAGCTCAATCTGCGGCCGGCTGTTCTCCATGAGGGGCGCGAGGCGCCGCCTGATCCCGACGTTCAACCGCATCTGCGGATCCGCGGCGTAGGTTTTGTAGAGGTAGTCCCGCTCCTCGTCGCTCACCATCTCGAGGGTGAGTTCGTCGTGGTTGCGCAGGAACAGCGCCCACTGGCACCCCTCCGGAATCTCCGGCATCTGCCACAGAATCTGCGAGAGCGGATGGCGATCCTCCTGCCGCAAGGCCATGTAGAGCCTCGGCATCAAGGGGAAGTGAAACGCCATGTGACACTCGTCGTCGTCGCCGAAATACGCGCGCACGTCGGAGGGCCACTGATTCGCTTCGGCGAGCAGCATCCGGTTCTTGTAGTGCGCATCGAGTTCCCGGCGAATGTCCTTGAGGATCGCGTGCGTTTCCGGGAGGTTGGCGCACTGCGTGCCCTCGCGCTCGACGAGATAGGGCACCGCGTCGAGCCGCATCCCGTCCACGCCAAGGTCCAGCCAGTAGCGCATCACGCGTTTCACGGCCGCCTGCACCTTCGGGTTGTCGAAGTTCAGATCCGGCTGGTGGTGAAAGAACCGATGCCAGAAGTAGGCGTTGGCCACCGGATCCCAGGTCCAGTTCGACCGTTCGGTATCCTTGAACACGATCGGGACGTCGGCGTACTTGTCCGGTGTGTCGTTCCAGACGTAGAAGTTGCGCTTCGACGAGCTCGGCTTCGCACGGCGCGCGGCCTGGAACCAGGGGTGCTGGTCCGACGTGTGATTGATGACGAGCTCGGTGATGACGCGGAGCCCTCGTCGATGCGCCTCGCCCAGGAATCGTGTGAAGTCCCGGGGCGTGCCGTAGCTTGGATGAACACCCTGGTAGTGCGCGATGTCGTATCCGTCGTCGCGGAGCGGCGATGGGTAGAACGGCTGCAACCAGATGGCCGACACGCCGAGCGCCTGGATGTAGTCCAGCTTCCGGGTCAGGCCCTCGAAGTCGCCGACGCCGTCGTCGTTACTGTCGAAGAACCCACGGACGTGGATTTGATAGATGACCGCGTCCTTGTACCAACGGGGGTCATCCGAGAGCGCCGACGGTGAAGGACCTGGCGCGATGGCCGGAACACCAGAGGTCTGGACAGATTTCGACATCTTCGTCCTCGACCGCTGCCGGCTGGGTTCGACAGGGGACTAAGCGATAATACCGATATGCCGCGCCCGCCGGTATATCTCGACTGCCACGCCACGACGCCGGTCGACCGTCGCGTCCTCGATGCGATGCTGCCGTACTTCTCGGAGACCTTCGGCAATCCCGCCTCGTCGACGCACGAGTGGGGATGGAAGGCGCAGGAGGCCGTCGATCAGGCCCGCAAGCAGGTGGCGGCGGCCGTCGGCGCGACCGCCCGTGAGATCGTGTTCACGAGCGGTGCGACCGAATCGAATAATCTCGCCATCCGGGGGATCGCCGATCGCACGCCGGCGGATCGCCGGCACCTCATTGTCTCCGCCGTGGAGCACAAGTCGGTACTCGAAGTCGCCCACCTGCTCGAGTCGCAGGGATGGCGGGTGACCTGCGTGCCCGTCGAGCGGACGGGCCGTGTGCGGATGGATGTCATCGAAGACGCGCTTCGCTCCGGAGCGGCCATCGTCAGCGTGATGGCCGCGAACAACGAGATCGGTACGATCCAGCCTCTCGCGGAGATCGGCGCGCTCGCGCACGCGCATGGCGCGTTGTTTCACGTTGATGCGGCCCAGGCCGTGGGCAAGATTCCGATCGATGTGAACGCGATGCAGATTGATCTGCTGTCGCTGACGGCGCACAAGATCTACGGCCCGAAAGGATGCGGCGCCATCTTCATCCGACGCCGCGTCGAGTTGTCGCCGTTGCTAATCGGCGGCGGACACGAACGCGGCGTACGGGCCGGCACGCTCAACGTGCCCGGTATTGTCGGTCTGGGCACGGCGTGCGCGCTCGCCTGCGCGTCCATGGACGAGGAAGGCCCGCGCGTGCGCGCGCTTCGCGATCGCCTGCTCGACGGGTTGTGTTCGCAGTTGACCGGCGTCAGTGTCAACGGAGGCCTCGAGAATCGCCTCCCGAACAATTTGCACGTGGGTTTCGACGGTGTCGACGGCGAGTCGCTGCTCGTTGGCATCGGCAATATCGCGGTGTCGACCGGCTCGGCGTGCAGTTCGGCGACCGGCCAGCCCTCGTACGTGTTGCAGGCGCTCTTGGGCGCGGACGTCCCTTCGGCCTATGTGCGCTTCGGCCTTGGTCGATTCACCACCGCGGACGAAATCGACTACGCCATTCAGAGCTTTGTGACCGTCGTCAAACATCTGCGCGACATGGCGCCTGTCTAGCCGACCTCGCGCTCGGCGAGGATGCGCCACTGCCTCGCCAACCCACGCGCCGTGGGTCTGGCACTTTCCGGTCTTCAGGCCCCCAGCCCTGAGCCATCGACAAGGAGCTCTTGATGGCCGTGAATGATCCCAACGAAGGCGTTCGTCGCGAGTTGGGCAACGATTCCAGGCGACCCGGACGCGAATCGCGTCTGCTGGTGCTCGTCGTGGGCGTATCGCTGGCCGTGCTGTTCGTGTTGGCGCGGTTCCGATTTCCCGCGTCCGATCTGACGGTCGTCACCCCCAGCGCCGCGCCGCTGGCGGGCCTCGCCGCGCGCGCGACCTTCGACGACATGGCCGGCACGATGTCGGATGTGCTGGCACGCGTCTCCGGAGCCATCGCCGTGATCGAAATCGCCCCGCCCGAGTCCAGGCCCAAGCGCGGGGAGCCCGTGCCACCGACGTCCGCGCCGCGATGGGTGCCGGCGCTGCGGGTTGCCGACGATGTGGCCCTCGCGCATGTCCCAGCGGGCTGGCAACCCGTGACCGGGTTGAACCTCGATGGACCGGTGCAGCTTGTGGCGGCCGACCCACGGACGCAGATCGGTCTGGTGCGCGTTCCCGCGGCAGGCGCATTTCCCGATGGTTTGGCTGGCGCCGTGGTCGGTTTCACTGGTCTGTCCTATGCCGCCGTCGTCGATGCCACGCCCGCGGGACCGAGCGTCCAACCACTGTTTCTGGGACGCGTGTATCCCATCCCGGAAGTAGGCTGGCCGCAGCCCGTGTCCGGCATCGCAGGACAGAGCAGGCCGGCGCCCGGCAATCTCGTCTTCGCGATCAACGGCCGGCTGATCGGATTGGTGACTGGCACTGCCGACGATGCGCGGTTGCTGTCGGCCGAAGCACTGCAGACCCTGATCGGCCAATTCAGGCCCGCCGCTGGAGGCGCCAAGCCTTGAAGGCGGTACGGCCGGAAGTCCGGCGTCGGGAGCTCGGCGGACCTGACCCACTCGACCGTCGCCTCGGTGTACCGAAAACGCCCTCCGCCCTGGGATGGCTGGTGGCGCTGCTGCGCCGGCGATCCGCGCTGGGTCTGGCGCCCGCGCTCACGCCGGCCGTGATCTTCCTGCCGCTTGGCGCGCTGCTCGGACCGCATGGGCTCGCGTGGTTTTCGCCGCGCCTGCTCGGCCGACTCGATCTCGCCGTGACCATTGCCCTCGCGGTCCTCGGCGTGCTGGTCGGCATCGCGCTCGGCCGCGAAATTCGAACGGCGTTCGGACTATTTCTCGCAGCCAGTCTCGAAAGTGTGGTCACGACCGCGGCGGTGGCGGCCGCGTCAGCGTTCTACATTCAGCGGACAGGTATGCCGCTGTCGGTGCCGCTGCTGGCGTTCTCGCTGGCGCTCGGCCTTTGCGCGTCGGCATCGTCGGCCACGTCGGCCGATCCGGATTCGGAGCCCGCGGCGTCGGTCGCGACGCGCGTCGCGGACCTCGACGACGTGGTGCCGATCGTGCTGGCGGTCGGGGCGTTTGCCCTGCTGTCGCAGGGACAGGTGTCGCCAATGGTCTTGTGGCTGGCGCCGCCGGTCGTCGGTCTGTCCGTTGGTGCCATCGGCTGGCTGGTGTTCGATCGCGCCGAATCAGGCCCCGAGCGCGTGGTGTTCGTGCTGGGCGCGCTCGCGCTGGCCGGCGGCGCAGCCGCGTACCTGCGCGTGTCGCCGCTGGCGGTCGGCCTTGTGGCGGGGTTGACCTGGACCGTTGCGCCTGGCCGCGCCGATCGCGTCGTCGAAGCCGATTTGCGGAAAGTGCAGCATCCGCTCGTGGTCCTGCTGCTCGTGACCGCAGGCGCGCATGCGACGTTGACGGCAGCGGCGTGGTGGCTGCTGCCGCCGTATCTCCTCTTTCGACTGGCGGGAAAGGTGACAGGCGCCTGGTTGTTGGGACCGCGCCTCGATGTGCGACCGTCCGATCTGGCGTCATATCTCATGCCGCCCGGTGTGCTCGCCGTTGCGTTCGCGCTGAATTTCAGACAGGTGCTGCCGCAGGCCGTCGGTGACGTGCTGCTGTCGACCGTGGCGCTTGGCACCGCAGCCTTCGAGCTGTTCGCGCTGGCCGTCGTGCCCCATTGGCGCCGAAGGGCGGTTCGATGAGGCGGGTGGCCGCCGGCGCGATCGCGGTCGCGCTTTCGTGGCTCGTGATTTCCCGTCTTGATGATGGGTCGGCCACCGCGTCGGCCCTGGCGCTGGGCGTCACGCTCCTCGCCTCGGCCGTCCTCGGCTGGCTGTGCGGGTTCGTGCGGCTGCCGCGGGTGATTGGCTATCTCGCGATTGGCCTCATCTGCGGACCATCGCTCGCCAACATCATCACCGACAGCCTCGCGCGGGATCTCCAGGCCGCCAGCCGCTTCGCGGTGATCGTGATTGCCGTGGTTGCGGGACTGCAGATCGATCTGCGCCGCTTCCGCCTGCGATTCAATCGCGTGCTGGCGCTCGTCGCTGGCACGCTTGCGGTCGGCTGGGTCGCGATGGCGATCGTCATCTACGTCATTTGGCCGTGGCTGCCGATTGGGGCGGACCTGATCGGTGCGCAGCGAATCGCGGTCGTGGCGCTGACGGCGACGTTGCTGCTCGGGGCGTCGCCCGCGGCTGCGATCGCGGTGATCGTCGAAGGCCGGGCGCGCGGCCCGCTCTCGGATCTCTCGACGGAACTCGTGGTCGTGCTCGAGACCGTGACGGTCGTGCTGCTCGTTGCGTGCCTTGAGAGTGCGCGCGTGATCTTTGGCGTACCCGACCGGACGCCCTGGACGCTGTTCGCCAGCGCGGCCTGGGCGCTGCTGGGATCGGCCGCCTTCGGCGCCATCATGGGCGCCGCGTTCACGCTGTACCTCAGGCTCGTCGGACGCGAGGTCACCGTCGTCTTGCTCGCGTTGTGCGCGGCGCTGAGCGGGCTCGCCGTGCCGTTCCGATTCGAGCCGTTCCTGGCGGGGATTGCCGCGGGTATTGCGGTCCGCAACCTTCGCTCCGAGGCGGCTGACGTCCTGCGCGATGGGATCGAGTACGGCGCCATGCCCGTGCTGATTCTCTTCTTCGCCGCCACCGGTGCGTCGATTCACGTGGAGAACATCGCCACCGTCGGGGTGATCGCGCTGGGTCTGTGCGCCTTGCGCGTCGTCGCGCTGCGCGCCGGCATCACCGTGGGCGATCGGCTGCACGGGACGACCACGGCAGAAACGCCGCTCGTGTGGCGCGCGCTGCTGCCGACCACCGGTGTGACGCTTGGCCTGGCGACGGCGGTGTCGGCTGGACAGGTCGGCTGGGGGGCTCACCTCGAGGCGCTCCTGTTCGCGGTGGTCGCCATCAATCAGCTCGTCGGGCCCATCCTGTTCCGCGCGGCGCTGACGCAGGCGCGTGAAATTGGTCGCGCGGCCGGTGGGCTGGTCGTCGTGTCCAACCGGGAGCCGTGGATTCATCAGCGCGACGCGGACACCGGTGAGATTGTGGCGAAGCCGACGCCAGGGGGCGTGTCGGTTGCACTCGACGCGCTGATGCGCGAACGCGGCGGCGTGTGGATTGCGCACGGATCGGGTGATGCCGATCGCCAGGTCGTCGATGCGCAGGATTCCATCGAGGTGCCGCCTGACGCGCCCGCGTACCGTCTCAGGCGCCTGTGGCTGACGCCAACGCAGGTGGAGCGGTATTACGGCGGATTTTCGAACAGCGCGCTGTGGCCGCTGTGTCACCAGGCGCACGTGCGCCCGCACTTCCGTGAGGAAGACTGGCTGGCGTATCAGGACGTCAACCGCCTCTTCGCCGACGCCGTCGCGGTCGAGGCGCCGCCCGAGGCCTCGGTGTTCTTCAACGACTACCACCTGTCGCTGGCGGCGGCGTATCTGCGCGCGCGGCGTCCGACGCTGCGCAGCGCGCTCTTCTGGCACATCCCGTGGCCGGATGTCGATCGCCTGCACATCTGTCCGTGGCGAAAGGAAATCCTGGAGGGGCTGCTGAGCAACGACCTGCTCGCGTTTCAAGTGCCGCGCGACACGAAGAATTTTCTGGCGGCGGTCACCGAGGAACTGGGTGTGGCCGTGTCGGGCGACGTGGCGTTCTGGGAAGACCACGCGGTGCGCGTGGTGTCGATCCCCATCGGGGCCGACTTCGATCGCATCTCGTCGATCCTGAGCGAAGGCCAGCTCACGCCGGAGATGGAACGTCTCCAGCGCGAGCACGGGCTGGCCGGCAAAGTCGTGGGCGTCGGCGTCGACCGGCTCGATTACACCAAGGGCATCCCCGAACGCATCGGCGCGATGGCACGCCTGCTGCGCGAGCATCCGGATCTGGCCGACCGCTTCGTCTTCGTCCAGATCGGTGTGCCCTCGCGTGCCGACGTGCCGGGATACGCCGAGATTTCGGCTGAGATCGACGCGCTGGTCGCGCGCGTGAACGTCGAGTTCGGGCGTGGTCCGGATGACGGCCCGGTCCGATACGTCAAGCAGACCTTCGAACTGCCGGACCTCGTGGCGCTGTACCGAATCGCGGACTTCTGTATCGTGTCGTCACTGCACGATGGGATGAATCTGGTGGCGAAGGAGTTCGTGTCCGCACGTGACGACCTCGATGGGGTACTGATCTTGAGTGAGCTGGCCGGCGCGGCGCATGAACTGGCCGAGGCGCTCATCATCAATCCGTACGATGAGCGGGGATTCACGGCAGCCATCGCGAGGGCGATCGACATGCCGATTTGGGAACGGCGCCGACGGATGCAGGCGTTGCGTCGCCGGGTGGCGGGTCGCGACGTGCTCGCCTGGGCGTCCGACATTCTCGATCGGTTGGAACGACAGAAAGGCGCGGGGTTTCTTTCTGGGTAGGCACGATCCGGCAAGTGGCTCGGCGTACACGCCCTCGGACGTGGTGGCGGCCAACCTCCGGCAGCGGCTGGGCACCGGGCCTCTGCTACTGCTGACCGACTACGACGGCACGCTGTCTGAGTTGTCTCCGACACCAGAGCAGGCAGTGCTGGCAACCGACGTGCGGCAGGAGATGGAGCGCGTCGCGGCTCTCCCGTCGGTGACGTTCGGCGTGGTCAGTGGCCGTCGGCTGAGTGATGTCCTCGAGCGCGTGGGCCCGGCCGCCGCCTTTGGCGCCGGCCTCCACGGGCTGGAAATCTGTGGGCCTGGGTGCGCGTTCCACCATCACGCGCTCGAGACGGTACACGCCGTGATCGCCTCGCTGGCGGCATCCGCCGCGCGCGAGATGACGCGGTTTCCAGGTGTCTATATCGAGAACAAGGTCTACGCCCTCACGTGTCACGTACGGCTCGTGCCGAACGAACTGGCGGCACCGGCGCTCGAGACCTTCGCGACCCTGGCTCAGCCGTATCTGGAGTCGCTCATTCTCAAGTCGCTGATCGGCACCAAGGCGCTCGAGCTCCTGCCGAATGTGGACTGGCACAAGGGCCGGGCCGTGACCTGGATTCGTTCGCGCGTGGAGGAGCGGCTGGACACCGCCGTGCCCGTCGTCTATCTCGGCGACGACCGCACGGACGAGGACGCCTTCGGCGGCCTGACGGACGGCGACGTTGCGATTGGCGTCGGCGATCGCCCCCATACGGCGCTCATCGACTGGCGCCTGGCCGGCCCATCATCGGTTGGGCGCCTCTTCCGTCACCTGACGCGCCTGCGTTCGGACGGGCCTCCCCACCCCGCGCGGTAACCGCAGTTTCCATGTGCAGCCGATACCGGGTTTCTAAAGTCTCCCGGTTTCATGGCCCCGGGTGTCCCAAAGGCACCCGGGGCCGTGGGGTGTTCGTGGGCTCCTTGGACTTGGGCGTCCGGCCCACTAAACTACTGTCCGAGATGAAAATCACGGTCGCTCACAGTCCGGATTCGGACGATGCGTTCATGTTTTATGGGTTGGCGTCTGGGGCGGTGAAGGTCGACGGTATTGAAGTCGATCAGGTGCTGTCCGACATTCAGACACTCAATCAGGCCGCGTTCGAGGGCAAGTATGAGGTGACAGCGGTCTCGTTCAACGCCTACGCGCACCTAGCCGATCGCTACGCCTTGCTGCCGCACGGCGCGAGCATGGGCGACAAGTACGGGCCGATTCTGGTCACCCGGACACCGGTCACCGTGCCGGCCAGCGGGCAGGTCAGTCTCAAAGGCATGAAAGTCGCAGTGCCTGGTCTGCTCACGTCGGCCTTCCTCACCTTACAGATGTACGACCCGAGTTTCGACTACGAGGTCGTCCCCTTTGATGAAATCGATCAGGCGGTGCTGTCCGGCCGCGTGGATGCCGGGTTGCTCATCCACGAAGGACAGCTCACGTACCAGGCCGACGGTCTCCACAAGGTCGTGGACCTGGGCGAGTGGTGGTTCGACCGCACCGGCGGTCTGCCGCTGCCACTTGGCGGCAACATCATTCGTCGCGATCTCGGTCCCGAGCTGATGGCGCGCGTTTCGACCATGCTGCACGACAGCATCGCGCACGCGCTGAATCATCGCGCGGAGGCGGTGGAGTACGCGCTGCAATTCGGCCGCGGCCTCGACCGCGCCGACACCGACACCTTCGTCGGGATGTACGTGAATCAGTTGACGCTCGATTACGGTCCACGCGGCCGTGCGGCGCTCGAACGCTTCTTCAGCGAGGCGTACGAGAAGAAGCTGATTCCGAATCCAGTGAAGATCGAGTTCGTCTAGCGCGCCGTGCCGTGCAGCGCGTCCGCCAGTGCCTGCGCCACTTCTCCGACGCGTGGTCCGGGGATCGTGAGCTTGTCATCGGCCAGCATGAGGATGCGATTCGCGCGCACCGCTGGCACTGCCGGGAGTTGACGCCATGCGGCGCGCTCCTGGGTTTCGCGAGCGGCTGACCAGCCTTTGGATGGCCAGAGCTCGAGGATGACCTCGGGCGCCCGCGCCAGAAGCTGCTCGCTCGAGACCTGTACGTTCTGGCGCATCACGTCCGCGAAGACGTCCGTCGCGCCGGCCGTCACCAGCAGATCGTGCAGGAATCCGATCCCGCCGCTTGCGTAGATGCCTCGCAACGCGCCCACTTCACGGCTGAACACGAGCATGGTCTTCGGCCGCGGCAGCCCGGAGACGCGGCGGCGCACATCGGCAAGTTTCGCCTCGATGGCGGACGCCAGCGCATTGGCTTCAGTCATGCGGCCCACCCGCGCGCCCAGTTCGCGGATCGTCGTGGTGACGTCTGGCAGACCGACGTGACGGTACGAAAAGACGGGAATGCGCGAGCGCCCAAGCCGTTCGACCAGATCAGTCTGGGAACCGTAGACGACAACCAGCGTCGGACGAAGCGTGAGAATGCGCTCGTAGTCGGGATCGACTAGGGCACCGACGCGCGTCCGCGTCGCGACCTCTGGCGGATACGTGTCGAAGCTGGACACGCCGACGACCTCAGGTCCGGCGCCGATGGCGAACAGCATCTCGGTGGCGGCTGGCACCAGGCTGATGATGCGCTGGCCGTTCGCAGGCGTCTGTGCCGTCAGTGCCACCACAATTGCCAGGCAGATCGCGAGAGCGAGGAGCGGGCGCCGCGCCATCATCATCGTCGTTTCAAGAGCATCCACAGGAAGAAGGGCCCACCCACGAGGGCGGTGATGATACCGACAGGCAACTCGAGCGGCGCGAACACCGTTCGACCCACGGTATCGCAGGTCACCAGAAATGCGCCTCCGAGGAAGGCTGATACGGGCAGCACCAGGCGATGGTCGGCCCCGACCATGAGCCGAACCAGGTGGGGCACGATGATGCCGATGAATCCGATGGGGCCGCCGATCGACACCGCCGCACCCGTTGCGATGGACGCGCTGAAGAACGCGACACGTTGGGTCCGGTGCACATCCAGGCCGCGAGTGCCGGCAGCGTCCGCCCCGAGACTGAGGAGGTTGAGGGGTCGCGCCAGCCAGATGAACGCCGCGAAGGCGACGATGAGAAAGGGCAGGGCGGCCAGGATGGGCGCGTAGCCGGCGACGTCCAGGTCGCCCATCAGCCAGCGCAGCGCGCGATAGGTGCTGGTGAAATCGCTCAGGTACTGCACGAAGAGAATCAGCGCCGAGAAGAACGCGTTGAGCGTCACGCCCGAGAGCAGCAGCACGGTCGTCGAGAGGCCGTGCTGTCGGGCGCGCGCGAGCGCATACACCACGAGCACCGCGAGGAACGCACCGACCAGACTCGCGGCGGCCACGCCTGCCAGCGGAAACGCCGCCCCGAACGTGATGGCCAGCATTGCTCCCAGCGATGCGCCTGCTGAAATCCCAAGGGTGTACGGCGTAGCCAGCGGATTCTGCAGCAGGCTTTGGAAGACAACGCCCGCAGAGGCGAGGCTGGCACCAACGAGCGCCGCGGCCACTGCCCTCGGCAACCGCGCCAGCAGGAAGATCTGCGCGTCGACGTTGTCGCCAAACGGCACGTGCGTGGCAAACACCCGCGTGAAGGACAACGACGTGGAGCCGACAAACGGCGCGAGGCCCACGGAGGCGACCAGCGCGACGAACGACAGCGCGACGATCGGCAACCCGCGCGTGAGTGGCGCGCGCAGGAGATGCGGGGGAGACGGGCCGTGCGGCCTCGGCTGTGAGGGGTGGGTCTCGGGCCGCAGTGCGTCGGTCATGGCTTACGGCAGCAGGGGAGCGGCAAGGTCCGCCCGAACTTCGTAGAGCTCGCCGATGATCTCCGGCGTGAGGAGCTCGCGTGTCGGACCCGTGGCGAGCACTCGTCCGTGCGAGAGCAGGATGAGCGATGAGCACACGGAGCCGACCAGTCGCAAGTCGTGGCTCGAGAGCACGATGGTCACATCACGGTCGCGGCGCAGCCGACCAACGAGCGCGCCAATCTCGAGCTGGTAGCGCAGATCGAGCGACGCCGTCGGTTCGTCGAGCAGCAGCACGCGATGCGTGTCCCGTTGGTGCGGATCTGGCGCCGCGCGATCATCGAGCTGCGCGAGCGCCGAGGCGATGATCACGCGCTGCTTTTCGCCGCCGCTGAGCGTGGGGAACGCGCGCCTCGCAAACGGCGCGGTTCCTGTCGCGTCGAGGGCGTCGGCCGCCGCCGCGAGGTCCGACGGCCCCTCGATCTCGAATGCGCCAAGCCACGGATAGCGCCCCATCAGCGCGATCTCGAGCACGGTGTAGTCGAACGCCAGGTGGGTCTCCTGCGGGACCACCGCCACGCGCCGCGCGAGCTCGCGGCGCGGAATCTTGTCCAGCGCCCGGCCATCCAGGGTCACGCAGCCTGACGCTGGCGTCAGGCTGCCAGCCAACAGCTTCAGCAGCGTCGTTTTGCCGGACCCGTTCGGGCCCAGGATGCCCACGACGTCCCGGTGCGCCACCTCGACGGTCACGTCGTCCAGCACGGGGTCCGACCCGTAGGCGAAGGAGAGGCGGGATGCGGCCAGCACGCCCACATTCTGTCGCCGTTTGCCGCTCTCTGCGAGTTTCGATACGATCCAGGGCTGACAACCCCCGACGCGCCGATGTATTCCCGCCTGCGATCCCTCGGACTCGACCTCGTCGCCGACAAGTGCGACGCAGGGGAACGCCTGTCCTTCGACGACGGCGTGGCCCTGTTTCGATGTCCGGATCTGCACGCGGTCGGCTGGCTGGCCAACCGCGAGCGTGAGCGGCGCCACGGCGCGCGCACCTACTACAACGTCAACCTGCGTCTCGAGGCGACGAACGTCTGTGTCGCGAGTTGCCTGTTCTGCTCGTTCGCGCGTCTGAAACCGGGTGATGCCGACGCGTACACGCTGTCGCTCGAGCAGGTCCTCGACAAGTTGCGCGAGCGCGAAGGTCAGCCGCTCACCGAGGTGCACGTCGTCAACGGCCTGCATCCGGACCTGCCGTTTTCGTATTACCTGGATCTGCTTCGTGGCCTGAAGGCCATTCGGCCAGGCATTCACCTGAAGTGCTTCACGGCGGTCGAGATTGCGTTCTTCGCCGAGACGTACGGCATGACGGACACTCAAGTGCTCCGGGAGCTGATGGAGGCGGGGCTCGACTCGCTGCCCGGCGGTGGCGCGGAGATTTTCGCCGAACGCGTGCGCCGCAAGATTGCGCACGACAAGGCCGACGCCGAGCGGTACCTCAGTATTCATCGGCTGGCGCACGGCCTCGGATTGAAGACGAACGTCACGATGCTCTACGGGCACATCGAGACCTACGAGGAGCGCGTGGACCACATGCTGCGCGTGCGGACACTGCAGGATGAGACCGGCGGTTTTCAGGCGTTCATTCCGCTCGCGTTCCATCCCGACAACAATCAGATGCGGAAGCTCCCGGCGCCGTCGGCGATCGACACGCTGCGTGTGCACGCGGTGTCGCGGTTGATGCTCGACAACGTGCCTCACGTGAAGGCGTTCTGGATTGCGACCGGGGTTGACGTCGCGCAGATCGCGCTCTGGTACGGCGCGAACGACCTCGACGGCACGGTCCAGGAGGAGCGGATTTACCACATGGCCGGCTCGCGCACGCCGGAATCGCTCTCGCCAGCGGCGATTCGCCGGTTGATCGCGGCTGCGGGCCGCGAACCGCTCGAGCGCGACACGCTCTACAACGTCATTGACGCGAGCGCGCCGCACGCGTCGGCGACGGTGGCGCGCGCGGCATCCCGCCTGTTACACTAAAGACACGTCAAATCCCCGTCGGCAACAGCCTTGGGGGATTTGGCATTTTTCATCTCTGGAGATTGAGAAAAATTTCACAAGCTCCGGGGGCAGGGTGGGACCGCGATGGATATCCAGGTGCTGACCCAGTACGAGAAGACCCAGTTGGCCGAGCGCCAGCCGCTGCCGGACGAATACCTGCGGCTCCCTGAAGCCGATCTGGATCTGCGGATCGCCGCGGCGAAAGCCGCGCTGGGCGATCGGCTCGTCATCCTCGGCCATCACTATCAGCGTGACGAGGTCATTAAGTTCGCCGATCGCATCGGCGATTCGCTGAAGCTCGCGCAGTTCGCCGCGGCGCAGCAGGCCGCCGAGAACGTCGTGTTCTGCGGCGTCCACTTCATGGCCGAAAGCGCCGACGTCCTGGGCGGGCCCCATCAGCGCGTGATGTTGCCCGACCTGGCGGCCGGCTGCTCGATGGCCGACATGGCCGCGATCGATCAGCTGGAGGTCTGCTGGGAAGAACTGCGCACGCTGGGTGTCACGAGTGTGATCCCGGTCACGTACATCAACTCGGCCGCTGACATCAAAGGCTTCGTGGGCGAGCACGGTGGCATCGTCTGCACGTCCAGCAACGCGGCCCGCGCCATGAAATGGGCCTGGGAGCGCGCCGAGAAGCTGGTGATGCTGCCAGACCAGCACCTCGGCCGGAATACCGCCTATCAGATGGGCGTGGGTCTCGACGAGATGGTCGTGTGGGATCCCCATGAGCCGTTCGGCGGTCTCAGGCCGGAAGAGGTCCGGGCGGCAAAGTTGATCTTGTGGAAGGGCCACTGCAGCGTCCATACGCGCTTCTCGGTGAAGCAAATCGAGCAGTTCCGCAAGGCGTACCCCGGCGGGAAGGTCATCGTGCATCCCGAGTGCACGTGGGAGGTGGTGCAGGCGGCCGACGAATCCGGCTCCACCGAACACATCATTCGCACCGTGAAGGCGAGCCCGGCGGGGTCCGTGTGGGCCGTCGGCACGGAAATCCATCTCGTAAACCGGTTGGCGCGGGAGGTCGCGCCCGACCGCACAGTGGTCACGCTCGACGCGCTGGGCTGCCTGTGCTCGACCATGTTCCGCGTGTCGCCCAACCACCTGCTCTGGGTACTCGAAGGCTTGGTGGATGGCCGGGTGCACAACCAGATTGTCGTGCCTGAGCCGACCAAATCCCTGGCGCGCCTCGCGTTGGATAGAATGTTGGCACTTCCCTGATCTGCTTTCCGCCACGAGGAGCTTGTTTATGTCGCATCAGTTGCCTTCTCTTCCGTACGACGCCACCGCGCTCGAGCCGCACATCGACGCGCAGACGATGCAGATTCATCACGGGAAGCACCACGCGGCCTACGTGAACAACCTGAACGCCGCGCTCGAGAAACACCCGTCGCTGCAGGAGAAGAGCGCCGAGGATCTCATCAAGAATCTGGCCGCGGTCCCTGACGACATCCGCACGGCCGTGCGCAACAACGGCGGCGGACACGTGAACCACTCGATGTTCTGGCAGATCATGGGGCCCGGTAAGGGTGGCGCGCCGACCGGCGCGATCGCCGAGGTCATTTCCGCGTCGTTCGGCGGCTTCGACTCGTTCAAGGAACAGATGAACAAGGCTGGTGTCGGCCGCTTCGGCAGCGGCTGGGCGTGGCTGGTCGACGCGGGCGGCAAGCTTGCCATCGAGAGCAGCGCGAATCAGGACAATCCGATGATGGAGGGCAAGCGTCCGATCTTCGGCATCGACGTCTGGGAGCACGCCTACTACCTCAAGTATCAGAACCGCCGGCCGGATTACCTTGCAGCCTGGTGGAATGTCATCAACTGGGATGAAGTCAACAAGCGGCTGAAGGGCTAGCCCGGTTTCAGAACAGCGTCACCACAACCGATGTGCCGGCGGACAGGCTGGCGGTCCCGACGGGGATCTCGATGTAGCCGTCGGCGGCCGCCATGCTTGTGATGTCTCCGGACGATTTGAACGCCGGCTGGACGGCGCCGTCGGCGATGCGCACCGTGAAGAACTGGTGACGATCGCTCGAGGCGCGAATGTCGGACGCCAGCGGTAGCGTGAGGCGCATCGGGCGCCACGGCGGCAGTCTCGCGGTCGCACGGAGAAACGGCATCAGCAGCAGATAGGCGTTCGACAGGCACGATGTCGGGTTGCCGGGCATCCCGAACACGGGTGTCGCGTCGATCGACCCCAGCAGCGTGGGCTTGCCCGGCTTCATGGCGACGCCGTGAAACACGATCGATCCCAATGCGCGCACGGCATCGACGAGCAGATCCCGTCCTCCGACGGAACTGCCGCCGGAACAGACGATGACATCGTGCGTCGCGGCTGCGCGAAGCGCGTGGACGAGATCCTCGATCACATCTCCGACACGTGGCGTCAACACCGCGGTGCACCCGTGATCTTCAGCCACCGCGCGCAGTGTGAAGCGGTTGACGTCGTAGACGTGCCCGGGCGGCAGGGCGTCGCCTGGCGACGTGACCTCGTTGCCGGTGGAGACGATCGCGACCGTTGGGCGCTCGAAGATCTCGACGTTCGTGACGCCGGCAGCGGCCAGGGCCCCAATGCGTGCCGGCGTCAGCACGTCCCCGGGATGGACGATGGCCTGGTTCGCGCGGAGATCCGCGCCCCGACGGCCGATGTTCTGCCCGACGGCCGCACGGCCCGCGAACGTCACCTGGTCGCCACTGCGCGTTGTCCGCTCGACCATCACCACCGCGTCGGCGCCGGCGGGCATGGGCGCACCGGTGCTGATTTCGATGCACTCGCCCTCGCCGAGCACCCGGCGCGACACCTCACCAGTGAAGATACGGTCGACGCAGGGGAGCGTTGTGGGTCCGCCGGCGGCCGGTAGATCGGTCGCGCGTATCGCGTAGCCGTCCATTGCCGATCGGTCGAACGGCGGCACGTCGAGCGTGGCAATCACCGCTGTCGCGACCACGCGATCCCGCGCGTCCGCGAGGGACGTCGTTTCACGCCGCGCGATTGGGCGCGCAGCCGCGAGCGCACGGCGGAGCGCTTCATCGAACGAGACCAGCTCCCCGAAGACGTCTGGCCTCATCGGCTCAATTCCCGCACGACGTGGCGTAACTCGGGCACGATGAGCCGCGTCAGCGCGAGACGGACGGCGTCTTCGGATCCCGGCAAGACGAACACCGCGCGGCGCTCGACGACGCCTGCGGTGGCGCGCGTCATCATGGCCGCAGCGCCGATCTCCGGGTAGCTGAGCATACGAAACAGCTCACCAAATCCGGTCAAGTGCTTGTCCATGAGCGCCGTCACCGCTTCGTAGGTGCTATCACGGCTCGCGATACCGGTGCCACCGGTTGTGATGATGACCGGGACATCGACCATCGCCAGGACGTCTCGAATGCTCGCCACCACGGCCGAAGGATCGTCCTTCACGATGCGCTGGACCGCGACCTCGTGGCCCGCGGCGCTGAGCAGTTCGGCAATGGCGCGGCCGCTGGTGTCGGTGTCGGTGGTCCGCGTGTCGCTGACCGTGATGACGGCGCAGCGGACGCTCCCGACGCCGGTCTGGTGGCGGTGTTCCTGGACGGACATTGGCAGATTATGCCGCGACATCCGTCTGGTGACCTGGGCGGTGCGGAACCGGGACTCTCGCCTGGGACGGCGAGGACGGGCCCTGATATATAATCTGGCGTTTGAGCGCCCTTAGCTCAGTTGGATAGAGCGTCTGGCTACGAACCAGGAGGTCGCACGT
>JBDTNQ010000085.1:0-18781 GCA_039933635.1 Acidobacteriota bacterium
CCCTGAGAAATCGTGGTCTTGACGACCTGCGGCTTTTCCTGAACCTTGCCGTACGTGAAGTAGTAGTAGGCGCCGCCACCCGCGGCTGCCAGCACAATTAACAGCGTTACCAGTTTTCTCATGATCGTCTGTGTCTAGGCTTGCTCAGGGTTCGAGTGCGCCGCCCCTCGGCGCAATCCGCTCCAGCCTTCTTCGAACAGCGTGTACACGCTCGGCACGAGCACAAGGGTCACCATCGTCGAGGCCAGTAGTCCGCCGATCACCACGCGCGCGAGCGGCGCTTGCAACTCGCCGCCTTCTCCGATGGCGAAGGCCATCGGCACCAGGCCCAGTGTTGTGGTCAGCGTCGTCATCAGGATCGGCCGCAGGCGGGTCCGGCCGGCGAGTTCGACGGCCTCCCTCAGCGGTTTGCCATCACGCCGGCGCAGGATGTTCGTGTAGTCGACCAGCAAGATGGCGTTACTTACGACAATCCCGCCCAGCATGATTACTCCGATATACGCCTGAAGACTGAAGGTTGTTGACGTGAGCTTCAGGGCCGCGACGACCCCAATGGCGGCGACGGGCACTGAGAACATGACAATGAACGGGTCGCGCAGCGATTCGTACTGCGAGGCCATGACGGCATAGACCAGCAACACACCCAGAATCAGCAGCACCTGCAGCTGGCCGAATGCCTGGGCCTGCTGCTCGACCTCCGCGCCGAAACCCACCGAATATCCCTGCGGCACATCCACTTCCGGGAGACGCGCCTGGACGTTCTTGACGGCGTCGCCGAGGCTCGTGTCCGCATCTAGTTCAGCATTAACGGTGGCCACCCGCTGTTGATTTTTCCGTGAAATTTGTGTGGGACCTGTTTGGGCCTGTAGATCCAGCACGTTTCGGGCCGGAAGGACCAGGCCCTGGGGCGTGCTGATCAGGACGTCATTCACCGACTCGGTCCGGCTGCGGTCCTCTTCGCGGAGCCGCACGATGATGGGATATTCGCGACCGCCCTGTCGGAAGGTGGCAGCCTGCGTGCCACTGATGTTGGTGCGAATGGTGTTCGCCACGCCGGTCACCGAGAGCCCCAGCAGGGCCGCCTTCGGCTTGTCGACGCGGATGGCAAGCTCCGGGCGCCCTTCTTGGCGGCCGAGCTGCGGGTTGGCGACGCCGGGGGTGTCGCGCATGACGGCGAGGACCTGGTCGGAAATGCGCTTCGACGTGACGAAATCCTCGCCGCGGATTTCGACGGCCAGGCGGCTGTCGCCACCACCGAGGAGCCGCGTGAGCTGCAGGTTGCCGCCGCTCGCACGCGTCGTGATGCTGACACCCGGCAGACCAACCAGCACGCGCCGCAAGTCGGTGGCAATCTGATCGCTCGTCCGCTTGCGTTCCGTGCGCGGGACGAGCCGTACGCTCACGTTGACATTGGAGGCACCGCCGCCACCACCGCCACCGAACCCGCCGCCGCCCGCATTGGAAATGATGTCCGTCATTTCCGGGACGTTGCTCCTGATCAGGTCCTCGAGCTGCAGCGCGACGCCCTCGGCCCGCTCGATGCGCGTGCCCGACGGCAGGCGCGCACTCACCGCGACCTGGCCTTCGTCGGTGGCCGGCACGAGCTCGGTCGGGATCGTCGGGAGAATCACGAACGCGAGCGCCGTGAGACCCAAGGCCGTGAGCAGGACGGTGGGCCGATGCTGCAGCGCCACGTGCAGGATGTTCCGATAGCCGTCATCCAGCTTCGTCAGGATGTTCTCGCTCCACACATACAGACGGCCTGCCATGCCTGTTCGCTCGACGCCGTGGGTTTCCTTCAGCCACCGCGAGCAGAGGACCGGCACGACCGTGACCGCCACGAACAGCGACATCGTCAGCGAGAACATGACGACCACCGACAGCTGCACGAAGAGGACGCTCGAGACGCCGGACAGGAAGAGCAGGGGCACGAAAACCGCGACGTGGGTCAAGGTGGACGCCAGAATCGCCGACCAGACCTCCTCACTGCCTTCGATGGCCGCTTGCAGACGCGGTTTGCCCATTTCCATGTGCCGGAAGGTGTTCTCGAGCACGACGATCGACGCGTCGACAATCATGCCGACTCCGAGCGCCAGGCCGCCGAATGTCATCGTGTTGAGCGTGAAGCCCGCGAAGTAGAGGAGCGCGAACGTCCCGATGATCGAAATCGGAATCGAAATGCAGATGATGACCGTCGACCGCACATCGCGCAGGAAGATGAAAATGATCGCGATGACGAGGAAGGCGCCGATGTAGACCGCTTCGGTCACCGATGCGATCGACCGCTCGATGAACACGGACTGATCGTTCAGCATCGTGAGGTGGACCGAGGGCACTTCGCGGTTGGTGCGCTCAATCTCTCGACGAATGCCGGCGGCAATCTCGACCGTGTTCTTGCCCGACTGTTTCGCGATCTGCAGCTGCACGCCGGGCTTGCCGTTGATCCGCTGGAAGGACCGCAGGTCTTCGGTCGTGTCCTTCACTTCCGCGATGTCGCGCAGGTAGACGGGCACGCCGTTCTTGGTCTGGATGACGAGGTCGCTGATTTCCCTGAGGTTCTGGAACTGGCCCGGACTGCGGAGCAGGTAGGTCGTGTCCCCCTCGTCGACCTCGCCGAGCGGAATGTTCTGATTCTCCGATCGAATCGAGGCAATCACCCGATCCACAGAAAGGTCGAGGGCCGTGGTCTTTTCCTTCGACAGCTCAATGTGAATCTGGCGCCGCAATCCGCCACCGACGGTGACCGCCGCGACGCCGTCGACGCGCTCGAAGCGCTGGACCAGATCGTTCTCCGCGATCTCGCGCAGCGTCACGCGATCGTAGTCGCCCTCGACGCCGATCTGGACGATCGGCTGAGCCGATGCGTCGAACTTCTGAATGGTGGGTGGATCGGCCTCGAGCGGAAGCCGCCCGCGCACGCGGTCCACGCGCGTGCGAACTTCGTCTGCCGCTTCCGAGAGGTTCGTGCCCCACGTGAACGCCAGTTGCACGTTGCCCGATCCTTCGGACGAGTTCGAGGTGATGGTCTCGACGCCAGGCACGGCGGCCAGGGCCTGCTCGAGCGGGCGCACGATGATCTGCTCAATCTCCGAGGGGCCGACGCCCGCGTACCCGACGCGCACGGAAATCTGCGGATAGGTGACGTCCGGCATCAGGTCGACGGGCAGCCGGAACAGCGAGATGGCGCCCAGCAGGACGACAACCGTCGACAGCATGAACATCGTGACGGGGCGTTCGATGGCGAGACGGGGAATGCTCATGGTGGCCTCGTGGCGGTGAAACGAAAGGGCGTCGATCCGATGCTCAGGGACGAGGCGCGGTGGTGGCCGGGGCGCCGCGGCTCGTCCCGCGGCTGGCAGGCGTGCCGGCGCGCGCCGCCGGTGACGCTTCGGCCGCCCTGGCGCCTGTCGGCGTGGCGCCAGCGTTAGCGGCGCCACGGCCGCCACGGGCGCCACCCGCGCCACCGGCGCCCGTGACCTGCACGCGATCGCCGTCGCGAATAGCCAGGGCTCCCGTCGTCACCACGCGCGCGCCATCTGACAGGCCCTTCAGGATTTCTACACGCTCGCCGTCCGACATGCCGGATTCGATCTCGGTGAACTTCACGACGTCCTTATCGAGCACGAACACGCCACGCTTCGCGTCGATGTCCACGACCGCCGCCCGGGGAACCGTGAGGGCGTTCGCATTGCGACCCGTGATCAGCTTCACGCGCGCGTACATGCCGGGCTTCAGCCGGAAGCCCGGGTTCGGCACCTCGATTTCCATCGCGGCCGTGCGCGTCGCCGGATCGAACACCGGTGACACGCGGCTCACCTGACCGGTGAACTGTTCGCCGGGAAATGCGTCTACTTCCACCAGTGCCTGGCCGCCGCGATCGATGCGCCGGAAATCCTTCTCGACGAGGTTGGCCACGAGGCGCACCACGCCGATGTCGACCACCGAGATGACGGGCGTATTCGCGCCGGCAAACGCGCCTTGATCCAGGTTGCGCTTGCCGACGAATCCGTCGACGGGGGAGAGGACGGTCGTATCCGACAACGTCACGGAGAGCTCATCAAGCCGCGCCTTGGTGGACACGAGCTGAGCCTTCGCGACCGTGACCTGTGAGACAGCCGAGTTGTAGCGGGATTCGGCGTCCTCGAGTCCTTGCTTCGAGAGCAGGCCGCGCTCGAAGCTGGTACGGGCGCGGTCCAGGCTGTTCTGTGCGACTTTCGCGTCGTTCTCGCGCGAGACGACGGTGGCGTCGTTGACGTCGATGTTGGCTTGAACCTGGTTCACCTGCTCGCGGATGGCGCGGTCCTCGATCTTCACGACCGTCTGGCCCTTCGTCACGCGGTCGCCCAGCTTCACGAGCACACTCTCGATGCGGCCTGCGGTGCGTGGCACCACGTCGACCGTCGCCTCGCCGATGAGATTGCCGACGACGGTGATGGAATCGGAAATCTCGTGCCGCGAGACCAGGGCGGTGTCGACCGTCATGGCGCCGCGCCCACCGGCCCGGCCGCTTCCCGCGCCGCCGGCCCGGCTCGTGCTTCCTGGCACGGTGCCCTCAGCGGCGGTGCCAGTCGCCGACGACCGGTAGTACCACGCCCCGCCGGCGACACCCGCCGCGACCACCGCACCGATCAAAATCCTGCGCATTGAGGTTTCGTGTCCTTATGACCACGCCCGACGTCCGGGGAACCGGACGTCGGGCGTTGGCCTTGCCAATCTACTGCGGTCTAGCGACCCACTCGCTGGATGCGATCGAACTCGGCGATGGCATTGAGATAGCTGATGAGCGCGCGCAGTTCCGTCAGCCGCTGCGTCGTCAGGTTCGTCTGTGCCTGGACGACGTTGTAGTTGGTGGACATGCCGACATCGAAGCGTGTCTGCTCCGCTTCAGCGTTCTTCTCCGCAACCTCGCGCGCCTTCTGGGCCGCCTGGAACTGCTTGTAGGTGTTCTCGACGTTCAGGCCCGCGTTGGTGACGTCCGCCGTCACGGTCAGCTCCGAAGCCTTCAGCGAGGCCAAGGACTGATCGATCTGGAGTTGTGCGCGAGCGAAGTTGGCTTTCGCCGCGCGCATGAAGAGGGGGTAGGTGAAATTGAACTGCAGGTTCCAGGTCGGCAGATCGAGCCCGAACGCCTGGTTAAACGCGTTGCTGTAGCCGGTTACGCCAATGACCGCGCCTGTCGAATCCAGAACCTGTGCGTTCTGTCCCGTGATGCTGTAGCCACCGACCAGATCCAACTGGGGTTTGGTCACGTCGCGCGTGACCTCCAGGTTGAGGCGGCTGATGTCCAGGTTTCGCTTGGCCTGTTCCAGGTCGGTCCGGCCCGCAAGCGCGGTTTTCACTGCACCGGCGATGTCGACGCTCTGTATCGACAGGGCAGCGGTCTCACTGGGGTTAATCGTGGCCGTGTAGACCGGATCATCGGGGCCGGCAGCCAGCAGCCGCTTCAGTGTCAGTTCGGCCGTGCGCCACTGAATCTGTGCGTTCAGCAGGGCCTGCTCGGCGTTAGCAACCTGCGTCTCAGACGTGGTGGTCTCAATCGGTGCGAGCGTGCCAATCTCGACTTTCGTGCGGTTGTCCTGGAACAACCGGTTGGCGAGGTCGAGCGAGCGGCGCTGAATCTCGATCTGTTCTATGGCCTGGCGCAAGTTCCAGTATGCCGTCCGAACACTCGCCTTCGTGTTCTCAATCGTCGACGTCAATTGCAGGTCTGCGACCTGACGAGAGATGGAGAGGGTGCGAATCTGATTGCGGGTGTCGTCCATGCGCAGGCCGCGCAGGAGGGGCTGCGTGTAGCTGAACGAACCGCCCGCGTTGAAGTTCGGATTGATCGGGGTTCGGGGTTTGTCCGTGCTTCCGCGCAGACTGGTGAAGCTGCCGGTCAGTCGCCCACCGTACCACGGCATCGTCTTGGTGATCTGCGCCGTGTAGTTCGCCTGTTGATTGTGGAAACTGTTGACCAGATAGTTCGCGTCGTTGTTGATTTGCGCCTGGTTGTTGTACCGATACGTGCCGGTGACCTGAGGCATGAATGCGGCGCGCGCCGAGGCCAGCTGATAGTCCACGCCTGGAGGATTCATGCGCGCGACCTTCAGGTCGAGGTTGTTGTCGAGGGCCATCTGCATGGCTTGCTCGAGCGTCAAGTTCATCATCTGCGTGCCAGGCTGTGGCTCGGGCGTCGCCTGACCGACGACGTACTTGTCGACGACCGCTGTCTGTGGCACGCCTGGAATTGGCGCGGGCGAGACAGGCGGCTGCTGAGCCGCGGCGCCAGCCGCCGGAATTGTCGCGGCCGCCGGCGGCTGCTGGGCCGACAGCGTCACGGTCACCATGCCCGCGATCAGCGCGAGCGTCCACACCTTTGGATTACGGAATCCATGCATCATTGCCGTTCTCACTCCTCGTTGGTGCCGGCCGCAGGCGCGCGCCACCGCTTCGTTCTTCTAACGTATGAAAACTACTCGCGACCCCGGCTGGGGACGTTGCTCGGGTTGTGGCCGTAGTGCCGGTCCATAATGATTTGCAACTTCTTATACTGCTCGGGTTGAAGCATTCGATACATGCGGTACAGCATCATCGTGCGGCTCTCGCGCAACCGGGCTTGAAGCGACTCCACGCGAAACACCTGCAACGAGTAGATCGGCTCGTCGGTCACGGCCGCCTGCGTCATCTTGTCCAAATCCAGACGTTGCCGCTGGAGCTCTTCCACCATCGGCTTCAGGTCTCGGCTGCGCCGCTCGAACAAGTCGTCGATTTGCTTGATCTTTTCCGCCGAGAGCCCCAGTTCCTTCTGGGCGGCCGGGTCGTTCCACCACTCCCACGGACCCATCTGAGGGCCACTGCTAGGCTGCGCCGGACCCGAAGACCGACCTGCCGTGGCCGCCGGTGCCTGAGCGGCCAGGACGCCCGATGACGCGATTACCATCGACAGCATCCACGCTCCGCCTGCGGCCGCTGACACGTACGAACGAAGCTTTCTACCAGTCACGGCTAGACTTACGCTTCGCACGGCCATGCCGTTTACGACCGGCCGGCGAGGGTCTCGAGACGCGCGATGACCTCGCCGACGATGTTGTTGGGCGTTGAGGCGCCTGCTGTCAACCCTACACTTACGGTTCCAGACGGAAGCCAGTTCCGGCTGACCACCTCTCCGGCGGCCACCGTTGACGGCACGCCAATCGGCCGGTGCCGGATTTCACCGCTGTCCGACAGGCAGCTGGGGTCGGCAATGTGGAAGGTGGGCACCCGGTCCGCGCAGATGCGAGCCAGATTGCAGGTGTTGCTGCTGTTGTAGCCGCCCACGACCACGGTCAGATCGAGCTGGTGGCTGTCGAGCAGGTCCACGACCGCGTCCTGGCGCTCCTGCGTGGCGCTGCAAATGGTGTCGAAGGCGCGGAAGCGAGCCGCCAGTTCGGCGTCCCCATACCGGTCCCGCATCGCCGCGCGAACCATCTCGCCAATCGCGAGCGATTCGCTCATCAGCATCGTCGTCTGATTGGCGCAGCCGATGCGGCCGAGGTGCAAATCGGGATCGAAGCCGGGTGAGGTGGCCTCGGGAAAGGAGGCCAGGAACGCCGCGCTGTCTCCACCATGGCGGATGAAGTCGCAGACCCGCTCGGCCTCCACTTCATCGCGCACGATCAGGTAGTGCGCGCCCTGCACGTGGAGGGCTTGCGACGCCGTCGCTCGGGTTTCCTCGTGGTGGACCTTCCCGTGAATGACCGACGTCAGACCATCCTGCGCGTAGCGCCGCACGTTCTTCCAGACGTTCAGGACCGAGCCGCACGTCGTGTCGACCAGGGTGCTGCCGCGCGCTTCGAGCCGTGCGAGGTCGTCGATGGCGACGCCAAACGCGGGCAGAATCACGACGTCCTCCGGGCCGAGGGTCGACGCGTCCTCGCCCGAGTCGGTCAGGATGCGGATGCCGCGCGCTCGAAGCTGATCGTTGACGTGGGGATTGTGGATGATTTCGCCGGTCAGGAAGACGCGTCTGTCTGGGAACTTCCGGCGCGTCTGGTAGGCGTAGTCCACGGCGCGGTCGACGCCGTAGCAAAAGCCGAACTCTTTCGCGAGGTGGACCGTCAAGCGCCCGGCTCGCCGAACGTAGCCGTCGTTCTTCACCGCATCGATCAGGGAGCTGTGGTACGCCTGGGCGAGCTCGCCCGCCACCTCGGCCTTGAGGTCGAGACCCTTGCGGAAGACTACTGGAGGCATGGGGGAGACCCGAACATCCAGGTATTGTAACGTGGTTCTGCCCGCGAAAACCGGCGAAACAGGCCAGAAAACTCGCTCTGATGCCGCGATCCCTGGAACGGACGTGACAATCGTGTGACGACGGTTCAGCGCGCCGACGCGACCGTGTAGCGGCTCGACACCAGCCGCGGCGTCGCCTCATCGAACGCGCGCAGCGTGTTCGGGATGAAGCCCTCCAGATCGAGATCGAGGAGCGAGGCGCCATCGCTGCGATCGCTCGGCCGCGACGACGAGTCGTCGGTACTGTCCTGAAGCGAGGCCGGCTGCGGCGTCGCGACTGCAGTCTGTCCGGCCGGGGTCGATGGCTGACTGTGGCGCGCCGCAAGGTGCCCGCCGAATATGCCAATCACCAGGCCTGCCGCCGCGGCGACGCCGACCCAGGCCGCCGCCACGCGACGGCCACCCGGCTCGCGCGCGACGCGGGCAGAAGGCAGGGGGAACTCGAGGACCCGAGCGGGCTCGTCCGCCTGTTCGAGGCGCCGCATGATCTGTGACTGCTGCGCCGCGAGGCGCTCGGTCGGGAAGGCGGCATCCGCATCGCCCACTGCGAGGTCCTTCACGTCATCGAGCCATCGGCTGATGGCGAGCATCCGGCTCGCGCAGCGATCGCACTGGTCGATGTGTCGGGGCCGATCGCCGGACAGGACGGCCTCGGTGAGCGCGGTTTCATCGAGATGTCCTTGACGCAGTACCCAATCAACGAGACGCACGTTGGCTCCTTCCGCCTGACGACTTGCGCGCCGTCCGCATCGCGAGCAGGCCACGAAGCCGGCGGATGGCGCGGAACAAATGCACGCGGACGGTCGATTCGTTGAGGCCCATCATGGCGCTGACCTCGCGGGACGACCGTCCCTCAAAATGACTCAAGACGAACACCATGCGCTGTCGCTCTGGCAACTGCGCCAACGCGGCCGCCAACTGGCGTCGTCGTTCCTCCGCGAGGACATGTTCCTCGGGGCTTGGGCCCCGTGACGGAATGTACTCAGCCGGATCACGTTCCTGCCCGTCCATGTCGAGCATGGGCGGGGCCATCCATTTCTCACGACGCCGTCGTGCCTTCAGCCGATCCAGGCAGCCGTTGATCAGGATGCGCGTGAACCACACCTCGAACGGCAATTCCTCGCGGAATGTGCCGATGTGGGTGTACGCCTTGACGAACGCGTCCTGGACGGCTTCATCGGCGTCGGCCGCATCGCGCAGGTAATGAAACGCGATGCGCACCGCACGACGCTGGTATCGTCCGACCAGCTCGGAATACCGTTCGCGAGCGGCGTCGAGACGGCCAGCCGCCTGGAACGTCCGTACATCCACGGCAACACGCGCGTCGGCTTCGCGGGCGGTGACGGGCGGGACGGCGTCTCCAGTCATAATTACGTCACAAATGCGGGCGCGTTTACCCCGGATTCTAGCAGGGAAGGGGATTGGGGGCCGGAAATATACTGGGCGCGGGTGGCGCGCGGCGGGGGCTCAGCGCGCGAGCGCCCGTGCCACGGCGGCGCCAGGAAAGTAGGCGCTGAGGATCTCATCGACCGATTCGCCCCGGCGGGCGCGGGCGGCGGCCCCGACCTGGCAGAGTCCGACGCCGTGCCCGTAGCCGCGCCCGCTGAAGACGAATGTCCCGCCGTCGCGCGTGACGGCGAACTGCGTGCTTTGGAGGGCCTGCGTGCCGAACTCGCGTGTGATCGCGGCGCGAAACGAGTCGCCGCGAACCGTCACGACGTGATCGCCTTCCAGATCGATGGCCTCCGCGCGTCCGCTGCCATCACGCTCGGAGACGCGAACGTTCTTGAGACGCGGCCCCAGGAGCGCGCGCGTGCGCGTGGCAAGGGCATCCCGCAAGCGGTCCGCGCTGAGGCGGCTCTGCCATGAGCGGTGCGTGTCGTCCGGCACCGCGTCGGCCTCGCCCGTCAGATAGGGCACCGACGGACCGCCCCAGACGTCGCTCGCCGACGCCGTGTGGCCGCCGCAGTCGGCGTGAAACAGCGCGTCGGCCGCGCGATTGCCGTACAGCAGCACGACGCCGCGCGTGGCGTCTACCGCGGCCCGCGCCGCGTCCGCAAAACGCGATGTCGAGATCCGCCCGGGTTGGTAGAGCTGGCAGTGTGTCGTATCGCAGGCGTCGAAGCCTTCGTCGGCGTGCCGGCGCAGGTGAGCGATAACGTAGGTGCGGGCGATGATGGCCTGAACCTCGAACACGCGCGCGGTCGTGGCCGGCGCTTCGTTGACCGGAGAGACCTCGGACAAAGCGGCCGCGAGGACGTAGTCCTCGAGAGGCACCGACACCACGTGCCCGCCGGTGCGCACCCGAATATCCCGAGGCAGCGTCAGCGACGATCGCGTCGTTCGTGTGTCGACGGTCAGCGGGTGTGACGTCACGCAGGCCGCCGTCACGGCGACGAGCACCGCCGCCAGACTCAGCACGAGACGTCGAGAACGCGCGACACGCATACCAGCCGGCCTATCGGTTCGGGCGCCCGCTCGCTGCAGACCCTCGCGAATCTACCGTAACATTGTGCGGATATGACGTACGAGCCCGTCATCGGCCTCGAAGTGCATGCGCAGTTGCGGACGCGCACCAAGATTTTCTGCGGGTGCGCGACGACCTTCGGCGCCGCGCCAAACACCCAGGTGTGTCCGGTGTGCCTGGGCCTGCCGGGCGCGTTGCCGGTCCTCAATCGCCAGGCGGTGACGCTCGCGATTCGGGCGGGACTGGCGCTCGAGTGCGCCATTGCGCCTGAATCGATCTTCGCGCGGAAGAACTACTTCTACCCGGACCTGCCGAAGGGGTATCAGATCTCGCAGTACGAGCGCCCGCTGGCGATCGGAGGGCGTCTGGCGCTCTCGGCCGGCGCCAAGACGCCCGTCGTGGGCATCACGCGCGTGCACATGGAGGAGGATGCCGGCAAGTCGCTCCACCACGGGCAGTCCGACTCCGATCGCGTGACGTCGCTCGACTTCAACCGCAGCGGGGTGCCGCTCATCGAGATCGTCACCGAGCCCGACCTCCGATCGGCGGCGGATGCCGCTGAATGCTTCGAGCGGATCCGCGAGATCCTCGTCGCGATTGGCGCCAACGACGGCAACATGGAAGAAGGCAGCCTGCGGTGCGACGCGAACGTCTCGATTCGCCCCACCGGCGTGACGACGCTCGGCACGAAGGCCGAGGTCAAGAACGTCAACTCGTTCCGCTATCTGCAGAAGGCGCTCGAGTTCGAGATCGAACGACAGATCGATGTCGTGTCCTCTGGAGGACGTGTCAGACAGGAAACGCGCCTGTGGGACAGCGATCTGGGAGAGACAACGTCCATGCGCAGCAAGGAAGAAGCGCATGACTACCGATACTTTCCGGAGCCTGACCTGGCGCCGCTTCACGTTGACGAGGCTTGGTTGCGCGTTGCGAGGGAGGGGCTGCCGGAACTGCCGGAAGCGAGGAAGCGCCGATTGATGGCCACGCACGGCCTCGGGGAGTACGACGCGGACCTGCTTGTCCGGCTGATTGCCGGCGCCGCCGACTACTTCGAAACGATGGTCGCGGCCGGCGCGTCGGCGAAGGCCGCCAGCAACTGGATTCAGGGCGAGATTCGGCGGCGCTTGAAGGATCTGGCCGCCGAAGACATGGCCGTCGTGCCGGTGCCGGCCACGGCCCTGGCGGAACTCATCGTCCTGACCGAGCGTGGCGTCATCAGCAGCACGGTGGCGAAGGACGTCTTCGAGAAGATGTGGGGCACCGGCCGTACGGCGCAGGCCATCGTCGACGCGGACGGGTTGGCGCAGATTGGCGATACGGCGGCCCTTGATGCGCTTGTCAGACAGGTACTGGACCAGAATCCCGAGGCCGTCGCGCAGTACCGCGCAGGTCGGACGAACACGCTGGGCTTCATGGTCGGGCAGGTGATGAAGGCAAGCCAGGGCAAGGCCAACCCCAAGGTTGTCAGCGACCTCTTCAAGGCCGCGCTGGGCTGAGGGGGCGGACGTCGATCCCGAGTCGTCATGGCGTGAAACGCGAGATGTACGCCGTTGACAGGTCCCGGCCTCCTGTCTACACTGGATGTGCCCCTGCTGAAATGGCCGTGAAAAGTCGTCTCGCAAGCGCCGACGTTCCTGGTCACCCGGACCCTGTGTTCGGATCTCCCTGCCAGTGTCTCGCCGATTTCTACCGCGAAGAATTCCTCAAACATCACGCATGTCTCGAACGGCAGCGCGAGTACTACTCGGAAGTTGCGATCGCCCAGGCCGAAGACGCGTTGGCGCGGATCATGGGGCAACTCGAACAGCTTTGCCAGCGCGACGACGCGTGCCACATGGTGGGCGAACTCCTCAAGAAGTTCGATCTGGTCACCAAGCTGTCGGCTTGGACGGACCCTGACAAGCTCCATTAATCCCCGAATTCAACAGCACCTCGCCGCCATCGTCTCCGCTGCGCTCTCGGCGGTGGATGCGCGACGCGCCGTTTCGCGCGCGTTGGACGGCCTGTCGGACACCTTGACCCGTGAGCCACGGCTCCGTGTGGTGGCCGCCGGCAAGGCCGCGCTTGGCATGGTGCACGCTGCCAACGATGCCTTCGGCCAGCGGATCTCGGCCGGCGTGGCCACCGTCTCTTCGAGTGATCCGGCCCAGGGCCGATGGCGATTCATCGCGGGCACGCATCCCCGGCCCGGCCCCGAGAGCGAGGCCGCCGGGCGCGCGGCTCTCGCACTGGCCGATCAGACGCGCGCCGAGCACGGCCTGCTCCTGGTTCTGCTGTCAGGCGGCGCGTCGTCGATGCTGGCCGTGCCGGCCGATGGTCTGACGATTGCCGAGAAGTCGGCGACCAACGCCGTGCTGCTCCGCAGTGGCGTCGACATCGCGGCGCTCAATCTCGTTCGAAAGCATCTGTCGGCGATCAAGGGCGGCCAACTGGCGGCGCGCGCGCGTCGCACGGTGACGCTCGCCATTTCGGATGTCTGCACGCCCGTCGAGGACGACCCGGCGGTGATTGGATCAGGCCCGACCGCCGGCGATGACTCAACGTTCGCGGATGCGCTGAGCGTGATCACGAGACATCATCTCGAACACGACATCCCGCCGGCCGCGCTGCAGCGGTTGCGGGACGGTGTCGCCGGGCGCGTGACTGGGCCGGTGGGGCGAGACGATGCCCGACTCAGCGAGGCTGCGTACTGGATTGTCGCGTCGCGGCACGACGCCATGCGCGCGGCGCGCGAGACGGCGGGCCGTCTGGGGTACCAGGTCGCTGTCGTCACGCCGCCGACAATCGGCGACGCGCGCGAAGCCTTCGCGCCGCTGCTGGCCCAGGCCCGCGAGCTCACGCGGCCGGCGTGCCTTATCGCGTCGGGTGAAACCACCGTTGAAGTGCGCGGGCGGGGCCGCGGCGGGCGCAACCAGGAACTGGCGGTCGCCGCGCTCGAAGGACTGGCCGGCGCGTCGCCGGCCGCGCTCGCCAGTCTGGGCACCGACGGGGTGGACGGCCCCACCGACGCCGCCGGTGCGCTCGTCGGCAGCGAGATGTGGGGCGTGCTCGGCCCCCAGGCCGCGACACGGGTGGCAGCGGCGCTCCGGGAGAACGACAGCTACCCGCTGCTCGACACCCTCGGGGCCCTGGTGCGGTCCGGGCCGAGCGGCACCAACGTCGGGGATCTGCAGGTTCTGCTGCTCCCCTAAGACCGGGCCGCCTTCCGATGTCTTTTCGTGCGCGACGCCCGCGTCGCGGCACCTGTAACAATTGTGAGTGTCTATGTATTCAGAAACCGACGTGCTCGGAATGATTCGCCAAGGCGTGGATCACCCGGCCACCGTTAAGGAAATCGTCCAGCTGTTGCGCATCCCGCGCGAGCTGCGGCCGACGTTCAAGCGCCACGTGCGATCGCTCGTGACCTCCGGCGCCCTCATCGAGATTCGCGGCCATCGGTTCGGCTTGCCCGAACACATGAACCTGGTGGTTGGGCGCGTCTCGACTAATCCGCGCGGGTTTGCGTTCGTCGAGCCCGAAACGACCGCCGACGGCGAGACGACCAGCATCTTCATCGCCGGTACCAATCTCAACCAGGCGATTCACGGCGATCGGGTGGTCGTGCGCGTGGAGCGGCGACGCGATGCGGATCGCGCGGAGGGCCGGATCATCCGCATCCTGGAGCGGGGCTCGCAGCGGATTGTCGGGCGCTACGACGTGGATCAGGCCGGGCACGGATTCGTCGTGCCGTTCGATCGGCGTCTCGTGCTCGACATGCAGATTCCGTCAGGCGACGTGCGCGGTGCCACGCCGGGGGAGATGGTCACCGCGGAGATCACGCGCTGGCCGACGTCCACGCGCCCCGCGCTCGGACGCATCGTGGAACTCCTGGGCCAGCTCGATGCGCCGGGTGTCGACACTACGGTCATCATCCGCAAGTACAACCTGCCTGACCAGCACAGTGATGAGGCGATTGCCGAGGCGACGCGCCTCGGCGGCAGCGTCCGCGACAAGGACCTCGCAGCCCGCACGGACTTTCGTCAGTGGCCGACCGTCACCATCGACGGGGAGCACGCGCGTGACTTCGACGACGCCATTTCGCTCGACCTGTTGCCCAACGGCAACTACTGGCTCGCCGTCCACATCGCGGACGTGGCGCACTACGTCACGGAGGGCGGCGCGTTGGATCGTGAGGCCTACGAGCGTGGCACCTCCGTGTACTTTCCCGAGCGCGCCGTGCACATGTTTCCATCGGAGCTTTCCACCGGGCTGTGCAGTCTGAATCCGCACGTCGATCGGCTGGTGCAGTCCTGCCTGATGGAGGTGGACCGGCGCTCGGGGGGCGTCGTGCGCTATGAACTGCACGATGGGGTCATTCATTCGTTTGCCCGCATGACCTACACCGGGGTGAACGCCATCGTCACCGACCGCGATCCGGCGCTGATCGAGCAGCACCGCGATTTGGTGCCGCTGTTCGACCGCATGCACGATCTCTTCAAAATTCTGAACGAGCGCCGCCACCGGCGCGGGGCGATTGACTTTGACCTGCCGGAGTCCGAAGTCGTCATCGATGCCTCGGGGTCGATCGAGGGCATCGTCGCCTCACAGCGCAACGTGGCGCATCGTCTCATCGAGGAGTTCATGCTGTTGGCCAACGAGACGGTCGCCGCGCACCTCGAGCGCGTCGACATGCCGGCACTGTTCCGCGTGCATGAGGAGCCGGACCCCACGAAGGTGGAGACGTTCGAGGAGTTCATTTCGACGTTCGGCTACTCGCTGGCGGCGCCGAGCGGCCTGCTCGAACCGCGGGACTTCCAGCGGCTGGTGGAAAAGATTCAGGGCAAGCCCGAAGAACGTCCGATTGCGCTGTTGATGTTGCGCACGATGCAGAAGGCGCGGTACGACGCGTCCAATCTCGGGCATTTCGGGCTGGCCGCCGATGCCTACACGCACTTCACCTCGCCCATCCGCCGCTATCCGGACCTCGTCGTGCACCGCGCGCTCCGCGAGTCCCGCCGCGGGGTGAGCGGGGATCGGAAAGCCGAGCTCGCCGACGATCTCCCGGAGGTGGCCCGGCACACATCGGAACGCGAACGCCGGGCGGCCGATGCGGAACGTGAGCTCGTGCAGTGGAAGAAGGTCCGATTCATGGCCGACAAAGTCGGCGACGAGTTCGACGGCTACATCACGGGGGTCAGTGCCTATGGGCTCTACATCGAGCTCATCGAGCACTTCGTCGAGGGCATGGTGCACGTGTCGACGATGGCCGACGACTATTATCGATTTGAAGACCGCGTGCACGTTCTGCGCGGGGAGTCGAACGGCCGGATCTACCGGTTGGGCGATCGCGTGACCGTACAGGTCGTGCGTGTGGACATGGAGCGTCGGCAGATCGACCTTGGGTTGTCGGAGATTCTGGAGACGGTCCGGCGGAGTGACCGGTCGCGACGTCCAGTGCGCGGACGTCCCGTGAGCAAGCAGGAGGGGAAGCGCGCCACCGGCGGGAGGCCCGGGAAGCGGGAACGGGCGTTCAAGAAAGCGGCCCGGCGCAAGACCAAGAAGCGGTAGGACGAGGCCCGGCCGGCCGTGACCGCTTCGGGCCTATTCCTTGTCGCTATCCTTGCTCGCTTCCTTGAAGTTCTTGATGCCCCGGCCAATGCCCTTGCCGAGTTCGGGAAGGCGACTGGCCCCGAAGATCAGGATGACGATCGCGAGAATGATCAGAAGTTCTGGTAGCCCGAGACGCATGGGACGCTCCTGCGTAAAGTCCGATAATCCTCTGAATTCTACACCGTCTGTCCCCCCTTCTGCGGCCGCGTGGGGACACAGCACGTCCAAAGAGGTAACGGATAGCCTGGAACGGTCGTAATTTCGTAAGGGCATCAGCCTTGCAGCGCGCCAAGGCAAGGTGCTGACGTGGGTATACTGTCCTCAGTTTCTGGCGCAACCATGAACGCATCGCCGTCGTCCCGGACACCGAGCCCTTCCGAAGAGTCACGTCCCACGGGACCCGTGAACTCCAGCGGCTGGCTGTCCGGACAATCAATGTTCGGCAGTCACGACGATAAACAGGCGAAGCGTGCGCTGGGCGCCACGCTCGCGACCGTGGGCCTGCACGGCCTGATTCTGCTGATCCTGGTGCTGGCCTTCACCTATCGCGGGGAGATTCAGCAGGCCGTCGTTGAGAACACGCCGCTGAAGTTCGTCTACATCCAGCAGGCCGGTCCAGGCGGCGGTGGCGGCGGCAGTCCCGCGCCGGCGCCTCCGAAACCGATTTCGATTCCCAGAACGAAACCTCCGGCCCCGGTGCCCTTCGTACCGCCGCCTCCGACGGTGACGCCGCCGCCTCCAACACCAACCCTGTCCGCCCCCGTGATGACGGCCAACCGTGACCTGGTTCAGGCGACGGGGGCGAGTTCGGTATCGCTGGCCGCGTATGGTGGCGGAGGACGCGGGACTGGTCTCGGCTCAGGCACGGGGAGCGGTGTTGGGCCCGGCACCGGTGGCGGGTTCGGCGGGGGAGCCTACCGTCCAGGCGCCGGCATTCAGAATCCCGTGGTCCTGAAAGAGCAGAAGCCGGTCTACACGAGCGACGCGATGCGGGCCAAGATCCAGGGCGTTGTCCAGCTCGAGGCCGTCGTCGACGAGAACGGCCTCGTCAATGACGTGCGCGTGCTGCGCTCACTCGATAAGCAGTATGGACTCGACCAGGAAGCCATCAAGGCGGCCCGCATGTGGCTGTTTCGCCCGGCGCGCGATCGGGACAACAAACCCGTCGCGATCGTGATCACGCTCGAGCTCACCTTCGCCTTGCACTAAGCCCCCTCCGCCGGCCGACCACGCCGGCGGGCCCACGAGACAGCAGGAGACTGCGAGATTTCGTGGACGCGCCTCGGGCTATGTGTGCGAAGGCAGGCGTCTTACCTACAGGCCGAGCTAGCAGAAAGAGAAACGGCCCGGCTGGCATCTGCCAACCGGGCCGTCCTTGCTAACGTCGAGCGCGACGTTCCTAGTACATTCCGCCCATGCCGCCGGGACCACCCTGCGACGGAGCGTCCTTCTTCTCTTCCGGAATGTCGCAGACCATCGCTTCGGTGGTGAGCAACAGCGAGGCGATTGACGACGAGTTCTGGAGAGCCGATCGCACGACCTTGGTCGGGTCGATGACGCCAGCCTTCACCAGGTCCTCGTAGGTGTCGGTCGCCGCGTTGTAGCCGTAGTTCTGGTCCTTGCTCGCCTTGACGTTCTGGACCACGATCGATCCTTCGACGCCCGCGTTGCTCGCGATGAAGCGCAGCGGCGCTTCGACGGCACGGCGGATGATGTCCGCGCCGACCTTCTGGTCGCCTTCGAGCTTCAGGCTGTCGAGGGCCTTGCTCGCGCGGATGAGCGCGACGCCGCCGCCCGGCACGATGCCTTCCTCGACTGCCGCCTTGGTGGCGTGCATCGCGTCTTCGACGCGGGCCTTCTTCTCCTTCATTTCCGTCTCAGTGGCCGCGCCCACCTTGATGACGGCCACGCCGCCGACCAGCTTCGCCAGGCGCTCCTGCAGCTTCTCGCGGTCGTAGTCCGACGTGGTGTCCTCGACCTGTGTCCGCAGCTGCTTGACGCGGCCTTCGATGGCCCCCTGGGCGCCTGCGCCCTCGACGATCGTCGTGTTGTCCTTGTCGATCGTGACCTTCTTGGCCTTGCCGAGGTCCTCGAGCTTGATGTTCTCGAGCTTGATGCCGAGGTCTTCCGTGATCGCCCGGCCGCCCGTGAGGATCGCGATGTCCTCGAGCATGGCCTTCCGGCGGTCGCCGAAGCCCGGCGCCTTGACCGCCGCCACCTGGAGGGTGCCGCGCAGCTTGTTGACGACGAGTGTCGCCAGCGCCTCACCGTCGACGTCTTCCGCGATGATGATGAGCGGACGGCCGCCGCGCGCCACCTGTTCGAGCAGCGGGAGCAGGTCCTTCATCGAGCTGATCTTCTTCTCGTGGATCAGGATGACGGGGTTCTCGAGCACCACTTCCATGCGCTCGGGGTCGGTCACGAAGTAGGGCGAGAGGTAGCCGCGGTCGAACTGCATGCCCTCGACCACGTCGA
>JBDTNQ010000086.1:0-18310 GCA_039933635.1 Acidobacteriota bacterium
CCACGTCCTGCCGGTCGACAAGATCGACTACGTGGAGGCGCAGGACGACTACGTCGCCTTTCACACAGCGGGGAAGACCGTCCTCAAGGACCAGACGCTCGGGGACCTCGAAGGCCGCCTGGATGGACGGCGCTTCGTGAGGATCCACCGGTCCTATCTCCTCAACATCGAACGGCTGTCGCGCGTCGAGTTGTATGCCAAGGACAGCCGGGTGGCGATCCTGACGGACGGCACGAAGTTGCCGGTGAGCCGATCGGGGTATCAGCGGCTTCAGCAATTGCTCTGACCCGTCGAGGCGGGGGATCCGTTGGAGCCCCGGACCTTCAGGTCCGGGGCCGACCCTGGACGTCACGTCCAGGGCTTCTCCCGAGAGCCAGCGCCCTTGACATCATCGACGCCGGACGTCATCCTGTTTCGCAGTTAACCAAATGGTTAGTCAATCAGGACGGTCGAAGGCGGGATCGCGCGAGCGCCTGCTGCAGGCGGCCGCGGAGGAGTTCGCCGCGCGCGGATTCGATGGGGCCAAGGTCGATCGCATTGCCAAGCGCGCCCGCGTCAACAAGGCCATGCTCTACTACCACTTCCACAACAAGGCCGCGCTCTACCGCGAGATTCTCGGGACGCTGTTCAGCGGCCTGGCGGCCGAGGTCGCCACCGTGCGGGAGGACGGCGGACCGGCCGACGACCAGATTCGCCGGTACATCCGCACCGTCGCCGCGGTCACCGTCGCGGTCCCGCACTTCCCGGCCATCTGGCTGCGCGAAATGGCCGAAGGAGGCCGCCATCTCGACGCCCACATCGCGGGCTCCATCGCCAGCGTGCTGAAGACCCTCGGCGCCATGCTCGAGGAAGGCCGCGCCGCCGGGCTGTTCCGGCCCGCGCATCCGCTCATCACGCAAATGGGCATCGTCGCGCCCCTCATCCTGTTTGCGGCGTCGGCACCGGCCCGCGAACGCTTCAAGTCCAAGGTCCCTGCGAGTGTCGTCCTCGTGCCCCGGGAGGCCGTCGTCGCGCACGTCGAAGCCACGACGCTGGCCGCCCTGCGAGTAGAGCCCTCCATCACCGATTCGTCAACCAGGAGACCGTCATGAATCGTTTCGCGCCGGCGCTCGCCGTTCTTCTTGCCTCCGCCGCCGGCCTCGCGTGTCAGCGTTCGACGCCGGACGCAGCTGCTCGTGCCAGTGGGTACGTCGATGCCACCGAGATCCGTGTGGCCGCGAAGATCGCCGGTCGCGTGTCATCGGTCTCCGTGAACGAAGGGGCACGGATCTCGAAGAGCGATGAGGTTGCGACGATTGCCACGGACGATGTCGATCTGGCGCTACGTCGGGCGCGGGCCGAACGCGCACAGGCCGACGCCCAGGTGCGGCTCCTGCGCGCGGGATCGCGGATCGAGGATGTCCAGCAGGCTCAGGCACAGCTGGCTGCTGCCGACGCCGACCGCCAGGCCGCCGAATCTGATTTGGGTTCAGCCAGAACAGACGAGACGCGGTTCGTGCAGCTCATCGAGAAACGCGCCGGCGCGACCAAGCAGCGCGATGATGCGGTGGCTCGCCGCGAGACGGCCGAGGCGCGTCTCAAGGCCGCGACCGATCGGCGGGCGGCGGCCGCGGCGGTCGTGGCGCGGCTGAAGGCCGGCGCCCGGCCCGAGGAATTGGATGCGGCGCGTGCTCGTGTCGCGGGCGTCGACGCCCAGATTGCGACGCTCGAGCACGATCGCGGCGAAACACGAGTCATCGCGCCCGCCGATGGCGTCGTGACGTCACGCCTGGTTGAACCCGGTGAGCTGGTCAGTTCCGGCACTCCGCTCGCGGTCATCATTGACCTCGACCACGCGTGGGTGAACGCCTACGTGGAGGCGCCCCGCATCCCGTCCCTGCGATTGGAACAGAAGGTCACGGTCGTGACCGACGCCGGCGACCGGCTGCCCGCCACACTCGCATTCATCGCGCCCAAGGCCGAGTTCACCCCGAGAAACGTCCAGACCGCGGCGGAACGCGCGCGGCTGGTCTACCGCGTGAAGGTTGCCGTCGACAACCGCCAGGGCGTGCTGAAACCGGGCATGCCCGTTGAAGTCGAGTTCTAGCGCACGCGAACAGTCACGAGTCACCCATGCGAGAGTCGTCCGAGGAACCAACCCGCGACGTGCCCGTCGTGGTCGCGAATGTCCGGAAGCGCTTCGGCGACACGGTGGCGCTCGACGGGCTGTCGTTCGACGTCACGCGCGGGCAGATGTACGGCGTCATCGGGCCCGATGGCGCGGGCAAGACGACGCTCTTGCGCGTCATCTGCGGCCTGCTGACGCCGGATGCGGGCACGGTGCGCGTGTTTGGCGCCGATCCGGTGCGAGACCACGCGGGCGCCACGCACGCGATTGGCTACCTCTCGCAGCGGTTCAGCCTGTATGGCGACCTCTCGATCGACGAGAACATCGACTTCTTCGCCCGGCTGCATGGCGTGCACGACTTCGAGGCCAAGCGCACGCGTCTGCTCGAGCTCACGGGTCTGGCGCGTTTCCGCGATCGACTCGCCGATCGGCTCTCGGGAGGCATGAAGCAGAAGCTCGCACTCGCGTGCACGCTCATTCACGAGCCGCCGCTCCTGATTCTCGACGAACCGACGACTGGCGTGGATCCGGTCTCGCGGCGGGAATTCTGGAAGCTGCTCGCCGAATTCCTGTCGCAGGGCCTGACGATTGTCGTGGCGACGCCGTACCTCGATGAGGCCGAGCGGTGCAGCCGGGTTGCGTTGATCAATGAAGGACGCGTGCTGGCCTTCGACACGCCGCAGGCGCTCCAGGCGGCGCTGCCAGGCGTCACGTTTGAGGTCGTCACGGCGTTCCCACGGAAGGCGATCGACGCGCTCGTCGCCAGATGGGGCGCCGATCGCGTGCAGCTCTTCGGCGATCGCCTGCACGTGCGCGCTGAGTCCGACAGCGATGCCGATCTCCTGCGGTCCGCTCTCGCTCGCGAGGGGCACGACGCCGTGAGCGTGCGACGAGTGATGCCCGGGCTGGAAGACGTCTTCATCGACCTGCTGGCGGCCGACCACCGCCGTGTGACGGAAAGGGCATCATGAACGCGACACTCGTCTGGCCGTCGATTCTGGCCGTGCTGCTGGCCGCCGCGCCGGCAGCACGCGCGCAAGGCGGGCTCAGCCTCACGCTTGAAGACGCCATCGCGCGCGGGATCGCTCATGCACCGCGGTTGACCGACGCCGACGCGAGGCAGGCCGCTGCGGAAGCGACCGTGCAGAGCCGGGCGGCGGCCGAACGGCCGGTCCTGACGGCGCTTGCGGGCGTGCTGCGCACCAACCACGTCGATGAGTTCGGCCTCCCGCAATCGAACGGGACGACCAGGGTGATCTTCCCGGATATTCCGAACAACTACCGCGTGCGAGCGGAGCTCGGGATGCCGCTTTACACGGGCGGGCGGGTCGATGCGCTCGTCTCCTCGGCTCGCGCCGACGTCACCGCCGCCGCGGCGGATCGCCGCGGCGCGGCGGCGGACGTCGCGCTCGATGTCGCCGTCGCGTACTGGACGCTCGTGACGAGCCGTGACCGCGTCGGCGTGCTCGAGCGGTCGCTCGAGCGCGCCGACGCGGCCCTCTCCGACGCGCGGGCGCGCGTCGACAGCGGCCTCGCCGCCCCGAACGAAGTCCTCTCGACCCAGGCCCAGCGCGCGCGACAGAACGTGCAGCTGATCCAGGCGCGCAATGACGCCGCGCTCGCCGAAGCCCAGCTCGCCCGGCTGGTCGGCGCCGAGCCAGGCGAGGCCATCCGTGCCACGACGCCCGTCGACCGCCCGACGCCGGCCGCCGTGACGCTCGAGGCCGCGTCGCTGGGCGATCTCCGGGTGCAGGCCGCGGGAGCGCGGCCCGAGCGGGCCGCGCTCCTGGCACGCCAGGCGTCGTTCATGGCGGCAGCAACGGCCGCGGGCGCCACCATGCGGCCGCAGGTGGCGGCGGTGGCCGCGGTCGAGCCCGCGCGGCCGAACCAGCGGTTCGTGCCGCGCGTGGACGAATGGAACACGTCCTGGGATGTCGGGGTCAACGTGACCTGGTCGCTGTGGGACGGCGGACGCAGCCGCGCCGACCGCGCGGCCGCGTCCGCGCAGGCGCGCGCCGTCGGCGCGCGTCTGCAGGACTTCGACGAGGCCGTCGGCCTCGAGACACGCCAGCGGGTGCTCGATCTCGAGTCCACCCGCGCAGCCATCGCCGCGTCGGCCGAGGCGGTCGCCGCGTCGACGGAAGCGCGGCGCGTGGTGGGCGAGCGCGTCTCGGCCGGTGTCGCCACGAGCACCGAGATGCTCGACAGCGACGTCGCCCTGCTCGAAGCGGAACTCGAACAGTCGCGGCTGCAGGCCGCGCTTCGCGTGGCCGAGGCGCGCCTCCTGCGGACGGTGGGAGCGCAACCGTGACGCCGGACATCGCGATTCACGTCGACCGCCTGTCACGCCGGTTCGGCACGTTCATCGCGGTGAACGAGGTCAGCTTCGACGTGCGTCGCGGCGAAGTCTTCGGCTTCCTCGGGAGCAACGGCGCCGGCAAGTCCACGACCATTCGCATGCTCTGCGGGCTGCTCACGCCCTCGTCGGGCACGGCCACGATCGACGGCGTTGACGTCGGCCGCGATCCGGAAGGGGTGAAGCGCCGGCTCGGCTACATGTCCCAGCGTTTCTCGCTGTACGAGCTGCTCACCGTCGATCAGAACATCCGCTTCTACGCCGGCCTGTACGGCCTGCGCGGGGAACGTCTCGAGGCGCGCCGACGGTTCGTGCTCGAGATGGGAGGCTTGCAAGGCAAGGAACACGCACTTGCGGGTTCGCTCGCGGGCGGCTGGCGTCAACGGCTGGCCCTGGGCTGCGCCATGATGCACGAGCCGCCGATCGTGTTCCTCGACGAGCCCACCGGCGGCGTCGATCCCGTGTCCCGCCGGGAATTCTGGCGCCTCATCGACGGACTTTCCCGAAACGGCACGACGGTGCTGGTGACGACGCACTACCTCGATGAAGCCGAGCGTTGCGATCGCGTGGCGATCATTCACGGTGGGCGCATGGCCGCCATTGGCACGACCGCGGAACTCAAGCGCACGTTCGACGGTCGCCCGATCATCGAAGTGCGCTCCGATCAGCCGGTCAAGGTGATGACCGTGCTGGACGCGTTGCCGTTCGTCGAGAAGACGAGTCTCTTCGGCACCGCCGTGCACGCGGTGCTGCGACGGGCCGACGCGACGGAGGCCGCCGCGGCTTCGGCCTTTCAGGCCGCTGGTCTGTCGGTGTCGCACATCTCGCGCGTGAGCCCCTCGCTCGAGGACGTGTTCCTCGACGTGGTGGATCGCCTCGACCACGCAGGTGCGGCATGAGATCGACCTGGGCGGTCGCGATCAAGGAACTCCGGCAGATCCGGCGCGATCGCCGCACGCTGACGATCCTGATCGTCATCCCCACGTTCTTCCTCTTCCTCTACGGATACGCGCTGAACTTCGACATCCGTCACGTGTCCATGGCCGTCGAGGATCGGGATGATTCGCGCGAGAGCCACGATCTGATTGCCGCCTTTCAGCGATCGACCTACTTCGACATCATGGGCGCGACCACGTCCGATCGCGAGGCGTCCGCCCTTGTCGATCGCGGGCTCGCGCGGATCGTCCTCGTCATCCCGGCCGGGTTTGCCGCCGACCTCGGCCGCGGGCAGACCGCCGAGGTGCAAGTCATCATCGATGGTGACAACGCGAATACGGCCACGACGGTTCTGGGCTACGTGACGGCGGTGCTGCGGATGGCCGCGAGCCCGCCCCCCGACCTCGTGCGCGTCGCCATGGTCAGCGTTCAGCCGCGCGTCTGGTACAACCCGGAACTGCGCAGCACGGTATTTCTCGTGCCGGGGCTCATCGCGTTCATTTCGATGATCACCGCCGTCATCTCCACCGCACTGTCGATCGTGCGCGAGAAGGAGCGCGGCACGATGGAGCAGATCCGCATGGCCCCCATCTCGACGATGGCGTTCGTCGTGGGCAAGACACTGCCGTATCTCGTCCTCTCCTTCATCGGGGCGATGACGATCATCGGCGCGGCGATGGTGTTCTTCGATCTGCCAATGCGGGGATCCTGGCCGTCACTGATGCTCGTCGTGGTCCTGTTCCTGATCGGCGCCCTCGGCACCGGCTTGTTGGTCTCGACGATGGCCGAGACCCAGCAGGTGGCGTTTCAGGCGGCGGCCCTCATCGCCATGTTGCCGACGCTGATCCTGTCCGGGTTCATCTTCCCGCTGGCGAGCATGCCGGTTGCGCTCCAATACATCTCGTCGATTGTGCCGGCCCGCTACTTTCTCGTGGCGTTGCGCGGCATCGTGTTGAAGGGGCTGGATCTGTCGACGGTCTGGACGTCGCTGCTCGCGCTCCTGGTCTACGCCGCCGTCGTCCTCGGACTTTCAGCCGTCCGGTTGTCGCGCCAATGAGACGCCGCGTGTTCACCCTCATGTGGAAGGAGTTCGTCGAGCTTCGACGTTCTCCGCAACTCCTCCGGCTCGTCCTGATCGCCCCGATCATCCAGTTGACGATGCTGGGGTACGCGGCGACGACCGACGTGCGCCATGTGCCGCTGGCCGTGGTCGATGGAGATCGATCCCCGCGGAGCCGTCAGCTCATTGAGCGGTTTGCCGCCTCGCCCTACTTCGACGTTGTCCGGGACGAGGTGGGGCCATCGTCGATTGAGCGGGATCTGGGGACGGGGCAGGCGTGGCTGGCGCTCGTCATCCCGTCTGGCTTTGGCCGAAGCCTCGAACGTCGTCCGAGCCCGGCGGATCGGGGACCCATCGTCCAGGTGATTGCCGACGGTACCGATGCGAACTCGTCCGGCGTGGCGCTGGCCTACGTGCAGGGACTGGTGGGCGAGTTCAACGGTGCCCTGGCCGCCGAACAGGGCGTTGGCGCGCCACGCCTCGAAGGGCGCGTCCGTGTCTGGTTCAATCCGGATCTCGAGAGCCGCAACTTCATGGTCCCAGGGGTACTGGCCGTGCTCCTCCTGATCATCACTGCCAATCTCACGTCCATGGCCATCGTCCGCGAGCGTGAGATCGGAACCCTGGATCAGCTCAACGTCACACCCATCACCCGATGGGAGATCATCCTCGGCAAGCTCCTGCCATATGCGGCGGTCGGATTCGTCGACGTTCTGCTGGTTATTGCGGTGGCTGTGTTCTGGTTCGCCGTGCCCCTTCGCGGAAGCGTGACATTGCTGCTCGCCGCCAGCGCCGTCTATCTCATCTGCACGCTGGGGCTCGGCCTTTTCGTCTCGACGATTTCCTCGACGCAGCAGCAGGCGATGATGACGGCGACGTTCTTCATCTTGATCCCGATGATGTATCTCTCGGGCTTCATCTTTCCGGTCGAGAACATGCCGGTGCCGATTCAGTACGTGACGACGCTGATTCCGCTGAAGTACTTCCTGGTCATCGTGCGCGGCATCTTCCTCAAGGGCGTCGGCTTTGCCGAGCTGTGGCCGCAGTTTGCGGCGATGGGCGCGTGGGGCGTGGCGGTGCTCGCCCTCGCCGGCTTCCGTTCGAGCAAGCGGGCGTGAGGAGGAGCCGGAGCTTCACGCCCTCATGTCCGCAGCCTGTAGACTTTCCCCATGCGCGTCCGCGTTGGCACCTCAGGCTACAACTACCCGGAGTGGAAGGGGCATTTCTATCCCGCGGACATGCCTGCGAAGGGCATGTTCGATTACTACGCAGCCCGCTTTCGCACGGTCGAGATCAACTACACGTTCTATCGGATGCCGACGGCCAAGAACACCGAAGGGTGGCGCGCTCAGGCGCCCGAGGGGTTCAGCTACACGCTCAAGGCGCCGCGCCGAATCACGCACGACAAACGCTTGAAGGATTGCGCTGACAGCGTCCAGATGTTCTGTGACGCCGCGCGCGGACTGGGTGACACGCGCGCATGCCTGCTGTTCCAGCTGCCGCCAACGTTCCGGTGTGACGTGCCGCGGCTCCGGGATTTTCTGGCGCTGATGCCGGCCGACATGCGCCCGGCCTTCGAGTTTCGCCACGACTCGTGGCTCACCGACGAGGTGTATAGCTGCCTCGAAGCCCGTGGCGCCGCCCTCTGCGTCGCGGACTTCGGCGATAAAACCACGCCACTTCGACCAACCGCCCGGCACGGGTACTTCCGGCTCCGAGACGAGGGCTACACGCCCGCCGACATCGAACGCTGGGCCGACGGGATCGCGGCGCAGGAAGATCGATGGGACGATGTCTTTGTGTATTTCAAGCATGAGGACGAAGGGAAGGGCCCGGAGTTCGCGCGAACATTTGCGGAGATTCTGCGCGCGAAGCACGGACTCGAGGCGTAGGCGCAGCCCAGGAGTCAACTGTGGGGCGCTGGACCGTCAGATCCCGAACTCCAGGGCCCGGTGCCTCGTCAGCCCTCCAGCATTCGCCCGAGGAACGCCACCGCCGTCGCTTCTGCCCAGTACCCGTCGTGGCCGTCGGCCCGCCCGACGAACGCGCAGTGTCCGCCATGAGGAGGCAGCGCGACCGTGACGTGGCGATTGTCGCGAACGGCGGGATCCAGAAATTGCTGCGCCGGCACGAACGGATCGTCTACGGCTGAGAGGATCAGCACGGGGATGGCGATGTCGGCCGCGACACGTAGCGCGCTGGCACGGTGATAGTAGTTGGCGGCGTCGCCGAACCCATGTGACGGCGCCGTGTACGCGTCATCGAAAGCACGGATCGTCGCGATGCGGTCGAGCTGCGAGAGGTCGAAAGCGTCCGGCCAGGCCGCGGCCTTGCGGCGCATGCGCGCCTTGAGATTGCGGACGAAGTTGAATTGATACGGCCAGTTCCGTCGCCGCTCGATCGCCCGGACGCAGCGATCGAGATCGATCGTCGGGCACACGGCGGCGACGGCGCGCACGGGCACGTCCGGATGGTCCTTCAACTCGCCTGCGAGCTTGATCGCCAGATTCCCGCCGAGCGAATAGCCCACGACGCCGAAGGACCGCAGGCCGTCGGTGGCCATCATCGATCGCATGACGTCGCGAGGATCGCTCGTCAATCCCGAGTGATAGAGCGTGGGCGTCAGGTGCTCCGTGCCGCCGCAGTTGCGCTGATTGAGGAGAACGGCATTCCAGCCGCGCCGGTAGGCCTTGTCCGCCAGACCACGCATGTAGTGGACCCGGCTCGATCCTTCAAGGCCGTGCAGCGCGACCAGCGTCGGGCGCTCGTCTCGGCGTGGCTGCCAGTAGCAGTCGGCCAGGACCTGCGTGTCGGGCGCCACGCGAATCAGGCGCGCGTCGACCGCGGGCAACGCCGTGAAGTCACGGCGGGCCGCCCACGCGAACACCGTCATGACGTGCGCGTGGCCCAGGAAGCGGCGAGGCACGAACCCGGGCGCCGCCGGATGGGCGATGAGGCGTTCGTCAGTGGCCGCGGACGTGATCGTCATTGTCATCGCAGGTCGTAGATCACAAACTCGGCGTTTCGATAGAGCACAGGCAAGGTCCACGGGCGATCAGCGCGGTCGACGAACACGTCGAGACCGTAGGTGGCGTCGAGGCCGCGCAGGTCCGCCAGCGACATCGTGTCGAAGTCGGCCAGGGCGCGCGTCCGCTCCGCCACGCGAAGGGCCACGTTCCGATCGTACATCGCCATTGCCGAATCCTTCCCGGACTCCAGCACGGTGTCGCGGAGGGCCGCGACCCGTACGCTCGAACCGAATTTCCACGCGTGGCCGGGATCGGCGAGCACATGCCAGGAGGTCGGCTGCGTACCGAGCCAGGACATCGCGTCGTTCCAGGCGCTTGGCGCGGGGCGCATCTGCACCAGCGGCCGCCGCGCCTCGAACGCCAGGACGTACGTCCCGCGTCCAACGGCGAGCAGCGCCATGGCGGCCACCACAACAGCCGCGCGCCGCGTCGTCGTGCCCTCGACAAGCCACCACGCGATGTAGAGCGCAACGAGCGCGTCGAGAAGCCAGAAGATCCGGTTGACCTGCAACTGGACGACGAGCGCGATTCTCGCCTCCGCGAGCGGCACTGAAATCAGAAACGCGAGCGTGAGTCCGACGGCCCCCGCGACGAGCGCGTCTTCGCCGGGGGAGGTGAGATTGAGGCGTCGACGTCTCCGATGGATCAGGAGCAGGACAACGGGATACGCGAGGTTGGCAACCCACGCGTACAGTGGCCACTCGGCCGGGAACAGGTAGTCCTTTTCCGCAAGGACGCCGAGCCACGTCGAATCCATCCGGGCCAGTCGAGTCGGGCTGCCCCACGCGACAGCCGCCACGCCGGCGACGACGATACCGAAGGCGATGAACACGGCGACGCGATTCCGCCGGTGTTGCCAAACCGCTGCGATGGCGAGCGTGGCCGCGAACCAGCCACCGGTGGTCGGGTGCACCCCGATTGCCACGAACGCGAGGCCCGCCGCCAATCCCCACCGGTTGCGCGTCAACGCCGCGAGCGCGCCGAGCCCGGCGGCGAACGCCAGCATGCGGGGATGCATGTAGCCCTCGAGCGAGTTGGCGCCGGTTTTGGCGATGCGATGGCGGAGTGTCAGCAACAGCAGGTAGCTGCCAGCCGTCCACCAGCCGGCCCCGAGGCCGCGAGCGAGCGCGACGGCCGAGGCCGCCAGCAGCCCGAGCGTCAGGCCGTAGATCGCCAGGAACACCGCGGGCTGGCCGCTTCCGCTCCAGCCTGTGGCTCTCGCGAGTGCGCGGCCGCCAACCCAGAGTTTCATCTGTGGCTCGAGGAGGCCACGGTCGCGTGCAAAGAGCTCTGGATGGTTCTCCAGCGCCAGCGCGGGAATGTAGAACGCCTGGTCGGAGACGCCGTACCGATAGCCGCCGGAGTTGGCGGTGGCGATCACCGCGAACAGCGCGGCCGCGGCCAGGAAGAGTCCCGCACGCTTCACGGCTGCTCGTCGGCCGTCGGCCCGTACATTGGGGGCAGGGGCACGTCCAGGACGCGCAGATACACGGTCAGTTGTCCGCGGTGATGAACGAGGTGATGCAATGCGAACCGGCGCACGGCGTCGAGCCTGGTCATCCTGGCCAGCACGCGCGGGCCATGACGCAACGTCCAGGGCGCGTGAAGCTCGGCCACGCTCCGCGCCGTGAGCGCGCCGTGCAATTCGGCGAGGTGTCGATCGAATCGATCGAGCACCTCGCTCATCGTGGCGCGGACACGGTGAACGCCCGTGCCCGCGTTGAAATCGTACTCCGGGCTCGCGAGAATCTGGACGCCCCAATGCGGCAGTTCGGCCAGGTGCGACGTAAGCGCGCCAAGCGAGAACGCCCGCGGGTGTGGTGCCCACGCCATCGACGTCTCCGGGACTCGACGCAGGAGCGGCGCGGTGAGCGCCGCCTCGTAGTCGAGGTCCGCAAGAAGCGCCGCGCGCGCGTCAACGCCGGCGATCACCGGCTGAAGTTCACCTTTGGCGCGACTTCCGCCGTGGGCGGCGCGTCGAAGTACGGGTACTCCTTGAACCCGAACATCTTCGCAGTGACGTTCGATGGGAACTTCCGTCGGAGCGTGTTGTACTCCTGGATGCGTTCGTTGTACCGCATCCGCTCGGTCGCCAGACGATTCTCCGTCCCCGCCAGCTCGTCCATCAACCGCGCGAACGTCTCGTTCGACTTGAGCTGCGGATAGTTCTCGACGACGACCAGCAGTCGCGAGAGCGCCGATGACTCGGCGTTCGCCGCAGCGATCTTGTCAGTCGGCGTGGTCGCACCCGCCATCTTCGCGCGCGCGTCGGCGACGGCCTGGAACACGTCGCGCTCCTGCTGGGCGTAGCCCTTCACGCTCTCGACCAGATTCGGGATGAGGTCGTTTCGCCGCTGCAGCTGGTTCTCGACCTGCCCCCACTGGGCCTTGATCGCCTCTTCCTGCGTGGTGAACCTGTTGTACGAGCATCCAGACCCGGCGCCCACGAGCGCGACCACGATTGCGAGTCCGACGATCCGACGTTGCCATGCAGTTGTCATGTCTCTCATCCTCTGAAATATCGGGCTACCACCCGCCCGACGCGCCGCCGCCCCCGCTGCGCCCGCCGCCAAATCCGCCAAATCCTCCGCCGCCGCCCCCGCCGCCGAATCCGCCCCCAAAGCCGCCGAGGCCGCCGCCGAAGCCTCCCAGACCGCCGTGCCAGCCGCTCCACGTGCGGCCCCGGCCGCCGCCCGTGAACCCGCTGCCGCCGCCACCACCACGACGGATCGAGTTGATGACGATGATGATCACGATGATGATGAAGATCACCTGCGACGGAGCCAGATGGATCTGCGACCGCGCCGGCTGCGCGGCCGGCACGCCGCTGAGGGTGACGCCACGAGCCTCGGCGATCCGCTGAATCGCCCGGGTCGTTCCGGCCAGCAGGCCCGCGCCGTACTGTCCGTTGCGGAACGCCGGCAGCATCGTTTGCCGGATGGTGTCTCCGGCAAAGCCGTCCGTGATGAACTGCTCGAGGCCGTAGCCGACCTCGATCCGGACGCGGCGCTCCTTCACGGCGAGGACGATGAGGACGCCGTTATCCTTCTCGCGCGACCCGAGCCCGGCGTGCTCGAAAAGCTTCACGGCGTATTCCTCGATCGACGAGTACGGGGCGTACGTGTCGACGGTCGCGACGACGACCGAGTCCTTCGTCGCGGCCTGGAGCGTCCGAATGCGCTGGTCGAGCAGGGTCGCACTCTCCGGATCGATCACGCGCGCGAGGTCGTTGACCGGCTGGGTGAGCGTCGGCAGGTCCTGCGCGGAGGCCGTGACTCGGAGGAACACCGAGAGCAGCAGGACGACCAGCGGCACGAACCTGTGAGCCAGCCGCGCGCCGCGCGGCAGCCTACCCGCCGTGAAATCTCCCATCAGGCGGCCCAGCCGTCCACGAACGCCCACAGCCGCTCGGTCACGGCAATGTACTCCGGCAGGCGACGCACCAGGTGTCGCGCTGAATCAGGCGTCGTTTCAACGGCAAGGATCTCGTGGACCAATGTCCCGTCGAGCCCCGCGATCCGCGCGCCGATGGTGGCCAGATCCCCATCGCCCGACACGGCTGGTCCGAGGCGCCCGACGTTGACCAGCAGGGCCCGCAAGGGGCCGGCTGATCGGCGGATGAGCGTGATCAGTTCGGCCTCGTGGCCGGCGGCCTCGACCCAGCCCTGTCGAAGATGGATCAGGTGGCTCTTGGCCTGGACTTCACACGCACGCCGGACCTGCTGCGGATCGAACACGAGGTCCACGAACGGCGGCTCGCCCGCGATCACGGCGTGGCGGTCGACGATGGCCTGATACTCGAGCGGAAACGCGTCGAGCGACCGGCGGAATTCGTGAGGGGTGAGGAACAACGGCGTGTCGAGTTTGTCGTGCCGCCACGTGTCCCGCAGCGCGCCGAGCGCTTCGAGATCGCCCGGCAGGATCTCCGACGTGAACGCGACGCTCGAGTGTGTGCCTGAAGCAACGAGCGCGACGAACCGCGGTCCGAAGACACGCACCACATCCTGGGCAAGGCGATCGAACGCGTGCCTGGCGCCGGGCGCGAGTGTCAGTTTGTCGGCCATATTCTTATTCTACGAGGTTGGCGTGACCGGAAGTTCGTGGATCGGCCCTCTTCCGGTCGCCGTGGGCGTCCCGCGGCCCGCCCGACCAGTACAATACGGCCGTGAAGCTTCGCGTCATCAAGGTTGGCTGCTTTGGCGGAGGCACCGGGTTGCCCAGCATCCTGGGCGGCCTCAAGAGCAACCCGTGGGTCGATCTGCACGCCGTCGTGACGATGTTCGACAGCGGCGGCTCGTCCGGGCAACTCCGGGACGAACTCGGCGTGCTCCCACCAGGCGACGTCCTGAAATGCGCGCTGACGCTGGCCCGCAACGAACGCGAAGCGCGCGCCATCCTGCTCGCGCGCCTGCCCATGCTCGAACATGGCCGGCTGGCCGGGCACACGGGCGGCAACCTGCTGCTCTCGATGATGGAGCAGTACACGGGAGGCGACTTTCTTGCCGCCGTCGATGGATTGCGTGCCCTGCTGGGCTGCCGCGGGCATGTCTGGCCGATCACGGTGCAGCGCGCGACGATCTGCGCGCAGTACTCCGACGGCACCCTGACGCGCGGCGAAGTGGAGGTCGATCAGGGGCAGGCCGGTGGCCGACCCATCGGTCGGCTCTGGCTGGAACCGCCGGCCGCCATCCATCCCACTGTGGCGGATGTCATCCGCGGACTCGATGCGGTGATCATCGGCCCAGGCAGTTTCTTCACCAGCCTTCTGCCGATTTTCCTCGTCGATGGCTGCCGCGAGGCTCTTGCCGACGTACACGGTCCCATCATCTACGTGGCAAACCTGCTGACCGAGGGACCTGGCATGCTGGGATTCAGCGCGGCGGACGCGGCACGTCAACTCGAGCAGGCCATCGGGCGACCGGTTGACGCCGTGATCTTCAACAACGCCGCGCCCAGCCGTGAGGTCCTCGAGCGCTACGCGAAAGAAGACAAGACGCCGCTGGCCCTGGGGGAATTGCCCCCCGAATGTCGTCTGGTCGAAGGCGCGTTCTGGCGCCGGGCCATTGCGCGTCACGATCGGCGCCGGCTTCGCGGCGCCGTCTGGGCGCTGCTCGCCGAACAATTGCTCGGTGTCCCAGGCGAGATCGCCGCGCTGGCCAGCCGGCGGCCATAAAGACTACTTCTTCGGCGTCTCGTCTTTCTTCGCCGTCCAGGTCGCGTCACCCAACTCCGCGAGCACCGCCGTCCCCTCGAGCGACGCGCCGTCCGCGGAAATCTCGCCCTGGAAACACATCGACACGGGGTGCGGCTCGTTCATCGCGAACGAGAACTCGAACAGCCGGCCCCTCACCTTGCCTGCGAGCGTGAAGGTGCCGTAGCGACCGCTGTACGTGCCGGTCAGCTTCTCGCCCTCCTGTTTCAGCGTGATTTCGGGCGATGCCGCGCCCATCGCCATCTCCATCGTCATTCGCCATGTGCCGGCGACGAGGGCGGGTGGCTTTTCCTGCGCGCGGGCGACCACCGTCGCGCCGAGCGCCATGCAGACGATCAGGATGAGGCGCTTCATGGTTTCTTCCTTGTGGCCTTCTTCGAGGTCACCTTTTTCGGGGTTGTCTTTTTCGGCAAGGACTTCACGGCGGCTGCCCGTGCCGCTGGTTTCTTGGCGGAGGCGGAAGGTGCGCGTCCGGCCTTGATCGCCGCGGCCTGCTCGATGATGTCCCTGAGCAACGCCCCGGTTTCGCCGCCGCTCACCGGTCGGTTCGTTTCCCAGATCGCCGGATTGTCGGCGGCGAGGATTTCAGGAAAATCCTGGCCGCTCTTGACGCTCTTCGGCGCAAAGGTCGTGATGTCGAGATCGCCGGACCACTCGTCGCGGTGTTTGATGAGCAGCCAGCTCCGGCCCTCGCCACGTTGTCCGCCGTACCCGCGCGTCCGGATGAGGGCCCATGAACCTTTGAGCTTGTAGCCGTCCAGGGCGATCTTCAGATCCCCCTTCTCGATGGCCTTGTCCACGTCGTCCACTTCCGGCGTCCACGTGCCCGTGTCCCAGAGCATCACGATGCCGGCGCCGTAGCCCTCCGGAATCACGCCCTCGAACGTGCCGTAGTCGTATGGATGATCCTCGACGTGCATGGCGAGCCGCTTCACCTTGGGATCGAGCGAGGGGCCCTTCGGCACGGCCCACGAGAGCAGCACGCCGTGGTGTTCGAGTCGGAAGTCGTAGTGCAGATGGCTGGCGAGGTGTTTCTGGACGCAGAAGAAGAGCTTGCCCGCCTTCTTCTTCGACTTCGTCTGGTCGCCGGTCGGTTCGGGCGACTTCGTGAAGTCACGCTTGCGTCGATATTCGTTGAGGGGCATCGAACTTCACCTGACGCCGTGCATCATCTTCGTGAACTTCGGCGCGAAGATCAGCATGAGGACGCCGGCGACGATGGCGAACATGCCCACTCGGCCGAAGAGCGCCGACAGCGGCAGCGATTCGTACAACCCGCTGAGCTGGCCGGCGATGTAGTTCCCGACCGACGCGGCCAGGAACCAGACGCCCATCATGAGGCTCACGATCCGGGTGGGGGAGAGTTTCGTCATTGAGCTGAGGCCGACCGGGCTCAAGCACAACTCCGCCACGGTGTGGATCAGATAGGTGCTGATGAGCCACATCGGGCTGACGAGCGTCCCGGTGGCCGCAATGCGCGCGGCCGGCACGAGCAGAAGAAACCCGAGGCCGACACCCAGAAGTCCGATCGCAAACTTGAAGGGACTTGGCGGATCGCGACGGCCGAGCTTCAGCCACAGCCATCCCACGATGGGGGCAAGGACGATGATGAAGATTGCGTTGGCCGACTGGTAGAAGCTGCTCGGGAAGCTGTAGCCGAGAATCTCATTGTGGCTGTTGCGGTCCGCAAAGAGATTGAGTGTGGACCCGGCCTGTTCGAACACAGACCAGAACAACGCCGCGGCAATGAAGAAGACCGCGATGACCCACAGCCGCCCGCGTTCCTCGCGCGTCCACTTTCCGAAGAGGAACAACCATGCGAAGAACACCACCGTGACGATCAGAAGCAGATAGCCGGCGCCATTCGCCACCTGTCCCGCCGAGATCGGCAGGAGGCCCATCGCGATGCTGCCGAGGAAGATGGCCAGTACGACCACTGTGCCGCTCACGCCCCAAATCGCCCGGCGGGTCAGCGCCGCCTGCGCTTCGGGCGACTCGGCAGGCACCGGAAACAAGCCGGCGTCACCGAGCGACTTTGCACCGAGGACGTATTGAATCAATCCGAAGGTCATGCCGACGCCCGCCGCGGCAAAGCCGTAGTGCCAGTTGATTCTCTGGCCCAGGTACCCGCAGACCAGCGGCGAGAAGAAGGCGCCGGTGTTGATGCCCATGTAGAACAACGAGAAACCGGCATCGCGTCGGCGGTCGTTGGGCTGGTAGAGCTGGCCGACCATCGCGCTGATGTTCGGCTTGAGGAGTCCGGTGCCAAGCACGATGAGCACGAGGCCGACGTAGAAGGCCGGCAGCATTGGCGCGGCCATACTGAAGTGGCCGCAGGCGATGAGGATGCCGCCGTAGAGCACCGCGCGGCGCTGACCGAGCACGCGGTCAGCAAGCCAGCCGCCCGGCAGGCTCATCATGTACACCATGGCGGTGTACGTGCCGTAGACGGCGCCCGCGGTCGCCGTGTCCATGCCGAGACCACCGCTGGCCACTGACGCCGTCATGAACAGGATGAGCAGGGCGCGCATCCCGTAGTAGCTGAAGCGCTCCCACATCTCGGTGAAGAACAGCGTGGACAGGCCACGCGGATGACCGAAGAAGGTGGGGGAGGCCATGCGACTATTTGGGGACGAATCCCGGCGGCGGCGCGGCGTGCTCGCTGAAGAAGAACTCTTCCATCTGCTTGGCGACGAGCGTCTGCGCCTCCTTCTGGAAGGGCAGCAGACGATACTCGTTGAGGATCATCTTCATGCGCTCTTCCCACTGATCCCAGGCTTCCTGGGAAATGTGTTCGTAGATGCGCTGTCCGAGGGCGCCGGGCCAGGTCGGCGCATCGAGGCCGGGAAGTTCCTTTTGCAGCTTCAGGCAGAACACCATCCGATGTCCCGCGTCTCCGGCAGGTGCCATAATCGAAGTTCCTATCGCTCCCGACCAGCGGGTTTCGTCTGGCATCTTACCTGAAACGGAGCGAGGACCCGCGGCGTGATCCGTGTAAGACACCCATGAACCCACTCGTCCGCTGGCGCGTCGTGGCCGTGATGATTCTCGCGCTCTCCGTGTGGGCGGCGCCGGCCGGGGCGCAGTACTTCGGCCGCAACAAGGTCCAGTACCGGACGTTCGACTTCCAGATTCTCCACACCGAGCATTTCGACCTCTATTACTACCCGGAGGAGGCCGAGGCGACGCGTATCGTCGCGCGCCTGGCGGAGCGCTGGCACGAAAGGCTCTCAGGCTTCTTCGGCCACGAACTTCGCGGCCGGCAGGTCGTGATTCTGTACGCGGTCGGTGCCCACTTCCGCCAGACCAACGCGGTCGAAGGGCTCATTGGCGAGGGGACCGGTGGCGTGACGGAGGGCATGCGCCGGCGCATCGTCCTCCCGCTCTCCGGGTCGCTGGCGGACACCGACCACGTGCTGGGGCACGAGCTCGTGCACGCGTTCCAGTTCGACATGACCGGCGAGGACCCACGCGAGAGCGCGGGCCAGGCACCGGGGATTCTGGCCTATCCGCTCTGGTTCGTCGAGGGCATGGCCGAGTACCTTTCTCTCGGACCGCTCGATGCGCAGACGGCCATGTGGATGCGCGACGCCGCCGAGCGCAACAAGCT
>JBDTNQ010000087.1:0-18197 GCA_039933635.1 Acidobacteriota bacterium
GAGCGTCTGGCTACGAACCAGGAGGTCGCACGTTCGAGTCGTGCAGGGCGCACCACATGATCGGTCCGAGGGGCATTGCCCCTCGGTTCCCCCAACCCTCACTCGCAGCGCCCGCCCGGGCTTGCTTCGCGCGGCCGCAGGCGCGTTTCCGAATCGCTGACACGCGCACTCGCGTGGACCTTCTGAGTTCTAGTCTTGCCGCCGACGACGGCGCGCAGGGGCGACGCTTGGGCGAGTGGGGCTGCGGAGCGGAATCGCTGGAAGGGCAGATGGCAATCGTGCTTTCTCAGGAAGCTGAGAAAGCGCTTGTAGTCCTCGGTGGGCATGTTGAACGACTCGACGAGGAGGCGATAGTTGCCTTTCGTCTGTTCGAGGCCGATCTGCACGATGGCGCGCAGATCCTGCCGCGTAAGGTCGCGTGACATGAAGGACGGATACACGGCGGCCCAGAAAGACTGTCGATGCTGCAGCATCAGCGTGGCCAGTTCCTCGGCCCTCGAGCTGAGCGGTGCATCGGCCTGTTGCGAGGCTTCTTCGGCGGGCGGAACCGGCACTTTTGCGATGACGTCACTGGGCAGATCGGGCACACGGACGATCCCGTTTGACGCTTTCAGCACCACGCGTTCGATGACGTTCTTGAGTTCACGGACGTTGCCAGGCCACGCATACGCCATCAGGACTTCGAGCGCGTCCGGCGCGATTTCCGGCGTGGGGATGTGGTGGGTCTGGCTGTACCAGCCAAGGTAGTAGGTGAGGAGCGGCGCGATGTCTTCCACGCGTTCGCGCAGCGGCGGAATGCAGATCCGCACGACGTTCAGCCGGAAGTAGAGATCTTCACGGAACGCACCCGAGGCGATCTCGGCCTCGAGCTTGCGATTGGTTGCGGTGATCACGCGCACGTTGACCCGGGTGTGCACGCGGTCGGCGCCGATGCGCTGGATTTCGCCGGTTTCGAGGAAGCGGAGCAGCACCGCCTGCATGCGCGGGGTCATCTCGCCGACCTCGTCGAGAAACACCGTCCCGTTCGGGGCCATTTCCAGCAGACCAGGCTTGTCGCGGTACGCACCCGTGAAGCTGCCCTTCACGTGGCCGAAGAGTTCGGACTCGAGAAGCGAGTCGGGCAGTCCCGCGCAATTGAGCGTGACCATGTTGGCGCCAGCGCGCGGACTGCGCGAGTGGATCAAGCGCGCGACGACTTCCTTCCCCACTCCCGTCTCGCCCGTGATGAGGACCTTGGCGTCCGAACGAGCCGCGACCTCGATGTCGGCCTCGAGCGAGCGCATGGCTTCGCTGCGAACGACAAAACGAGGTTCAGACGGCCGGGAGAGCGCCATGAGCTTGGAGTCCTTTCAGACTATTCATGTCTCGGCGTGACTTTAGTCCGAGCGCAAGAATCGTAACGGGAAGGCCGGAACGGGTCAATGGCCATCAATGGAGATACCTGTCTGGCAAGGCGCCTGAAATCTGTGAGTTACACGAATGTCGTTTCTCGCTTTTGCAGCGGGAGCGACCCGATTTTGACGCCTCGCTGTCACGGTTAAGTCTTCCAAAACGATGACTTTATTCCAGCAGGCGCCGTCCTATCAAGTCATTCCCCGAGTCGGGCTGCCCCTTATCCCCCGCCGCTCCGAGTTCTAATGCCTGCCGCCTCAGCGCGATACGGGAGATCGCTCCCCTGGCCCGGTTCCGGCCAGCCGTTTGCACATAGAAGGCTGACCTGGAGAGGTGAATGGTCGCCCCCGGCGTGGCGATTTCACACCTGACCCCCCTGATGAGGCACAACGGCCCCGTAGATTTAATCGGCACGAGCCGATCGATTACTGAATTGAAAGCGGAGATCGGGCGCGTGGCGCGTTCGGACGCCAAGGTGCTGATCACTGGCGAGAGCGGCGCGGGCAAGGAAGTGGTGGCTCGGGCCATCAATTCGGCCAGCCCGCGGGCCGATCAGCCCTTCGTCCCCGTCAATTGCGCGGGGATCCCCGAGACCCTTCTCGAGTCCGAGCTGTTCGGCCACGTGAAGGGGTCGTTCACGGGTGCGTACCGTGACAAACCGGGAAAACTGGAGATGTCGGACAACGGGACGATTTTCCTCGATGAGATCGGGGAGATGACCCTGCGGATGCAGGGCCTGCTGCTCCGGTTTCTGGAGACCGGCGAGATCCAGAAGGTCGGCGCGGAGCGCCCCGCCAACGTCACGAACGTTCGCGTGATTACGGCCACGAATCGCAACCTGCGCGACCTGATCGCGCTCGGTCAGTTCCGGGAGGACCTCTTTTATCGCATCAACGTGATTCACATCGTGGTGCCGCCGCTCCGCGAGCGACGAGAAGACGTGCCTATGCTCGTGGACCACTTCCTGCACCGGTTTACCAACCGTCCGCTCAATGGGAATGGGTACGGCGCCAACGCGGTCGCTGAACAGAGCGTGGTCAGAGCGATTTCGCCGGATGCCGTGGCGGTCCTGGCCGAGTACGGGTGGCCCGGGAACGTCCGGCAGCTCGAGAACGTGATGGAGCGACTGGTGGTGACCGGTCGCCGCGAGGTGATTCAGGTCGACGACCTGTCGCCGGAGATTCGCGTGCCGGGGCAGGTCAGCCTGCGGCCGCGACGTGAGCGGCGGCGCACCGTGGCCGACGAGCTGTTCAAGAAGTTGAAGGAAGATCGGGAGTCGTTCTGGACGGCCGTGTACCCGCTCTACATGAACCGGGAAATCACACGCAGCAACGTGCGCGATCTCGTCCACAAGGGGCTCGAAGAAGCCCGCGGTAACTATAAGATTGTACTGCGCTTGTTCAATATGGAGTCCGCCGACTACAAGCGCTTTCTGAACTTCCTCCGGAAGCATGATTGTCAGCTTCCTTTCAAGGAATACCGATAGTGCTCAGAGGAACAGTCATGCGACGAGCGTGGAACGTGAAGCGTATTCTTTCGAGTGTTCTCGTGGCGCTGGTGGTTGCGGCGCGCGCGGCGTCGGCCCAGGCGCCGGCCCCGCCTCGTCCGGCCCCGCCGCCCGCCCAGGTCGCGCCAGCTGGTGTGGCACTGCCGGGCGACTACGTCATTGGTCCCGATGACTCGTTGTCGGTGATCTACTGGAACAACCAGGAGATGTCGCGAGACGTCGTGGTGCGGCCTGACGGCAAAATTTCGCTGCCGCTCCTGAACGACGTCGTGGCCGTCGGTCTGACCCCCGAACAACTGCGGGTGAAGCTCACCGAGGCCGCCACGAAGTTCGTCGAAGATCCAAACGTCATGGTCATCGTCAAGGACATCAAGAGCCGCATGGTGTCCATCACCGGCGAGGTCGCCAAGTCCGGGCCGTATGCGATCAACGGACCGATGACTGTGCTTCAGCTGATCTCGCTGGCCGGCGGCCTGCAGGAGTTCGCCGACAAGAAGCACATCTCGATCATCCGTACGGAGAAGGGGCAGCCGGTCAGCTACCTCTTCAATTACGAAGAAGTGGTCAAGAAGCGCAAGAACCTGAAGCAGAACATTCTGCTGCTGCCCGGCGACCAGGTGGTCGTGCCCTGATGAGGCATTCCGCGGTACGTCGCGCTCGGGCGTGGGGGCTGGGTCTCTGTGTGTGCGGGACCCTGCTGTTCGTCCGCCCGGCCGACGCCCAGATTCTTGGACGGGATCGACCGGAGCGCCCCAGCCGTGGCTTGTTCGGGCCTGGCAATCAGGCTACGTCGCAGTCCTTGACCGCCAGCGCGAACTTCGGCGCCGGCATGTTCAAGACGAACGTCGACTCCGCCTTGACCGACACGCCCGGGGCGCCGCTTCCGACAGCGGCCGATTCATGGACGAGGTTCAATGGAGGGAGCGGGCGCGTGGCGTATCTTCTCGATCGCGCGCGTGTGGGGATCGACGCGGCGCTTGGCATTTCGGGCCGGAGATTGACGGACGGACGGAATGCCGTCGCCACCGACGGCACCGCCGGCCTGGTCTGGACGATGCCGATGTCCGCTCGGACCAACGTCAGCGGCAGCGCGACTGTCGGCTATCGGCCGGTGTCCGCCAACACGCTGTTTCCCTCGTTGCTTGAAGGCAGCACGACCGGACCCGACCCGCTCGACTACCAACTGAACGGTGACATTGACCAGTACGTGACGAGCACCGCCGCCGTATCCGCGTCGCACGCCCTCTCGCGTCGTTCCAGCCTCTCGGCCCAATACGACGCCAGCCACGCGTGGGGGTCCTCAACGCGTGTCGCCCAAAGCACGATGGCGGCCGGCGCGAAATACGACTACTCGTTCCGCCAGGGACTGACCGCGCATCTTGGATATACCAGACGCATCGGAGACTACGCCACGGGGACATCGGACAATCGCAGCCGGTCGCGGAGCGACGTCATCGACGTGGGCGTCAGCTACGGGCACTCGCTGTCCCTCTCGCGCCGCAGTTCGCTGACGTTCTCCTCCGGCTCGACCGGCGTGTCCGACGGAACCAGCACGCGGTATGACGTGACGGGGAGCGCCGCCCTGAACTACGAAGTGGGCCGAAGCTGGTCAGCGGTTGCCGCGTACGACCGGCGGGCGGGCTTTGTCGAGACCCTCGCGGCGCCGTCGTTTTCGGACAACGGGTCGGCGTCGTTGAGCGGGCTCGTGACGAGACGAATCAGCGTCCAGGCGCAGACGGGTGCGTCGCGCGGCGAGATCGGCGTGTCGTCGCAGAACAGCTACTGGATCTATCGCGCCTCGACGAGCGTTGGTGTCGCGATTTTCAGGTCGGCCAGCATCGCCTTCGAATACATGAACTACTCCTATCAGTTCGACGACACGCGCTACCTGCCGACCGGCACGAGCGCACGCGCGCACCGGCAGACGGTGCAGGTGTCGCTGCAGCTCTGGGCGCCCATCTTCCAGCGTTTGAGGAACAGCAATGCTACCCGGTAAGAGCCTCACCCCCGAGTTCGTCGTCGGCATGGTGCGCCGGCGGTTCTGGCTGTTGATTCTGCCGTTGGCGATCGCGGGTGCCGTGACGGCACTCTACGCCCGTCAGCTGCCGGACATGTATTCCGCCGATACCGTCATCCTGGTCGTGCCCCAGAAGATTCCCGAGGCCTTCGTTCGTTCGACGGTCTCGGACAACATTGCCGATCGCCTGCAGACGATTACCCCGACGATTCTCAGCCGCTCGCGGCTCGAGCGGATTATCCAGGACTACAACCTGTATCCGCAGGAGCGTGGACGGTTGCCGATGGAGGACGTGGTTGCGCTGATGCGGCGGAACGTGGTCTTTCCGCAGACGAAAGACAACTCGTTCACGATTCGCTACACGGGCGAGAATCCGCGGCAGGTGGCCCAGGTGGCCAACCGGCTGTCGTCACTGTTCATCGACGAGAACCTCGCCGATCGGCGCAATCAGGCCGAGGGGACAGATAACTTTCTGGAGTCGCGCCTGGCCGAGGCGAAGGCGAAGCTGATCGAAAAAGAGAAGGCGTTGGAAGCGTACAAGCGCGAGCACGCCGGCGAACTACCCTCGCAGATCGGTTCGAACCTGCAGCAGGTGGATGCGGCGCAGTCGCGCGTCAGCGATACACGCAGTTCGATTGACCGCGCGCAGGAGCGCCGGCTCGTGCTGGAGCAGCAGTTGGCCGCGCTTCAGAAGCCTGGTGCTGTTGATCCCGAGGCGCTGGCCGCGACCTCGCGTCCACCGGGGGCGGATGCGCCTCCGAGCGGCGTGCAACAGCAGCTGGCGCAGGCGGAGAACCAGGTCACTGCGCTGGAAGCCAAGGGACTCAAGGCCGGTCACCCGGATCTGGATCAGGCACGACGCCGCGTGCGAGATCTTCGCGCGCAGGTTGCCCGCGAGGCCGCAGAAGCCGCGGCCGGTACTCCGTCGACTCCGACCCGTGCCCTGTCCTCGACCGAATTGGAACGGCGTCGCCAGGTGAGCGGACTGCAGGCGCAGATCGCCGAGATCGATTCGCAGATTGCCCGCATGCAGCAGGATGCCACCAGGTTTCAGGCGGTGGCCGACGACGCCCAGCGCCGCGCGGATGCGATGCCCGCTCGCGAGTCGGAGCTCACCGAACTCAGCCGCGACTACGGCATTCTCCAGGCGAGCTACAACACGCTGCTTGGCAAGAAACAGGACTCACAGATCGCCGCCAACCTCGAGGAGCAGGCCGTTGGCGAGCAGTTCAAGCTTCTGGATCCGGCCCAGGTCCCCGGCAGGCCGTACAGTCCGAATCGGATGGCGATCAACACCACCGGCGCGGCCGCTGGTCTGGGCCTGGGAGTGTTGCTCATCGCGTTTCTGGAATATCGCGATCGATCGTTCCGGACCGACGACGAGGTTGGACGAGTCCTGGGGTTGCCCGTGCTGGCAGTCATTCCGCTCATGCAGTCGGATCTCGACCTGCGGCGGAGCCGGTGGCGGGCGGTCGTGACATACGTCGCTCTCGGCGGCGTCGTGATCGGGTGCGCGGGCCTGTTCCTGTTTGCCGTTGGTCACTGAGCAAGACATGTATGAAGAGTTCTTCGGCCTGAGGGAGCGTCCATTCGACCTGACGCCGAGTCCCAAGTTTCTCGTGCTGACCGAATCGCATCGGGAGGCGCTGAGGAATCTGGAGTACGGCATTGTCAGTCGCAAGGGGATTACGCTGCTCATCGGGGATGCTGGCGCCGGCAAGACGACGGTGATTCGTGCGGCGATTGAGAAACTGCCGACGCACGTCCACACGGTACATATCAGCAACCCGACGCTGAGCCGGCCCGAGTTCGTGGAGACCCTGGCGGCGAAGTTCGATTTGTCGCACGCCGCCGCACACTCGAAGGCCGTGATGCTGGCCGAGCTCGAAGCGCTCCTCCGGCGTCGCCGCGACGCCGGGGAGAGCAGCGTGATGATCGTGGACGAAGCGCAGAGTCTACCCCTCGATTTGCTCGAAGAGGTCCGTCTCTTGGCGAACATCGAAACGGACTCGGAGAAGTTGCTGTCGGTGATCATCGCGGGTCAGCCGGAGCTCGCGACGCGGTTGAATCAGCCCGAGCTGCGGCAACTCAAGCAGCGTGTCGCGCTGCGCTGCGAGCTGCGGCCGCTGCATCGCGCTGAAACCGAGGCGTACATCGCGGGCCGGATCCGGGCGGCTGGTGGCATTGGCGCCCGCGTCTTCACGCGGGAGGCCGTGTCGGTGATTCACGATGGCGCGCAAGGGCTGCCGCGAACCGTGAACGTGATTGCGGACAATGCGTTGCTCGGGGGATTCGCGGCGGGGAAGAAACCGGTTGGCACGGACATCGTCATGGACGTCTGCCGCGACTTCGACCTCGCGTCGGTCGGTGAGACGCTCGCGGCCCCGGGCGCCACGACGGAGCGCGAACACGATGGCGCGCATCCGTTGCGGCTGAAGCCGGCGCGGAGCGACGTGAACGGCACCCGAGTGGCAAACGATCGCCCGGGCGACAATCCTGAAGGCATGTTCGGCGCGTTTTCATCGAGACGGAAGCGCTTTTCGTTCTTCTGGAACTAGGAGACTGTATCAATGGGCCGCGTCGACGAGGCGATGCGCCGGGCTGCTGAAGCCGGCGCGAGACGGACTCTGGACTTGATTCCCGATGTGGATCAGTCGCATGGCAGCAGCAGTGCCAGCGACGGTCAAACATCAGTGGAGGCATTTCCATCCGAGCAGGGTGAACGGCCGAGGCTTCGGCCCGTGGGGCCGCCGGTGGAGATGCCCATGCGCACGCCGGCGGACAGCGCGCCGCCGCCGGCTACCCGGATGCTGCCGGATCGTCTCGATCCGAGCCTTGAGCACAAGGTGGTTGTCGACGAGGCGATGGATCCCGCCTCGCGCGAACAGTACCGCCGTTTGGCCACCGGGCTGCACGCCGCGCAGGCCGAGAGCGGTCTGAAAGTCGTGATGCTTGTGAGCGCCCTGGCGGGCGAGGGCAAGACGCTGACAGCGTCGAACCTGGCCCTCACCTTCAGCGAGTCGTACCAGCGGAGCGTGTTGTTGATTGACGGCGATCTGCGCCGTCCGTCCCTTCACACGGTGTTCAGTCTCGACAACAGCCCCGGCCTGTCCGAGGGCCTGCTCGCTCCTCAGGACCGCAAGCTGCCGCTGCACCGCGTGTCGTCCCGTCTGACGGTGCTGACGGCCGGCACCGCGACCGACGACCCGATGGCAGCGCTCGCATCCGAGCGGATGCAGCGCCTGATCGAACAGGCGCGCGAAACCTTCGACTGGGTGATCGTGGATACGCCGCCGATTGGCCTCCTCTCCGATGCCAACCTGCTGGCCGCCTTTGCGGACGGCGCGATTCTGGTCGTGAAAGCCGAAGCCACGCCGTGCGACCTCGTCCAGCGCGCCGTGACCGCGATTGGCAAGGACCGTTTGTTGGGTGTCGTGCTCAACCGCGCGTCGGTGCCCATGGGACCCGGCTACGCATACCGTCGCTACTACGAGAGCGTCAGAACGCCGGGAGCATAGTCGAATGCAAGGGTTCACCCTGCGCGCGGCGGTCCTGATTGTTTTTGAAGGATTGCTGATTGCCGCCGCCGTCGTGCTGGCGGCCTGTCTGCGTCTGCAGATCTGGTCGCTGCACGTTCTGTTCGAGGACAACGGCGTCTGGAAGACGCTGCTCGTGGCCGCGGTCACGCAGGGGTGTTTGTACTACGGTGACCTCTACGATTTGCGACTCGTTGTCGATCGCCGTGAGCTGTTCATCCGCCTGATTCAGGCGCTCGGCGGCGCATCGTTCGTTCTGGCCGCCATCTATTTCTGGTTCCCAGATTTGATCCTTGGTCGCGGCATCTTCATGATTGCCGCGGCGCTGATCATCCTTCTCGTCGCCGGATGGCGTCTGGCGTTCGAGTGGCTGAGTCGCCGCGTGGGGCCGCGCGAGCGCCTGCTGCTCGTCGGGACCAATCCCGCCGCGATCAGCCTGGCCACCGAACTGTTCGAGCGCCGCCAGGACCTGGGCGTCGAGATCATCGGGTTCGTCGACACGGATCCGTCGAAGGTCGGCATGCACATCCTCAACCCCGGTGTGATCGGCACCATCGAGGATATTCCGTCGATTGTGCGCGCACGCAACGTCGATCGCGTGGTGGTCAGCCTGACCGACGCCCGCGGCAAGCTGCCGATGGAGAAGCTGCTTGAGATGAAGCTCGACGGCGTGACCTTCGACCACCTGCCATCGGTCTACGAGGAATACACCGGCAAGATTGCCGTCGAGAACCTGCGCCCGAGCTGGCTCATCTTCTCCGCCGGGTTCAAGAAAAGTCCCACGCTGGCGCTGTCGAAGCGCAGCCTTGACATCCTCATCGCGGCGGTCGGCATCGTCGTCGGCCTTCCGGTCATGACGTTGATCGCGCTGGCGGTGAAGCTCTCGTCTCCGGGCACGGTCTTCTATCATCAGCGCCGGGTGGGCCTGCGCGGCCATATCTTCACGGTGCACAAGTTTCGGACGATGCGCTCGGACGCCGAGGCGCAGACGGGACCTGTGTGGGCGTCGAAGACAGGAGACGCCCGCGTGACGGCCGTCGGCTACTGGCTTCGTCGGACGCGTCTGGACGAGCTGCCACAGCTCTGGAACGTGCTCATCGGCGAGATGAGCTTCGTCGGCCCGCGCCCCGAGCGTCCGGAGTTCGTGAGTGACCTGACGCGCCTGATCCCGTACTATGGCCAGCGGCACATCGTGCGTCCCGGCCTGACGGGCTGGGCGCAGGTCCGCTACACCTACGGTGCGAGCACGGAAGACGCACTCCAGAAGCTGCAGTACGATTTGTTCTACATCAAGAATCTCAGCATCGGCTTGGACCTCTACATCATCTTCGAGACGATCAAGACGGTTGTGCTCCGGAAAGGGGCCTGACCCTTGAGCGACGCGACGCCTGCGCCGGTCCCCGTCGTCAATGCCATGAGCATCGACGTGGAGGACTACTTCCACGTCAGCGTGTTCGACGGGCTCGTGCCCCGCTCGAAGTGGGACGACATGGAAAGTCGCGTGGTGGCCAACACGATGCGGCTGCTCGAGATCTTCCGGGAATACAAGGTCCGCTCCACCTTCTTCGTGCTTGGCTGGGTCGGTGAGCGGCATCCGCAGCTCGTGGCGGCGATCGCCGGTGAAGGGCACGAGATTGCCTCGCACGGCTATGCGCACCGGCTGATCTACGATCAGACGCCCGCGGCCTTTCGAGAGGACGTGCGGCGCGCCAAGGCGATTCTCGAGGATGCGTGTGGCCGGCCCGTCGTGGGCTATCGCGCTCCAAGCTACTCGATCACCCCGCGCTCGCTTTGGGCGCTCGATGTGCTGGCCGAGGAGAACTACGAGTACGACTCGAGCATCTTCCCGATCCGCCACGATCGCTACGGCATTCCCGTCTCGGCGCGCCGGCCATACTCGATCGACCGGAACGGACGTTCGATCATCGAGGTGCCGGGCTCGACGACCCAGCTCGGGCTGATGAACCTGCCGGTCGCCGGCGGTGGCTACTTCCGGCTCCTGCCGTATTGGTGGACGAAGTGGGGCATCGCGCGCGTGAACGAGATGGAGCGGCGCCCCGCGGTCTTCTATCTCCACCCCTGGGAAATCGATCCGGGTCAGCCCCGGTTGTCCGCGGGCCGACTGGGACGACTCCGTCACTATCGCAACCTCGAGCACACCGAAGCACGGCTGCGCCAACTGCTGACCGACTTCCGCTTCGATGCCATCGACACACTTGTGGCCGACGCGCGGAGGGCCCCTCTCAGTCACGCGCACCTCACGATGCCGCTGCCGTACTCCTGGTAACCGCATGACGTGCGTCATCGAGGAAGCGCGCAGCGCCGCGGAGTGGGACGCGTTCGTCGAATCGCATCCCGGCGGAACCGCCGATCATCTCTACGCGTGGCGCACAATCTTCGAGCGAGTCCTCGGCCACCAGACCGCGTACCTGGTCGCCCGACAGGACGGCCGCGTCGTCGGCGTGCTTCCCCTCGTCCTCGTGCGCTCGCGCGTGTTCGGCCGTAGCGCCATTGCCGTCCCCTTCCTCAACTATGGCGGCATGCTGGCCGATGATGCCGCGGTGCGGACATCGCTGCTCGAGGCTGCCACCCAACGGGCCCGGGCTTTCGGCGCCTCGCACGTCGAACTCCGTCACGTCGACCGTCAGTTCGAAGAACTGCCCTTCCGGCAGCACAAACTCGGCATGCGGCGTGATCTGCCAACGACCACCGAGGCGCTGTGGAGCGCCGTCGATCGCAAGATTCGCAATCAGGTCCGCAAGGCGCAGAAGGAAGGTCTCGAAGCGGTGACGGGCGGCGCCGAGCTGGTCGACGAGTTCTACCGCGTGTTTGCCGAGAACATGCGCGACCTCGGCACGCCGGTGTACCCGTCGGCCTTGTTTTCGGAGACGCTTCGACTCTTTTCCGATCGCGCCAAGATCTCGGTCGTTCGCTACAAGGGCCGCGCTGTGGCCGCGGGCGTGGTGATGACCTTCCGCGACGTCGTCCTCAACCCGTGGGCATCGTCGCTCCGGGAATTCCGGCATCTGTGCCCGAACATGCTGCTCTACTGGACGTTTCTCGAGCAGGCCGTGCGCGACGGCGCGCGCGTGTTCGATTTCGGTCGTTCATCGCCAGGGGGCGGAACGCATCAGTTCAAATTGCAGTGGGGCGCTGTCGAGGTGCCGTTGCACTGGGAGTACGTGCTCCTGAACCGCGCGGAGCCGCCGAATCAGGGCCCGTCAAATCCCAGGTTTGAACGCGCCATCCGGGCGTGGCAGCGTCTCCCGCTTCCGGTGGCGAACGTCCTCGGGCCGCGCATCGCCAGACACTTGCCTTAGGCGGGCTGCAGGCCGCCGTCCGTGGAGCCCCGGACCTTCAGGTCCGGGGCAGACAATGTCCCTCTACACGTCAACAGTGCCCGGTTGGCGCGACTGAATGACACGCGCCGGCACGCCCGCGGCGAGGCTGAAGTCGGGAATAGGCTTCGTCACGACCGAACCGGCGCCAATCACCGAATGGCGGCCGACGTCGGCCATGACGATCGCCGCGCTGCCGATCCAGGCGCCCTCACCGATTCGGACGAGCCGGCGACGCCCTTCCTGTTCGCGGATGGGGCGATCGAGATCGCCGGTGCCATGCGTGTCGCTGCCGCTAGGGACGTGAACACCCGCGGCCAGCAACGCATCACGTTCGATGTGGACGAGACCGAGGTGGCAGTTGGGCCCCACGTAGGCGTTGGCGTCGAGCCGTGCGCCCGACTGGCTGAAGATCGTGCCGAAGTGCACACTCGCGCTGCGATCACATCCCGCGATCGTCCAGGTCAGGAAGGCGCGGCGCAGATAGACGCCGAGCAGGCCCGGAATGATCGCGAGCGCCTGCGTCGATCCCTCGAGTGCGCGGTCGGGTCCCAGGACCTGGCGCTTCAGCGCATAGGAAAGCAGCGCCGGCAACACGGCGATCGTCGCAAGGCCGTGCAGCACAGCCTTGGCCAGGTCACGCACGGACGAGCTCCCGGTAGATGTCCTCGAGTTTGCGCGTGCGGGCATCGAAGGAGAGGTCCTCTTCGATGCGCCGGCGGGCGGCCGTGGCACGCCGCCTGGCCCCGTCCGGATCGTCAATGGTCCGCGTGATGGCGTCCCGCAGCGCGGGCACGTCCCGGCTCGCGACGAGCAGGCCGTGGACGCCGTCGAAGGCGAGTTCACCGGTGCCGCCGACGTCCGTGGCGACGAGCGGCGTTTCCATCGCCATCGCTTCGAGGACGGCATTGGGCGTGCCTTCGTACTCGGACGACTGCACGAACAGATCGAACGCCTGGTGGAGGTCCGCGATGTCCTGTCGATGCCCCAGCAGCAGGCACTGGGGGCCCAGGTTCATCGTTGCCGCCTGAGCTTTGAGCGACGCCAAGAGGCTGCCGTCACCGGCGATGGCAAGTTTGACCTGCGGACGGCTCTTCAGCACCGGCGCCACGGCTTCGAGCAACAGGTCGAAGCGCTTCTGCTGTTCAACGCGTCCGACGGCACCAATCAGAAACTCGTTGTCGGCGCACCCAAGCGCCCGGCGCATCTCGGCGCGTCGTTCCGCCAACCGTCTGAAGTTGCCGGGATCGATTGAATTGAGGATGACCGTGACGCGTTCCGCACGGGCGCCGTGGCGGATCAGCTGGTTCTTGATGTCGGTGGACACGGCAATCACGCGCGGGTACCGGGCCAGCAGGAACTTGTCGACCGGATAGTACACGAAGCGCTCGCGCGGACTCTGGCCCGTCCAGCCGTGCGCGGTCGCGAGGGGCACGACGCCGGTCTGGCGCGCGAGCCAGAGTCCGAGGAGGTCGGTCTTGTATTCGTGGGCGTGGACCAGATCGATGCCGCGATCCCGGATGAGCTGGGCCAGTTGCGGAACGACCTTGGGATCGAGCGAGTGCCGCTCGTCGACCTCGACGTAGTTGACGCCAATCTGCGCCGCCCGCTGTCCGAGACTGAACGTCGTGTCGCGTTTGTCGCGGATGTAGCAGACGAGGACGTCGATGTCGGCGGCTGCGCGGGCGGCGCCGAACAGGATCGTCTTCTCCGGACCTCCTCCTGTGCCGCGCACGCTGCGGAGTTCGAGCACGCGGATCCTGCGTCCGGCTGTCACGGTCAGCCTTTTCGCCGAACGCCGTGGCCCGCGCGTGTGATGAGCGCGAGCGCCCGGGCCAGTTCGTAGGTGCCTCCGACCGCCAGCGCCTGCGCCGCATCCGTCACTTGCCGATCGATCGGCTTGATTTGGAACACCAGCCGCATGGCGCGAAATGCGGACAATCCGACGAAGGTCGCGATGCCGGCAGCGGCAATCCACGACGATCCGAAGCCGGTCAGAAAGGAGCCCACGACGATTGCGACGAGGGCCATCAACGTGATGATCGGCGTGATCACGCTGGGTGCCGTGCGCCACGTGAGGCGCTCGCGCAGGCTCACCCGGATGTTGTCCCGTCCGCGCCACAACTCCGACAGGAACAGCGCCCTCAGGCTCTTCGGGTCGCCGAAGTGCACGCTGCAAAGCGCGGGAGCGGATATCAACCGGCCACCGGCCTCGCGGATACGGCGGCAGAAGTCCACGTCCTCGCAGCTCTCGAGGGTTTCGTCGAACCCGTGCACCTGTTCGAACGCCGATCGACGCACGACCAGATTTCCACTCGGCAGCCACTCCGCGTCGCTGACGGTCGGCGTCCGGCGGCGAAAGCAGTCGTACATCCGTTGCACCCACGTGCCCGGCTTCGGCGCGTGATAGTCGGCGCCTGCGGCCCAGACGGCCGGGTCGGCCATCCGACGGATCGCCTCGGCAGTCCAGCCAGACGCGAGCTCGTGGTCGGCATCCACGAAGCCGAGCAGGTCGGCGCGCGCGGCCCTAGCCGCGGCGTTGCGCACCTGAGAGACCGGGCGATTGGGCAGCGACAGCACGATCGCACCGGCGGTCTCGGCCACGCGCGCTGACCGATCCGTTGACCCGTTGTCGGCCACGATGATTTCGATCGCGTGCTGCCTCGTGTCCGCGCGGATCGATTGCAGGCACCGATGCAGCCGCTCCGCATCGTTCCGCACGGGAATGATGAACGAGATCAGGGGGAGTTCCGACGTCACGACGCCACCACCTGTTCGGCCATTCCGATAGCGGCCGGTCGCCTCGCAGCGGCTTCGTCGAGCAGGCCCGGCACGGCCGCGAGCTGGCGGTCCCAGGTCAGGTCGGCGACACGCGCGCGCGTCGCCAGTCCTCGTCGCTCCGCCGGCTGACGTTCGAGCAGGCTCACGATTGCGCCAGCGAGAGCCTCCGCACTCTCGGCGGCGATGCAAGCATCCGCGATGGTCGGAGGCAGACTCGTGAAGATGTTGGGGGTGACGACGACGGGCAGGCCCGCGGCAACCGCTTCGAGGACCTTGTTCTGGATGCCGCGCGCGGTGCGCAGCGGCGCCGCGGCCACGGCGGCGCGCCACAGGTACGGTCGCACGTCAGGCACCGCGCCTGTGACGACAATGCCCTGCGACGCGCTGGCAAGCGCGCGCACGCCGGCTGACGGATTCGATCCGACGATCGTCAGGGTGGCTTGCGGGCGGCGCCGTTTTACCGCAGGCCACACCTCCCGCGCGAGCAGCGTCGCGGCCTGCTCGTTCGGCGCGTAGTTCATGACGCCGCAGAACACGACGTCCTGCGAATCGGCCGGCGGTTCGGGCGGCCGGAGCGCGTCGACGTCGATGCCGTTCGGGACGACCAGGATGCGTCCTTCCGGGGCGATTGCCTCAAGTGTTTCGCGCTCCCGCTCGGTGACGACCAGGGTCGCCACCGCCTTTGCGGTGGCGGCCCGCTCGAAGTGCCGAAGCGTGCGCGCTTCGCGCCGGTAAATCCAGGACTTGGGAAGGCGGCTGACCTTCGCCAGGTCGGCCCACTTGGCCGAGTCGACGTCGACCATGTCGAGCACCATCGGAATGTCGCGCAGGACCGGCTCGAAAGCGAGGCGGGCCATCCCGGAGCAATAGGCCAGGACGACATCCGGTGGACGCGCCGCGACGGCCGCAGTGATGGTGTGGATGAGGCCGGGCGCGTCGAGCATGGCGTGCGTGATCGGGCGCGTCGTGGGCAACGAGATGACACTGTGTGCAAGACCGTGCAATCGATTTGTCCGGACCGCATGGACGTCGGTCCCATCATCCTTGAGGCGGCCGACGTGCGCGGCCTCGTCGTTGTCGTGAATCAGCGAGACGAGGGTGACGTGCGCGTGACGCCGCAGCAGCTGCAGGAGGAAATACGCGCGCACGCGATCGCCGCGATTCGGGGCGTACGGCAGCCTGTGGGTAAGAAACAGAACGTTCAAGCTTGACCGCCGCTGCCGATATCCCAGAGGACGGGACTGCAACTGGTATCTGGATGATACTATACGCCCCTGTGCGCCCATCGCGTCGCGCGCGCACTCCGCCCCAACCATCATGAAGATAATCGTCACCGGGGGTGCCGGGTTTATCGGGTCGAACTTCCTGAATCTGGTTGTTCCCAGGCACCCTGAGCATCAGTTCATCAACGTCGATGCCCTGACGTACGCGGCCAATCTGCGCAATCTCGACGCCATCGCGGATCGAACCAACTACCGGTTCGAGCGCGTGGACATCCGCGAGGACGCGGCGGTCCAGGATCTGTTCGAGCGGACGCGGCCGAACGTCGTGGTGCACTTTGCCGCCGAGAGCCACGTCGACCGGAGCATTCACTCGCCGGCGTCGTTCGTGCACACGAACATCACGGGCACGTTCCAGTTGCTCGAGGCGTTCCGTGCCCTCCCGTCGGACGTCGCCACGCTCTTCCATCACGTGAGCACCGACGAAGTGTACGGATCGCTCGGCGCCGAGGGCGCGTTCACCGAACGCACGCCCTACGATCCCTCGAGCCCGTATTCCGCTTCCAAGGCGGCGAGCGACCACCTCGTGCGTGCGTATCACCGCACGTACGGTCTGCCGGTGAAGGTCACGAACTGCTCGAACAACTACGGGCCGTATCAGTTTCCGGAAAAGCTCATCCCGTTGATGATCCTGAACGCGCTCGAGCGCAAGCCGCTGCCCGTGTACGGGCGCGGTGAGAACGTGCGTGACTGGCTCTTCGTCGAGGATCACTGCGAAGCGATCTGGACGGTCATCGAGAAGGGAACGGTGGGCGAGACGTACAACGTCGGCGGACGCAGCGAGCGCCGGAACCTCGACGTCGTCCGCGCCATCTGCGAACGCGTGGCGATCGAAACGGGCGCTCCGATCGCCGAGCTGCTCGGGCTGATCACGTACGTGACCGATCGGCCCGGACACGATCTGCGGTATGCGATCGACCCGTCGAAGATCGAGCGCGAGTGCGGCTTCGAGCCGCGCGAGAACTTCGAGTCGGGACTGGCCCGCACCGTGCGCTTCTATCTCGAGCACGAGGCCTGGGTACGCGACGTGCGCTCCGGGGGGTACCGCACGTGGATCGAAACCAACTACGGGACGCGCGCATGATCCGGAAGGGCATCATCCTGGCCGGAGGATCGGGCACGCGGCTGCATCCGCTCACGAGGGCGGTGAGCAAGCAGTTGATGTCGATCTACGACAAGCCGATGGTCTACTACCCGCTGACGACGCTCATGCTGGCGGGCATTCGAGACGTGCTGGTCATCAGCACGCCCCACGATCTGCCGCTCTTCGAGCGCCTGCTCGGCGATGGTTCCCTCTGGGGGATGCGCATTGTGTACGAAACGCAGCCAAGCCCGGATGGTCTCGCCCAAGCGTTTCTCATCGGCGAAACATTCCTGGCCGGCGAGGGCAGCGCCCTCGTCCTCGGCGACAACATCTTTTACGGGCATGGTTTCCCGGACTCGCTTCAGCGGGCCACGACCGCGCCGGTCGGTGCGACGGTGTTCGCCTACTGGGTGAAGAACCCTGAGGCCTTCGGAGTCGTCGAGTTCGACGCGAACGGCACGGCGATCGGACTCGAGGAGAAGCCGTCCCATCCGCGGTCGAACTATGCGGTCACGGGCCTGTATTTCTACGACGAGCACGTCACGTCGCTCGCGAAGCAGCTGCGGCCGTCCAGCCGCGGCGAACTCGAAATCACCGACCTGAACCGCCTGTATCTCGAGCGCGGCGCGCTGCGGGTCGAGAAGCTCGGCCGCGGCACCGCATGGTTGGACACCGGGACGCCGGACGCCCTGCTGCAGGCCTCCAACTTCGTGCAGACGCTGCAGGCGCGGCAGGGGCTGCAGATTGCGTGTCCCGAAGAGATCGCCCATGCCTTCGGCTGGATCACGCGGGACCAGCTTCGCGCGCAGGCCGTCGCGCTGGGCAAGTCGTCGTACGGGCAGTACCTCATGGGCATCGTGTCGGGCAGCTGAGGCCATGCCCATGAAGCGCATTCCTACCGCCCTGGATGGTGTCGTTGTCTTCGAGCCTGACGTCTTTGGCGACGCGCGCGGATACTTCTTCGAATCGTGGCACCGGGCACGATACGCGGAAGCCGGCTTGCCCGAGCAGTTCGTCCAGGACAACGTCTCGCGCTCCGCGAAGGACACCTTGCGCGGGTTGCACGTGCAGGAACCCCGCGGTCAGGGCAAACTCGTCCAAGTGCTGGAGGGCGAAGTGTTCGACGTCGCCGTGGACGTGCGCGCCGGTTCACCCACGTTCGGACGCTGGGTGGCCGAGCGGCTGTCGAGTGAGAACCGGCGTCAGATGTATGTTCCGGTGGGCTTCGCGCACGGGTTCTGCGTCGTGAGTCCGTCGGTGCT
>JBDTNQ010000088.1:0-17943 GCA_039933635.1 Acidobacteriota bacterium
GCCGTGCCCGTCACGCACCAGGGCGCGGATGCGCTCGTGAAGCGCACCTTCGCACACCTGCACGGCGAACCGCTCGCGAACGGTGGCGGTGCCGGCCAAGCCGAGATCGCGACGCAGGTCCGCATCGCGGACGAGCAACGCGATCGCCTCGGCGAGCGCGGCCGAGTCGCGTTGCGGCACCATCAGCCCGTTCCGCCGATCCGCGATCACCTCGGTAATCGACCCGGCATCGGTGACGACCGCAGGCAATCCAGAAGCCATGGCCTCGAGTAATGCGGTGGGCACGCCATCCTTGTCCCCGGAGTCCGTCTCGACGAATGGCGCAACGAAGATGTCGGCCTCGACGAAGGCCGCGTTGATGGCGGCTTCCCCCTGTTTGCCGGCCAGACGGACGACGTCCTGGAGTTTCAGATCAGCAATGCGGATCTGAAGCTCGGCCGCGTAGTGGCGGCTGCTCTCGGACGCGTCAACGCCTCCAATGGCGATCCAACGCAGATCGACACCTCGCTCCCGCAGCGCGTGCACGGCGTCTGCCAGGTGGATCAGGCCTTTTTTGGGTTCGAGGCGGCACACCGACACGAGCACGATCGGAAGACCGGCGTGTCTCGCCCGCCGGTCGACTTCTGGAAAGTGCTCAGCATTGATGGCGTTCGGCTTCACGAGCACGCGTGCCTCCGGCGTGCGCGGCTCGAGCTCCAGCAGTTCGGTCTTGATGCGGTTCGACGTGGCGACGGCGAGACTGCACTGCCGCAAGTGCGCGCCGACCATCTTGAGCTCGTAGTCCTGGAGCATGTGGTCCGCGTAGCAACTCACACCGCGCGGCACGTCCAGGAGCATCGATGCGACGAGCATGTACATCGTGTCCTGGTAGAAGAAATACGAGTGCAGATAGTGCGGCCGGTACGCCCGAAGCAAGCGCGAAAACGCGAACGCCTGCAGCACGTGCTCGTGCGTCAACAGCTGTTCCCGTGACAGACCCGACGCCGATTCCAACAGAGACAACACCGCTTCGAGACGTGCTGGCTCCGAGCGTTGGAAATAGCGGAGGCTGACCTGGCACATCATGGGATGCACGAGCAATCGCCGCTTGGCCCGCCACAAAGGCCGGTACTGCCTGGCCAGCGGATCGTGGTGATTGATCGCGCCGTAGAAGAACGCCACGCGAAAGCCGGCGGCCAGCAGTTGTGTCAACTCCTGGTACACGAAGGTGTGCGAGTAAATCGGGAAATACCACCCGGCGGACGCGCCGATTCGAATGCGCCGGTCGGCCGGCCGTCCCCAGGCAGCCCGGCTTTCCCATCCCAGCCGTAACAGCTGTAAGCGGAACGGCAAGCGAGTACTCACGCCGATGTACGCGCGGAACCTCCGCAGCAGCCACAGGCCGACGCGCACGTAGTGCAGGCCCATCTTGATGTAGCCGAGAGGCAGTCGCAGTCGCAAAACAGAGGCTCAGATGTGAGAGGCCCGGCGGAATGCCGGAGATGTACCAGACCAGACAATCGGCCGGGCGCTTTGTATTATCACCCGTTGCGGCGGGGAGGATCGAGCTCGGGCGGAAGGCAGGCATCGATCTCAGCGCGCACAGCGCCGTCCGGATCGAGCAACGCCAGGTCGAATTGCGCAACGATGGCGTCGATCACCCGCGAGGCCGGGACGTCGCAGCCTCCCGCGGGAATCCTCACAATTCCCAGCGTTCGCGGTCCATCGGCGACGTGCAGTTCGAGTGTGTCCGCCGCGCAGGGGATCCGCGCCGGAATGTCTCGCGCGATGTCCAGAGACACAACGGTTGGAGCCGAAGGCCGCCGATCCGTCTGGGTGAGTTCGGTCCGGCCTATGCCTGTCCGCGCGTCTGCTGAGCGCCTGCGCCCCTTCAGGTAGCGGCTCGGGCCGCTGAGCGCCCCGACCAGCTCAGCCCAGGCCAGACCCACCTTCACGTCGGGATCGAACAGCGCCTGCAGGATGCGTCGTGGGTAGTAGAGCCCGAGGAGCTGCATCCCGAGCGTTGCGATGGCGCGTCGCTGATCGCGCCACGTCAGCCAACTCGCCGTGAGGTGCGCGAACATCCCGCTTCCCCAACTCCCGATCTGGCTCCGCAGCGCGCCGGCGTCCTGCCGATGACGGTGCCAGACGAGCGCGCACGGCTCGTAGACCACGGCGCCGCCACTCGCGAGCACGCGAAAGACCATCTCGAGATCTTCGCCTCCCTGCGCCGCGGTTCCCGCGCCCAGCGCGACGTCGAAGAGTCCCAGACGATCGAACACATCACGACGGAACGCCATGTTCGCGCCGGTGCCGATCGTGCCGGTATTGACGAGGCGCGGATCGGCGGATTGAGTGCGCTGCAGCCAGCGACGGTCGAAGCCGCGGCCGAAGCCGCCGTGCCGCTCGAATCGCGCCTGTGGTTCCGTCTCGAGTTCCATCGGCGCCACGAGGCCCAGCACCGCCTGCACGTTCGAGCCGGCCGCAAACAGGGCCGCGATCGCAGAAGCCCATCCACGATCCACCCGCACGTCATCGTCTACGAAGGCCAGAAGATCCGTGCGCGACTCGGCAATTGCGCGGCGTCGAGCCCAGCTGAGGCCGAGGCGCGGTTCCACGACGTAGCGCGCCGGCGGCGCCGCCTGACTCAGAAATCGGGCGGTGCGATCGTCGGAGGGCGCGTTGTCGACCACGAGCACGTCGACCGGTCTGTCGAGCGTCGCCAGGGACGCCAGGCATACGGCGAGATCGTCCGTGCGGTTGCGGGTGCAGACGGCAACCGTGAGGGACAGCTCACCGGGCGAGTCCGGGGCCGCCATGCGGCTGGCCAGGCGCGAGGCCACCCGCCGCCGACGTGCGCGGTCCAGGTGGTGGGCTCTAGCCTCGTGGACGATGGCTGCGGCCTCGCAGCGGCCGGAGGTGACGGACACGTCCACATAGCCCAATGGGCAGCCATCGAGCCGCAGGAGAATCTGCACCTTCTGGCGTAAACCTAGACCGTTGATGGCGAGGATTGGCCCATGGCCGACCTCGAGCTCAGCAACGGCAATAGGGGAGAACGGCATAGAGACTGCAAGGAAATGGTCGAAACGGGACAGTGCGGAGACTAAACTTCGTTCCTGGGCGCCGCCGAACCCCACTTATCTCCGTGTCCGCTCCCCCGACGTTCTCCATCATCGTGCCGACATTCTATCGGCCCGTGCATCTGGCGCGCTGCCTCCGAGCGCTTCAAGCACTCGACTATCCGCCCAACGATTACGAGATCGTAATCGTTGACGACGGGGCGTGGGACCGGACGGCTCAGCAGGTAGCGGAGGCCGCCAAAGGGGGCGGGGCGCCGATTCGGTATATTTCGCAGCACCGCGGAGGGCCCGCCAAGGCCCGCAATGCTGGCGCGCTCGTCGCCGCCGGCACCTACCTGGCCTTCACGGACGACGATTGCGAGCCGTCGCCGGGTTGGCTCCGCGCGTTCGAACCGCACCTCAAGGCCAACGCTCCCGTGCTGGTGGGTGGCTTGACGCAGAACGCATTGCCAAGCCGGATGTGTTCGAAGGCCAGCCAGTTGCTCATCGACTATCTGTACGACTACTACCGGGTCGAACAAACGGGCGCGCGATTCTTCACGACGAACAACCTCGCGTGCCGTTCATCCGTGTTTCATGACCTCTGTGGCTACAACGAAACGTTCCCACTCGCCGCCGGCGAAGACCGTGAATTCTGCGAGCGCTTTCAGCGGCAGGGTGGCCTGCTGGTGTTCGCTGCGGACGCCGAAGTGCTTCATTGGCACGACCTGAACCTGAAGCGGTTCGCCAAGCAGCATTTCAATTACGGCCGTGGCGCCGATTTCCTGCATCGCAGTCGCTGGACGGCCCCGGAGCCATCAGGACCATCGGTGCCGGCAGCGGCACCGGCGGCACCCGCCGCCGGCCGCCGACCGAAGCTCGAGCGCCCCGCGTTTTACGCCAACCTGGTGCTCTACCCGACCAGGCGCGAACCGGGTCTTGGCGGCTGGTACCTGTCCTCGCTTCTCTTCCTGTCGCAGGCGGCATACGCGACCGGGTACGCATACCAGCGGATGAGGCGAGCTGCGGCGGGAGCCTCGGCGGCGCCGGGTTCACCGGCTTCCCGGCCGGTGAACCCCGCTGCATCGTCTAGCGCCGCGTTGCCTTTGCCAGCTCGACCAATTCGAGAATCTGGTCTCGGTCTGCGGCCCTCTGCGGCGTCACCATCATCGATGACAGGCGACGTGTCAACGCACTCCAGCGCTCGCGGTCGTCACGCTCGTCCTTGAGCAGCAGCCCGAACTCGGCGACGGCCGATGCGAACGGGAGAAACGCCGGCCTCGACGCATCACCAGGCGTAACCGCGAGCTGGATCAAGCGGCTCTGATCACCTTCGGGCTGCTGATAGCGCACTTTCACGGTCAACCACTCCGGCGAGGCCGCCCCACGGGCGGGTCTCGATGCCGATGGTTCCGACGGCGGCTGGTAATTCAGCGGATCGACGCGCGGCCGCGTCGGGCTCTCGTCGTCGAGCGCCGCGCCAACGGGCACGACCTCGTAGAGCACCGTGACCGTGTGGCCGGCGCCAAGTTCGCCGCCATCCTTGCGATCGTTGTTGAAATCCTCCGCCGCCATCAGCCGGTTCTCGTAGCCGATGAGCTTCCAGGCGGCCACGCGCGTGGGATTGAACTCGACCTGGAACTTCGTGTCTTTCGCGACGGTCTCGAGCGTCGCGTCGGACTCCGTCACCAGGACGCGCCGCGCCTCCTGCAGCGTGTCGAGATACGCGTACTGCCCGTTACCCTTGTCGGCAAGCATCTCCATCGTGTCGTCCTTGATGTTGCCGGTGCCGACGCCGAACACCGACAGGAAGACCCCGGATTCCTTTTCGCGCTGAATGAGCGTCAGCAGGTCCGTCTGGCCGACGATGCCGACGTTGAAGTCGCCGTCGGTGGCGAGAATCACGCGGTTCACGCCGCCGGGAATGAAGGCCTCGCGCGCGACGCGATACGCCTGAATGATGCCCTGGCCGCCGTTGGTCGAACCGCCGGCGCCGAGGCGATCGATCGCCGCGCGGATCGTCTGCTGCTCGCGCGCGGGCGTCGACGGCAGCGCCAGGCCGCTGTATCCCGCATAGGTGACGATCGCAATCCGATCGTCGGGTCGCAGCGTGTCCACGAACATGTTGAACGCCGCCTTCAGGAGCGGAAGCTTGTCCTGCGAACTCATCGAGCCGGACACGTCGATGAGCAGGACGAAGTTGCGGCCTTCGATGGTGCGCGTTGACGACGGAATGGCGCGGGCGCCGATGAGCACGAGCTTGTGCGACGGCGCCCACGGGCAATCACCCACCTCCGTTGTCAGACCGATCGGATGGCCAGTGCGTGGCGTGGGATAGGCGTAGTGGAAGTAGTTGATGAACTCCTCCACACGCACGGCGTCGGCGGGTGGGCGCTGACCGCTGTGCAGGAGGCGCCGCACGTTCGCGAAGGACGCCGTGTCGACGTCGGCACCGAACGTGGAGAGGGGATCGTCTGCCGCGCGATGGAACGCGCCGGGTTCGGCATGGGCGTAGCGTTCGTTCGTGCCGCTGGGTTGGTGTCTGCCCCGCTCCGGCATTGGCGACATCCGATCTATCGGCGCAGCGAATCCGCCTCGGCCGCTCATCGGAAGGTTCTCGACCTGTTGTGATTTGACGCTGACGCTTCGCTCACCGCTCTGAGCCTGGATCAGCGGCGCCTCTGCGGTCACACTCACGCTTTCTGAACGCGTTGTGCCGGGGCTCGCGACGGCCGCGGAGGGCGGCGGCGGCGGCGGCACCGCCATACCAGCGCCACCGGCACGACCGGCCTTCGCGTCCGGGTTCATCAAACCGGCGGATTCATCACGCGCACGATCCGATGGTCGAACGAGCACCAGCGGAAGGCGAACGGACGATGCGCCGGACGGCACGGTGAGGTCGCGGACGAGCGCGTTGAACCCGGCGAGTGATACGCGCACGCGGCACGCGCCCGGCGCGACGCGTTCCAGGCGAAACTGACCGCCGGCATCGGAGGTCGTCGTCATCACCGCCCGCCCTGCGCGCTCGAGCACGACGCGCGCGCCAGTAACGGGCGCGAGGTTCACATCAACAACCGATCCGATGATGGTGGTCGACGCCTGCGTGTCGACGGGCGCGGCGGGTGTCGGGAAGTCCAGTCGAGGTGTTGCGCCCGTCGCGGCCATGGCCGCAACCGTGGCGATCGTCATCAGCACAATCATTTGCATTCGCATGACAGTCTCCTCAGTAGGTGACGCGGACGCGGTACGTCAGCGTGGTGGCGCCATCGGCGGGCACGGGCATGACGAACTGCGCGGCCCAGGCGTCGGTCTTGGTGTAGGTGTGGGTCGATCGAAGAATCCGCCAGGTGCCGCCGATCGGCTCGTTCACCTCGACGTCGACCGCCGTCGTCTTGTGATTGCGCAGCGTCACCTCGTACTCGAGCTCGTAGACGTTGCTGGCGATCTTCTGGAAGTCGGTCTGTCTACGTTCGGCGACGACATCGAAGGCGTTGCCGATCTTGAGGTTGACGATCTCGTTCTTCGGCGTGTGATCGATGCGATCTTCGCCGACGAACTGGATGCCGCCCCGTGAATCCGCCTGATAGACGCGCACGGTGCCCGCCGGCATCGGCATGCCGAGTCCGCCCTGCTCCTCGTTCTTCAACTGATAGAGGACCTGAACCTGATCCTTGATTGACGAACCGGGGTGTTGCGCGTTGCGGTAGTAGAAGGCCTGGCCGTCGACCACGTAGCGCTTGCGGACGGGAAATGCCGTGCCCGTCAGCATGCTGATCTGTTTCGTCTCGCTGTTGTTGATCGTGGTTTTTCGGCCGACGGTGTAGAGGTGGTAGTCGGAGAAGGACTCCTGCGCCATCGGCGCGGCGGCCGCGACCTCGTTCCTGGCGGAGATGCCGTCGAGCATGAGGTTCATCCGGCCACGGACGCGGTTGAGGTCACCGGCGACGAGCTGCAGGGTGGCGTTCTTGAACGTGGTCCCGCTGCCGTTGGTGACGGTCACCCATCCGTCGAGGTCGGCCGTCTTGTCGTCGCGCGCAACTGTCAGCACGTAGTCCGCGTTCCACGCGAGCTTGCCGGCGAGGTAGGACGCTTCGACGCGATGCGCGGTTCCGCCGGTGTTGTCGAGCGACCAGATGAGGGTCGGGTGCACGTGCAGGTTGCCCGGCAGCTCCGGAAAGCGGATGTGGTCGGCTGACATGCCGGTGACGATCTCGCCGTTGATCTGCCAGACCGGCGCGTTGTTGTAGCTGAGGAGTCGCGCGACGACTTCCACGTCGCGCGTCGCGCCGTTTTCCTGCCGACGCTGCACGAGCGTCACCTCGCGCCCGACGTACTTGCGCAGCAGCTTGTCCGGCTCGAGGAGGTCGTACTCGTAGTTCTGTTCGAGCACACTCACGCGCGACGGCTCGCTCAGGGAGCGAAAGTGAACGGTTGCCGGGTTGACAGTGGCGGCGATGTCCTGAAACTGGAGATCGAACGTGCCCCTGGGAATCTGCAGCCGGCGAACGTCGCGGACAAGCGCGATGTCCGAGTTGTAGACGGTGACCGCGAGATCGGTCTGGTCGTCGAGCGTCGACGTGCTTTGCGGAGCGGGCGCGTTGGCAGCGGCGGACGAGGTTGACGGGCGAGCCGCGACGCCGAACGGGACGAGCGCACTGGCCGCGACGAGCGAGACGGCCAGTAGGTGACGGGCGGACATGGGACGACTCCTTTCCGAGTCAGGCGCCCGATGGGCGCGCTGTCCTTAGAACGGAGTCGTGGTGAAAGCTTGCAGCTAGTCCCAGGGACCGTAGTCCAAGGCCCCCTGATCCAACAGACCGGGTCCCTTAAGAGACCCGGTCTTGATCTCATTGACCACGTCGACCCAGGACGAAGGTTGCGGAATTGGCCATGGACTGAGCAGGGCGAGATCGCAATTTCTGCGATCCCGCCCGACGCTTGACCAACGCCACTGCTCAGCCCGAGCGACGAGGTCGGCGCGCAACGGGTTTCGCTCGACGTATCGGCAGACAAATAGAAAATGCACTTCGTCCCGAATCGGGTATGCCCGGAACCGTCCTTGGTAGACAGGCCCCGTTCCGGTTGTTCCGCGGAAGCGATGCCATCGCATGCTGTGCAAGACAGTCAGCCGGTGCATAAACTTCGACAAATCAGCGGTTTGCGTCGGGCCAAGCACGAAGTGAAAGTGATTGGGCATGATGCAGTAGCTGACGATTTGCATCGGCACCCGCTGCTGGGCGAGGGCCAAGACATCCATGAACGCGTCGTAGTCGTCCGGTGTATCGAAGAGTCTGGCCCGTCGAACCGAACGGTTGAGCACGTGGAAGTAGCTCGGTCCATCGACCCTGGTCCTGCGTGGCATGAGGTAACGGGTTCCACACTTCATGCCAACAAGACCGGGTCTCTTAAGACACCCGGTCTCCTACGTTAAGACCGGTGTCAGGGGTGCCTCCTAGGCGCCTGTGAGGCTGACCACCGTCTCGATGTGGTCCGTGTGCGGGAACATGTCGATGGGCTGAAGGCGGTTGATGCGGTAGCCGGCGCGGCGGATGGAGTCGAGGTCGTCGGCGAGAACCTCGGGGTTGCAGGAGACGTACACGAGTCGGGGCGGCTTGAGGTCCTGAAGAATCGCGGGCAGCACCTGAGCGGCACATCCCTGGCGCGGAGGATCGATCACGACCGCATCGAAGTGCTCGCGCGTCAGACGCGCGAGGGCGTCTTCCGCGCGGGCACGCATCAGACGGACGTTCGCCTCGGGCACGCGGTTCAGCCGCAGGTTCAACACCGCGTCATCGTTGGCCTGCGCGTTCTCTTCCACCGCCGTCACCGACGCGCCAGCGAGCGCCAACGGAATCGTGAACAGCCCGCTGCCGCTGTAGAGATCCAGCACGCGACGCGCGTCGCCGACGCCCGACACCACGAGATCGATGAGGCTGCGCGTGGAACCGATGTTCGTTTGAAAGAACGCCGATGGCGAGATAAGGTATGCCGGCCCCAGGGCGTCCTCGCGCACGTGCGGCCGACCGGCAATGCGGATCGTCTCGCGGCCCACCATGAACGGCCCTGGCCGATCGTTGATGTTGACGAAAAACCCATCCGGCGCGCCCGCAAGCTCCAGAAACTGGCGGATGGGCCTTCGTAGACTGCGATCGTTCCGCGACACGATCAGCATCATCACGGCCTGACGGCCGCTCTCCGTCGTGCGGACCAACACGTGCCGCAATACGTCCGGCGACACCCTCGCGCGCGTCAGCTGATCACGCAGCGTGAAGGCCAGCTGGTTGCCGCGATCGCTGTGGACCGGACATTCCTCCACCGGCACCATCGTCCGTCCACCAGCGGCGTAGTGCCCCATCACGATGCGACGGCCCGTCTCGTCGGATCCAAAGACGAACGTGACCTTGTGGCGAAATCGATCCTCGCGGGGCGACGGTATGACGGGCGGCACCGCCACGCCGAGCATCGTCTCGAGCCGCGCCTGTTTCATGGCGAGCTGCGTCGCGTACGGAATGCCGGGAAGACTACACCCGCCGCAGATTCCGAAGTGCTGACATTGCATGAAAGGGTTCAGGCCAGAAGTGACGGGCTACAGGCGTCGTGAGGAGCGTAGCGGGCGGACCGCCCACTGCGGCCTGGTTTCTAGTCTGTCATGGCGCGGCCCTGGTGAGCCGCTCGCCGCCCCCCGCATTTCGCGCCCAAAGCACCATTCCACGACGGCTCGCACGACGATGTTCCGGTCGTCGCGGCTGCCACCGGGGCGCCTCGGGCGCTTGGTGTCGCCACATCTCTGGGACGAGCTAGCGCGTCGCACGCCCTTCCACCCTGGCGGCAGAGAGCTCCCCAGCCTCAGCGTGCCAGGACCCGCCAGGTCGTCCCGCCGTCAGCCGTGGCAAACGCGCGACTATCTCGCGTGATCACGGTGGCGACCATCTCGCTCGTCGCCTGGACGACAACGAGATCCACGGTTTCCGGAAACGGGAGACGCTCGAAGTGCAGACGGTCAGTCGTCCGCAACACCGTGCCGCCGGTACCGATCAGCCAGCAGACCATCATCGACGGCGCGACGCCGCCAGTCACGCGCGTCGCGGGATCGAGAGCCATCGCGTCCCAGGTCGAGCCTCCGGTGAGCGAACGTTCGACGCGACCGTCCGCCAGCACGCGCCAGCGCGTCGCAGGAGCCGTGACCCTGGCCACCAATGCGCCACCGCGGCCGGCAGCACCGCCGGCGGCCGGCGCCGGCGCCGGTGACGTGGGGGCACCCATCTCAGCAGGCGCGACCGGCACGGCGGCTGTGAATTCGGCAACGACGAGCACCGCAACCCGGCTGTCCGTCGGGCTGATGCCATCGAGCATCACGTTGTTCGGCGCTGCTCCGCCGGCTCGCCGCCCGGCAGAAGCGGGAGAAGCCGCGGCCAGTTTAGGTAGTTCCGCGAAGTTGCCGCGGGCCACCGGAAGGTTCTCCACCTGCGTCGTCGTCACGGCAACCGATCGCTCGCCCGACTGTGCCTGAATGAGGGGCGCCTCGGCCGTCACCTGTACCGACTCGCGCTGAGGCGGAACTTGCGCTGGCGCCGGTGGTGTTGGTGATGGCGGCGCAGCGGCCGCACCTCTCGCCGGAGGAGGCGGGACGGGCGCGGCGGCCAAAACTGCTGCCGGTGGAGGCGGGACGGGCACTGCCGCAGGTGCGTTGAGCATCCCCTGCGCCAGAGATCCCCGTCCACCATTCGAAGCGGCATTTTCGTCCCTGAGAGCACCAATGGACGCAGTCTCGGTCTTCGCGTCCGCACGCTGCCTGTCCTCGGTCGATCTCGGCCCGTCCGCCGTGTTGGCCGCCTCGGCCGCACTTCGATCCGGACTCGCGAGTGTGGATGGCGCCGACGGAGGTGCTGCTTGAACCGGCGCAGGAGCCGCTTCGTTCATGGCCACCTTCTGTTCGGCTGCCGATCCCGCCGGTTGGCGCGGGACGAACACCCAGACGGCCACCGCCGCGGCTGCCGTCGCCGCAACCGGTACGAGCCAGCGCAGCCCCCAGCCCGCCCGTGCAGGCACCGGAGCGGGCACCACCTCAGCGCGGACGAACGCCGCCGCCATCGCCTGACATCGTGCGCAGGTCGCCAGATGGCCTTCGATACGCCGGGCGACGGTCGCATCGAGGCCGCCGTCCTGCCACGCGGCGAGGATCTCCGCGTCGAGACAGTCCGGGGCCGGCGCGGCGAGCAAATCGCCAGCGGACGTCCTCAGCAACTGTTCGACGACGCGATCGCGGTCACCGCTCGGCACACGACCTCCTCATGATCTAGAACGATCCACCGCGACATCCTTGCGGACGACGCCGGTCCCCAGCAATTCCGACACGTCGAGCGCACCCGGATCCTCGGTGACGGCGGCAAAACACTCGTCAATGTCGGCGGGCGAAAAACGCGCCACCTCACGCAGGTGCTGCTCCACCCGCTGGCGGATGTCGCGGCGCGTGCGCGTCAGATGCCGCGATACGGTCGCCTCGTGCTCGCCGAGGAGACGTCCGATCTGCGCCAGGGTGAGGCTCTGAGCATAGTAACAACTGAGGCGCAGTCGATCGCGCGGCACCAGGGTCGCCATGACGCGCGCCAGCGTTCCGCGAAGAAACTCGGTGACGCGAGCCCGATGGGGATCGAGTGGACGGTCGGCAGCCGGCAGCGCGCTCGCCGATTCGTCATCCGGCAGCGACTCGGTGCGGCGTGTCGCCCGAATCCGATCGACGTGCCGCTGGGACAGGATCGCGCGCAACCAGGTGGCCAGCGAACTGCGGCCGTGAAAATACCGAAAGAGCGAGCGCCGCTCCCCGTCACGCTCCTTCATCCCAAACAGATCCGCGTATAACCCGTCCGCCAGCTCACGAGCGTTGCCTGTGCCATCGAGTGCGTCCGCCGCCCGGTACAGCGCCGGCCGGTACTCGCGCACGAAATGCTCCCAGGCTTCGTCGTCTCCCGCCGCACAGGCGCAGGCCAGCGCCACGTCCGCAAGCTGGAGCGCCTCGAGAAAACGCTCGATGTCCTTGGCCGAAGGATGCCCCCCCGGAAACGCCTTCGCGACGGCGGCCTCGAGCGCAGCCGAAAAACCCTCGACCGGCACGCGCCATCGCGCCGCATCGGCCTTGCGATGCAGACGCGCGACGAGGGGCGCGGGGAGAAGCACGAGAACGATAGTAAGGCAGGACCGGGGACCGCGGGATGAGGGGACCAGGGGACCAGGGGACCAGGGGACCAAGGGACGAGGGGACGAGGGGACGAGGGGACGAGGGGACGAGTTTAGTCCTGGCGCAACGCGATGACCGGATCGACGCGGGACGCGCGACGCGCGGGGAGGGCACAGGCGGCCAGGGCGACGAGGCCCAGTGTGGCCGCGACGATGACATATGTCCACGGGTCGCGAACGGTGACGCCGAAGACCAGACTCGCCAGCGATCGACTCACACCCATTGCCGCGACAAGTCCGATCGCGATGCCGAGCGCGCCCACCTTCATGCCTTCACGGACGATGAGCCTGAGCACCTCGCCGCGTTGCGCGCCCAGCGCCATCCGCAGGCCAATTTCCCGCGTCCGCTGATTGACCGAATACGCGAGCACACCGTAGATGCCAATCGCCGCAATGGACAACGCGACGACGGCGAACGCCACCATCAGCACCGCGTTGAGCCGCGACGGCGCGGCGCTCGTCGACACCCACTCCTCCATCGTCCTCACAGTCGAGACCGGCAGCGCAGGATCGAGCTGACGAACCTGCTGCCGGATCAGCGGCAGAACCGACGTCGGATCACCATCCGTGCGGACCACCACATCCATCGGGGGCAGCGTGCCGATCAGGCTGCTGGAGTAGTAGATCGAAGGCGATTCCTGACTGAGGACGGTGTGACGCACGTCGCCGACGACACCGACCACCGTGTACTCGCGGCGATCGTTCTGTCGATGCAGCGTTCGGCCCAACGGATCGGCCTCGCCCCAGAATCGGCGCGCCGTTGCCTGACTCACGATGACGACGTTGGCGCCCATGACACCGTCGGCATCCAGGAACTCGCGTCCGCGCAGCAGCGGAATTCGCATCGTCTTGAAATACGCGGAACTGACGATGCGCCAGGGCGTGGGCACCGCGGCGTCCGGTGGGAGTGGTGACGGGCCGGTCGTGGCAATCGGCGTGGTGGTGAAGTTGCCTGCGCCGAAGGGAATGCCGCTGGATACCGCGGCACCCTGCACGCCAGGTGAGGCGCGCAAGGACGTCATCAGCTGCTGATAGAACTGCATCCCACGGTTGTCCGCATAGCGCGCGGAGGGGAGCGCGAGTTGAAAGGTGAGCACGTGGCCCGCATCGAAACCGAGCGTAACGTGTTGAAGACGCAGCAGGCTCTGCGTCAGGAGACTGGCCGCCACGAGCAGCATGGTGGCAAGCGCGAGTTGAACGGCGGCGAGCACGTTGCCGAGGCGTTTCCGATCGCTTGTCGCGCCGCGCCCGCTGCCCTTCAACACATCAGTGAGTGTCAGCCGCGCCGAGCGCCACGCCGGGGCGATGCCGAACAGCAGGCCCGTCGCAACGGTGAGCGCGACCGCGAACGCGATGACCGTGACATCGAGCCGGACACCGGAGACCGGCAACAGATTGGCCGGAAGGACCGCATCGATCGCGGGAACCGCCCAGGCCGCGAGCGCCAGGCCCGAGACGCCGCCAATCGCTGACAGCGCCAGACTCTCGGCGAGCACCTGCCGGATGATGCGTGTTCGGCTCGCGCCAAGGGCCACGCGCACGGCCATCTCACGTCGACGCGATGCCGAACGCGCCAGCAACAGGTTGGCGACGTTGGCGGATGCGATGAGGAGGACGCACCCGACGGCGCACAACAGCATCAGGAGCGCGGTGCCGAGTTGCGGATTCAGAAAGAAGTCGTGGAACGTCACGAGACGCACGCCCCAGTCCTTCATTTCCGCGTACTGCTCACTCATGTTGCGGGCGACGCCATCCATTTCGGCCTGCCCTGCCGCGAGCGTGACCCCCGATCGCAGACGGCCCACGGCGAGGACCCAGTGATTCAGGCGCATTTCACGTCCGGGATCGATCGTCAGCGGCCGCCAGATGTCGCCACCTGCCAAAGGTGCGAGCGCCGTCGGTGCGACGCCCACAATGGTCGCCTCGACGCCGTTCACGGTCACGTGCCGCCCAATCGTCCCGGAATCGCGGTTGAAGCGATGGCGCCACAGCGCGTCGCTGATCATGATGACGAGCGGTGCGCCAGGGCGATCGTCACCATCGGCGAACGATCGACCAGCCACCGGCCGAAGCCCGAGCACGCCGAACAGCGACGGCGTCAACTGGCCGCCGGCGAACTGCTCGGGTTCTCCGCTGCCGGTGAGCGTGAACGTCGCGCCACCGAACGCGCCCATCGCTTCGAACGACCGGGCCTGGCTCTTCCACCCGCTGTAATTGAGAATTGATGCCGCAAACGTCGGGAGGTTGAGGCGATCGTTGCGTTCCGCGATCCACACGAGGCGATCGGGTTGATCGAACGGAAGAGGCCGCAGCATCACGGCATTCACGACGCTGAATACGGCCGTGTTCGCGCCAATTGCGAGCGCAATCGTCAGGACCACCGCTATCGTCCACCACGGCGACTTTAGAAGGAAGCGTCCGGTGTGCCGGAAATCATTCAGGGACATGTCCAGAACCCCCGGGTGACGATCGTTTGATGGAGTGGCGACCGATTCGAACGATGCCTCGAAGCGGCGCCGGCGCGGAGGCAGGGACGCCAAGGCCTGCCGCCAGTAACGGAGCGATGCGCGGCGCGTCGAATCACCGCCGGCGAGCGCGTCCCGGAATGCCTCATCGAGGTCGCCGAGGACGATTTCCTGACGTTCGCCCGAGAAGCGCCACGCGACGAACTGGCGCGCCAGACGCGGCGGATTCGGCTCGCGCGTGGTCATGACGAGTGCAGTTTGGGTTGGAGTCCGCGCGCCATCTCGCCGAGGGCTTCGTGCGCGCTCCGGAGACGTGCCACGCCGGCCGACGTCGCGCGGTACAGACGCCGGCGCTTGCCCCCCCGCTGCGGCGTCGGATCACCCAGTCTCGATGTGACCAGCTTGCGGTCCGCAAGGCGATCCATCCCGGCATAGATGGCGCCCGGCGAGATCACGCGCGCGGTTCGCTCTTCGATGAGACGCGCGATGTCCAGCCCAGACGCGTCGGGTCCCAGGCGCACCAGTGCGTAGAGCAGCATCTGTTCGAATGCGCCAAGGTGGTGGCGTCCCATATTTACTTGATTGTAGTAAATATCAAATCAACTGTCGATGGACAGGCCCCGGACCTGAAGGTCCGGGGCACCGCGAAGGTCCCGGGCACTCATCGTGGCGTCCGCTTGCTCGTTCGATGCGTGGCCTGCGCGGTCCACGGGTCCTCAGGCCACGGGTGTTTCGGATATCGCGCGCGCAACTCCTTGCGCACTTCCTGGTAGCCGGTCGTCCAGAAGCTCCGCAGGTCGGACGTGACCTGGACGGGACGGCCGTTTGGGGCCAGGAGTTCGAAGGTGACCGGTGTCCGATCCCGGCCCAGCCGCGGCGTGTCGGCCAGACCAAACAGCTCCTGCAGTTTCACGGCCGCAACGATGCGCCCGTCAACCCGGTAGTCGAGCCGCGCGCGGCGGCCGCTGGGCAGCGGAATGTCGGACGGGGCGTCCCGCTCGAGGGCGCGGCGTGCCTCAGGCGACAGCACGGTCGCGAGATCCACCTCGGACGATCGCGTCGCGAAATGCACCGCGTCATCAACGAGTGCGTCAAACGTGGCCGGGTGTCCGACGACGATCAGTCGCTGCAGCAGCTGGCGCTGACCGTCGGAGGGACCGCGCGTCTTCAGTGCGGCCGCCACGAGTCGCGCCCGACCGTTCGCATCGGCCTCGGCCGCGACCTCGCGCAACACAATCGCACCAAGGCGCTCGACGCGCAGCGCCCGGACGACGCCGGTCTGCTCATCGAGACGATGCTCCAGCGTCGTGGAAGCAGGACGCAACCACTCACGCTCCACTCGCGTGGCCATGCGGACAATGGCCTCGGAGGCCGCACCTGAGACAGCAGGCAGTCCCGCCGCGACGTCGACCGCGACAATGAACTCCGCATCGACCACGCCGCTTTCGCGACCCAGTCTCGCGCCGGTGCCTGACGACAGGAGAAAGCGATCGCTGCCGGGCGCGCGTCGCCTGGCGACGCGGTCCGCATATCCGGTCCACACCGCCTTCCTGAACGCGTCGTCGTCGATCGCCTCTCTGGCGTCTGAACCGAGCAGCTCACGCGCCGTCTCGCGGATGTCCCTGGCGACGCGCAGCACGTGCGGTGGCAGATCGCGCTCGCGGTCGACCGCCGAGAGGAGGTCGCAGCGCGTGGCGCCGCGCGACGCGGGCAGGAAGTGGCGCTCCGACAGAATCGCGCACGCAATCGCCGCGGACCGGGCGCCGTTGGCGGCAAGGAGCAGGCGGCCAAGGCGCGGATGTAGTGGCAGGCGGCGAAGGGCGCGACCGAGCGCAGTGAAGCGCAGCGAATCATCGACGGCCCCGAGCGCGACAAGCAGGCCAATCGATCGCTCGAGCGCGTCGGTCGGTGGCGCCTCGAACCACTCCAGCGTTCGCGGGTCGCCGCCCCACGCGAGCACGTCCATCACCGGCGCGGCAAGATCGACGCGTGCGATGTCTGGCTCGCGGTGCGGTCTGAGTCGATCCCGCGCGTGCCACAATCGAATCGCGCGTCCAGGCCCCAGCCGTCCTGCGCGGCCTGCACGCTGATCCGCCGCGTCGCGCGAAATGCGCTCGGTCTCCAGGCTCTCGAGCCCGCGCTCCGCATCGTACCGCGCGACTTTCTGAAAACCGGCGTCGACGACGATGCGAACGTCTGGCACGGTGAGCGTGGTTTCGGCAATGTTGGTGGCGAGGATGACGCGTCGATCCGCGGAAGGGGTGAGCGCCGCGTCCTGGGCCTCCGGCGAGAGACTACCGTGAAGCTCTTGAATCGACGCGCGTCCGGACAGCAGCGGCGCGAGGCGATCGGCTGCGCGGCGAATCTCACCTGCGCCCGGCAAGAAACACAACAGGGCACCTGACGCGCGATCGACCTCGTCGGCGACGACGGACTCCAGGGTGATCCCGGGACGATAGACCGTTTCGATGGAGAACAGACGCCCGGGCACGGCCACGATCGGACAGCCGCCGAGAAACCCGGCGACCCTGTCGGCGTCGAGGGTGGCGGACATGACGACGATTCGCAAGTCGTCGCGCGCGAGCCAGGCCTGCCGTGTGAGGGCGAGTCCCAGGTCGGCGTGGATGCTGCGCTCGTGAAACTCGTCGATGACGACGGTGCGGAATTCGGACAGCAGGGGGTCCTGCTGGATGCGCGCGGTCAGGATACCTTCCGTCGCCACGAGCAGCCTTGTTCCGGCCGATTCGCGGCGATCGAAACGGACGTGCCATCCGACTTCCCCGCCGATCGTCCATCCCTGCTCATCGGCAATGCGCCGTGCGATGGCCCGTGCCGCCACGCGGCGGGGCTGGAGCAGGAGCAGCCGTCCGTCCCCGGCCAGTGCCGGGGGGACCCGTGTGGTCTTGCCCGCCCCCGGTGCAGCCGTGACCACGACGGCCCGCCGCTCCCGCACCCGCGCGACGATCTCGTCGAGAAACCCGTCGATCGGAAGCCGTTCCAGGGCCTGCATGCTGGAAGAATGACACGGCGTTTCTTAAGACTCCCGGTTTCAGGACTCGGGCCGTAATATGCTGTGCTCACCGCCCTACCGCTAGACAGGAGCTCACGATGGTCAGAAACGTTGTTATCGCGTCCGCGCTCGTTGTTGGTTTCGCCGCAATTCCTGCCGTGGCGTTCGCCCAGCAGCCGGCTCCGGCCGCCGC
>JBDTNQ010000089.1:0-17931 GCA_039933635.1 Acidobacteriota bacterium
AGGGCGGTGAGCTTCCAGCCGAACACGCAGCCCGTGTCGATGTCGAGACTGTTGCGGCGCCACTCGGGCTGGCCCACGCAGGTGTGACCGTAGACCACGGCCGCGTCGCCGGCGTAGTCATGCACCCAGGGATGCCGCTTCTCGTGACTCGTGGGGTCCATCTCGCCGTTGACGGCGCCGTACACGGCCAGATTGCGTATGTCGGCTCCGCCGACGCCGTGAAAGCGTTCCGGCAGTCCCGTGTGGGCGACGACGAGCCGGCCGTCGTCGAGGATGACGTGACCCGGGAGCGCCTGGAAGAACGCCAGCACGTCGTCGCGAAACGCCTGGGGCTCGAGCTCGAGGTCGGCCACCGTCTCGGCCAGGCCATAGACGAGCGGGACGGGTTCTCCGGCCAGGTGCCGTTCCAGTTGCACGTCGTGATTGCCAGGCACGGCTAGTGCCGAGCCCGAATCGACCATGCGCATGACCAGCGCGAGGACGCCGGCGGTGGCCGGGCCGCGATCGACGAAGTCGCCGACGAAGACCGGCAGCCGGCCTTCCGGGGATCGCCATCCGGCCTCGGCATCGGGCTGGTATCCGAGCGCCCGAAAGAGTTCGGTCAGCTCATCGAGGCACGCATGGACATCGCCGATGACGTCGATGGGCTCGGTGTGGTGCCGCTGGTCGATACTGATCTCGCGCGTCACGCTGTCGCTCCAGACGTCGTGACCACGCGCAACGCGGGGTATCGTATCTGCCTGGGAGTTCCCTCATGAAACGTAAGCCTTTTCTGGTGCGACCCGGTTCCCGCGTGCGGCTGGCCGATTACTCGACGAGTCACACGCCCGGCGTCGGCGCGCGCGCCGATGCCGCCCGGCTGCTTGCCGACAACGTACGGTCGATTGCCGAGGCCCAGACGCGCCTTTACGCCCAGGACCGCTGGTCGCTGCTCATCATCCTGCAGGCCATGGACGGTGCCGGCAAGGACTCGACCATCAAGCACGTCATGAGCGGCGTGAACCCGCAAGGCGTGCAGGTGACGAGCTTCAAGGCGCCGACCACGCACGAGCTCGATCACGACTACTTGTGGCGGTCGGTCGCGGCGCTGCCGCAGCGGGGCATCATCGGGATTCACAACCGATCGCACTACGAAGAAGTGCTGGTCGTTCGCGTCCATCCGGAGTTCCTGACGAGGCAGCAACTGCCGCCCGGAGTCGTCTCCAAGAAGATCTGGCGGCAGCGCTATAAACAGATTCGACACTTCGAGTCCTTCCTGGTGCAGAACGGTACCATCGTTCTGAAGTTCTTCCTGCACGTCTCGGCGGAGGAGCAACGGCGCCGCTTCCTCGAACGCATCGAGAAACCCGAGAAGCAATGGAAGTTTTCATTGCAGGACGTCAAGGAGCGGGCGCTGTGGGATGACTACCAGCGCGCGTACGAGGAGATGCTCGAGCACACGAGCACGGACGAGGCGCCCTGGTTCGTGATTCCCGCCGACCACAAGTGGTACATGCAGCTGGCGGTGGGCGAGCTCATCGTGGACGCGTTGAAGCGACTCAGCGTCGAGATGCCCGTGGTCGACGCGGAGCGGCGCCGCGAGCTGGTGGAAGGCAAGAGGCTGTTGAGCCGCGAAGGCAAGCCACGCGTCATCCCGTGACGAACACTCGGAGGCGGCGCGGTTTCACGTACAGCTGCTCGCCCGTCGAGGGGCGCAGCGCATCGTAGGCGTCGCGGCTCAGCTGCACCTGAATCAAACGTCCCTCATCGTCATTCAGTCCGAGCTTGACGATGGCGCCCGTCGTGTTGACCTCGGCCAACGTGGCCCAGAGTCCGCCGCCTTCGTCATCACGCGTCAGGTCCAGCTCGTGGGGCCGGGCATATCCTGCGGCCGGTTGGGGCGTGGCGGCCGGATGCTCGGGGTAGTCCATCTTGATCGGGCCGAGGAGCGCCTGGCCCGACTCCACGCGTCCGTGGAAGATGTTGACGGTGCCCAGGAAGTTCATGACAAAGGACGTCGCCGGCCGCTCGAACACGTCTTCAGGACTGCCATCCTGCTCGATGTGGCCTTCGTTCATCACCACCACACGGTCAGCGAGCTCGAGCGCTTCTTCCTGGTCGTGCGTCACGAACACGCTGGTCAGGTGAATCTCGTCGTGCAGCCGCCGGAGCCACCGCCGAAGCTCCTGCCGGACCTTGGCATCCAGGGCGCCAAAGGGTTCATCGAGCAGCAGCACCTTGGGCTCAACGGCCAGCGCGCGCGCCAGCGCGACCCGCTGCCGTTGGCCGCCGGATAGCTGTCGCGGGTACCGGTTGCCAAGGTAGTCGAGCTGCACGAGTTCCAGCAGTGCCTGCACCTTCTGCCGAATGACTTCGTCGGATGGCCGCCGGGCGCGTGGGCGAACGCGAAGTCCGAAGGCGACATTCTCGAACACCGTCATGTGACGGAACAACGCGTAGTGCTGGAAGACGAAGCCGACGTTGCGATCCCGCGCGTTGCGATTCGTGGCGTCCTCGTCTTCGAGCAGCACATTGCCGCGGTCAGCTTGTTCGAGGCCGGCAATGATCCGGAGCAGCGTTGTCTTGCCCGATCCCGAGGGGCCGAGCAGGGCCACCAGTTCGCCTGAGGCGACGGAAAAGCTGACGTTGTCGAGGGATGTGAACCGACCGAACGTTTTTGTGACCTGACGGACTTCGATGCCCACTACGCGGCCTCCTGAAACTGCTCATCGTCCTGGGAAGCGAGCGTGCGAGCCAGGCGCCGCTCGATCAGCGTCTTGGCGAGCAGCGTGACCAGCGCGAGGAGCGTCAGCAGCGAGGCGACCGCGAAGGCCGCCTGGAAGTTGTATTCGTTGTACAGAATTTCGACCTGGAGCGGCAGCGTGTTGGTGCGCCCGCGAATCTTGCCGGACACCACCGACACCGCGCCGAACTCGCCCATCGCGCGGGCATTGCACAGGATGACGCCGTAGAGCAGGCCCCATTTGATGTTCGGCAGCGTGACGCGGAAGAACGTCTGCAGACCGCTGGCCCCGAGCACGCGCGCGGCCTCCTCTTCTTCGGTGCCGGCGGCCTCCATGACGGGGATGATCTCGCGCGCGACGAAGGGAAACGACACGAAGATGGTGGCCAGCACGATGCCCGGTACCGCGAAGATGATCTTCATGTCGTGATCGATCAGCCACGTGCCGAACCAACCCTGGCGCCCGAACATCAGCACGAACACCATGCCGGAGATCACGGGCGATACCGCGAACGGCAGGTCGATCAGCGTGACCAGCAGGTTGCGCCCCGGGAAGCGGAATTTCGCGATGGCCCACCCGGCGGCCAGGCCGAACAGCAGATTCGCCGGCACGGCAATCACGGCGGCCAGGAGCGTCAGCCGCAACGCGGCCACGGCGTCCGGCTCGACGATCGCGGCGCGGTACGCTTCCAGCCCCTTCGCGAGGGCCTCGCTGAAGACCATCACCAATGGCACAGCCAGAAACAGCGTCAGGAACAGCAGGGCGACAATCGTGAGCGTCCAGCGGACGACCGCCGGCTCGGTCAGGTGGCGGCGCGTGCGAGTCGTGAACGAACGTCGAGCGGTAACGGTCCCAGCCATTGAGCCTCAGTGCGCGAGACGACGCGCGGTCCAGTGTTGCAGGGCGTTGAGGCCGAGCAGGAGCAGGAACGAGAGGGTCAGCATCACGAGGGCAATGGCCGTGGCGCCGGGGTAGTCGTACTGCTGCAGTCTCGTGATGATGAGGAGCGGCGCGATCTCGGTTCGCATCGGCATGTTGCCGGAGATGAACACGACGGAGCCGTACTCGCCGACGGCGCGCGCGAACGAGAGCGCAAATCCCGTCAGCCATGCAGGGTACAGGTAGGGGAGGATGATGGCGGTGAGCACGCGGGTCCGGCTGGCGCCCAGGCTCGTGGCGGCCTCCTCGACCTGCGCGTCCAGATCCTCGATGACGGGCTGCAGCGTGCGGATCACGAATGGCAGTCCGATGAAAATGAGCGCGATGGTGATGCCGAGCGGCGTGAACGACACCGTGATCCCGTAACGCGCCAAGGGCTCGCCGAGCCAGCCATTCGGCGCGTAGAGCGACGTGAGCGTGATGCCCGCGACAGCGGTCGGCAGCGCAAACGGCAGATCGATCAACGCGTCCACGAACCGCTTGCCTGGAAACTCGTAGCGCACCAGCACCCAGGCCACGAGCGCACCGAAGATCGCATTCACGCTCGCGGCGTAGAACGCGGTCGTGATGCTGAGCTTGTAGGATGCGACGACGCGCGGATCCGTGATCGTCTGGACGAAGACGGGCCAGGTGGCCGATGCGCTCTTGATTGGCAACGTGGAAAGCGGCACGAGCACAATCAGCGCGAGATAGAAGAGCGTGAACGCCATGGTGATGCGAAACCCTGGCAGGACACTGCGGGAGCGGGCGCGGGAAGCCATCAGCGGTCAGGCGCCCGCGCCGGGAACATGTCCCGGCGCGGGCCACCGTGGATCTACCGGCCTGCCGGTACGTAGATCTGGTCGAAATACGCGCGATCGCCGAAATGCACGTCGTGTGCTTTCGTCCAGCCGCCGAACGCCTCGTCGATGGTGAAGACCTTCAGCTTGGCGAATGAGGCGGCGTACTTGGCGGCGACCTGCGGGTTGCGCGGGCGATAGTGGTTCTTCGCGATGATGTCCTGTGCTTCGGGCGTGTAGAGAAACTTCAGGTAGGCCTCGGCGGCCGCGCGCGTCCCCTTCCGGTCCACGTTCTTGTCGACGACCGCGACTGGCGGTTCGGCGAGGATGCTGAGCGACGGCACGACGATCTCGAACTTGCCGGGTGTTTCGGCGAGCGCCAGATACGCTTCGTTCTCCCACGCCAGCAGCACATCGCCAATGCCGCGCTGGACGAACGTGGTCGTTGATCCGCGCGCACCGCTGTCGAGCACGGGCACGTTCTTGTAGAGCTTCGAGACGAAGTCCTTGCCCGCGGCCTCGGTGTTGCCACCCGCGCGCCTGCCGTATTCCCACGCGGCCAGATACGCCCACTGCGCGCCGCCCGACGTCTTCGGGTTGGGCGTGATCACGGCGACGCCCGGTTTCACGACGTCGTTCCAATCCTTGATGCCCTTGGGGTTGCCGCGGCGGACGAGGAACACGATCGTGGAGGTGTAGGGCGAGCTGTTGTCCGGCAGCTTCTTCTGCCACCCGGCGTAGATCAGGCCCGATTTCTGGATGGCGTCGATGTCATACGCGAGCGCCAGCGTCACGACGTCCGCCTCGAGGCCGTCCGAGACGGCACGCGACTGGCCGCCGGAGCCGCCGTGCGACTGTTCGATCTTCAGGACCTTCCCGCCGTTCTTCGCGGCGTAGTCCTTGACGAACGCCGCGTTGATGGCGGTGTAGAGCTCTCGGGTCGGATCGTAGGAGACGTTGAGGAGCGTTTGCGCCTGCGCGGATGCGGCACCAGCCAGCGTGAGGGCCGCGAGTGCGGCGATGCGAGCGAATCGTTGCGGTGTCATCGTGATCTCCGAAATATGGGGCCGTTAGAAGGCCAGCTGCGTGCGGAAGATGATGGAGTTCTCGGCGGGCCGGGTGCCGGCGCCGCCGTCGAACGACGTGCGTTCGTACGCGACGTAGTACTTGACGAACTGCACCGGGTACCAGTCCGCGCCGATCGTGAACTGTCTGGCCGTGCGGCTCGCGCCGGGTGCGGCCAGGCCGGCGTCGAACGCGGCCTGATCGATCTGCAGCTGCGAGAACCTCGCGACGATCTGGATGGCGCCCCAGTGATCGGCGGACGGATCGAAGGGTCGCTTCGGCCGGATGACACCGCTCGAGGCGGCCTCGCCCGTCAGAATCCACGTGCCGCTCACGTCCCAGCCGTCGTTCGTGATGTTGCTCCGCGCGCCCGACTTGGCGATCTCCTGCGTCGTGCGGGCGTATTCGGCGAATGTGCCGAGGTTCTTGTAGTAGTAGGCGACACCTGGCGTGACCCGTACGCGGTCCCCATCGGCGTTGGCGCCGGCGTACGAGAAGTACGTCTGGCCGGCGGACGTCTTGAACGACGGCAGCGCGCTGCCGGATTGCGATCCGGCCGAGGCGCCCAGATGAAACGCGAGGTTGTTCCACGCGGATTGCGGCGTTGTCGGATTACGGAAGGGCTGCACGAAAACGCGTCCGGCGATGTCCTTCCCATTGTTCGTGTCGACGTCCGTCGTCGAATTCGAGCCATCCACGATGCCGTTGAACACCCCGATCGAGTAGCTCACCTTGGCGCTGGCGAGGTCGCCCTGCACCTGCACGCCGACGTCCCGGTTCGGGATGAGGCTCGACGCCAGGGAGCGCTCGGGAAACAGCAGGCCGGGATCCGTGTAGAGCACCTCGAGTCCCACGGGCGTCTTGTCCTTGCCGACACGTACCCGGAAGGCACTGGAGAAGCGCGTGTCGACATACGCGTCGAGGACCGTGGCGGCGCCGTTGCCCAGCTCGGGCGTCAGCCTGAAGTCGAAGTACTTCCCGACCCGACCCTGGAGCATCGGCCGGGCCTTGCGCATCGTGAACGTGTCGGTGAACGGTGACGGATCGTCCGTCGTGAAGCGGCCGTCGACCTGAACGACCGTTCCGATCTGGATACGGTTGTCGCCGTTGGCGGATTGGACGAAGAAGCCGTCCTGCCAGCCCGCGATGACCGGCGCGGCGGTCTGGGTCGCGGCAACGGGAGCCGCTGGGGCGGCCGACGCCGCCTGTGCGAACGCCTGTGACGCGGTGGGGGCACCGGCAGTCACAGCAAGGAGAAATACGCGCAGCGGAAGAGACCTCTGGGATGATCGGCGTGAAGGGTAGGTCGAACTGGATCGCATAGGTGCAGCCTGAAAAATGGTCACTGGTATTTATGGAGAGCGCACGAATCTACGAAACGGCGCACAACAATAGAAACCGCATGAGCGGGGATGAGGCCGACAGACTGTGAGGGGGGTGGAGCCGAACCGGTAGGGTCTTGCGCTACAGGTGTCTTCTACCTCGCCAGCGTCGGCGCAGTACACGCGCATCGACACGTGGTCGACACGGTGCAGGCACGACAACAGACGAAGGACGACGTCATGAAGCCTCTCCAGCAGACACGATGCGCAGGGGCCGTGTCAAGTGGAGCCTCAGGAGGTGGCCGGGGGCGCTGCGTGGGAGGCTCGCGGGCCTAGCCCTGAGCCTAAGCCTTCCGCCTATGTCGGAGAAACTCTACGGCCACAGGCAAGAGCGAGACCGCGACGATACCGATCGTCACGAGGGAGAAGTTGTTCTTGATGATCGGGAACTGGCCAAAGAGCACGCCTGCGCCGACGCAGAGGCCGACCCACGCGGCGGCGCCGATGGCGTTGTAGGCCAGAAATGATCGTGGCAGCATGGCCGCCGCGCCGGCCACGAACGGAACGAATGTCCGGACGATCGGCACGAAGCGGCCCAGCACAACGGCCTTGCCGCCGTACGTTTCGAAGAACTGGTGTGCGCGTGCAAGGTGTTGGCGGTTGAGCAGCCGATCCCACCTGCCGGCGGCCCGGGTCGCAGGCTCTGTCGCATAAAAGATGCGCGGTCCGACGCGGCGTCCGATGGCGTAGTTGACCGAGTTGCCCAGGAAGGCGGCGACGAAGAGCAATCCCAAGAGGGGCAGCGGTTGCAGCACGCCGGGTCCCACGAGCGCCCCGGCGGCAAACAGCAGCGAGTCGCCCGGCAAGAACGGGGTGACCACGAAACCGGTCTCCGCGAAGACGATGGCGAAGAGCAGACCGTAGATCCACCACTGGCCGTGCGCGTTCACGAGCTCGAGCAGATGGCGATCGAAATGGAGGACGAAGTCGAGGAGTTCGGGCACGATGACGAGCTTACTTCGTCGTGGCCGGTGGAGCGGCGGTGGCGGCGTTACGGATGACGACCATCGTTTCGCCCGGCCTGATCATGCTGAGATCGCGCCGCGCGACCTCTTCGATGGCCGACGTATCGTCCTCGAGCCGTTTGCCTTGGGCGACCAGTTGTTGATTCTCGAGCCAGAGTGCCGTGACTTCGGCCGCCAGCTGGGCCTCCTCACGGGACGCTCGCACCGTGGCCAGGTACCCGCCATCGCCGACGACGGCGTTGACGAGCAGGGCGCCGAGCACGATCAAGAGTCCCCAGGTGATGGCGCTGCGCCGCCGCTCGCGATGTTCGGCCGCTGACGCGCGCTTCCGAGCCCGGCTCGAGGCGGGGGCGGAGATCGGCGCCGATGCGACGTGGCGGAGGTCTGACAAGCGAGCTCTTTTTTATCAGGTTTCGCCCGCCTGTACAAGTGGAAAGCGCCGCAAATCGCCGCCTGCCTTCACGTTCTGCGACGTGGAATGGCCTGCGATGTGGCACGAAGGGTTCTGGGGACGAGGTGACCAGCGATGAGAGGCCTCATTCTGCAGTGCACGGCCTGCAGCCCGTAGAATGTCCGCATGAGTGACTTCGTCGTCGCGCTCACGACCTTGCCTGGGGATTTCGATGCCACCGCCCTGGCGCAGGAGATTGTTGGAACGGGACTCGCCGCCTGCGTGACCATCGTGCCCGGCATCCGATCCGTGTACACCTGGAAAGGCGTCCCGCAGGTCGATCACGAGCAGCAGATGCTCATCAAGACGACCACCGATCAGGTCGATCAGTTGTGGGACACGCTCAGCGACCGGCATCCGCACGACGTGCCTGAGTTTCTCGTCCTGCCCGTGATCGACGGGAGTGATGCCTACCTCCAGTGGTTGGATCAAAACGTCGGTCCCAGGGCCGAGTCGTAGGCCAGTGCCCTCGATCCTGACGCGGTGGCGGAACCGATTGGCGCGCGGCGCGCCGGCCGACGATCCGTGGAGCGCATCGAGGCAGTCTCCGCCGATCGTGCTGGCCAGTCTGATGCGGACGCTGCCAGGCCGGCTGCTGCTGCTCACATCCGGCCTCCTGCTGTTCACGGTCGGCCTTCAGTTCTTCGTGACACTGCCACCGTTTGCGGATCTGTTCCGCAAGGTGGTGTCCCTCGCGTGGCTCGGGGGTGTGGCCTGGATCGTCATCCTGGCGATCTCGCGGAACCGCCGGGCCTTCCTCTGGCGTGTGCGGCGGAAGCTGCTGCTGTCGTACCTCTTCCTCGGCGTCGTGCCCGTCGTGCTGAGCACGGCGTTCGCGCTGGCGTTCGGTGTGCTGCTGTACGTGACGGTCACGTCGTACGTGTTTCTCGAAGGCTACGGCGACACCGTGGAGGACCTCCACCAGATTGCCGAAACCTCGGCGATCGAGATCGGGCGCAATCCGTCGATTGCCGCAGTGGCGCTCCAGCGGAAGTTCGCGAACCTGGCCGCGACCTATCCGGAACTGTCGATGGCCGCGGTTTCTCTGGCGTCAGGCGAAGCGATAGCGACGGCGGGCCCGTGGACGCACGCGGCAGCCCCTGACGCGGTGCCGAACTGGATCCGGCTGGCGGCGGGCTTCTCGGGCACGTTGCCCCTCGCGGCTTCGCCAGCGCATGGCCCCGCCCTCGTCATTCGATCGGCGGTCCCCACGGCGGATGGGTCGCACTTCGTGGTGGCGGACCTGCCGCTGGATGCCGCGATGATTGGACGTCTGCGCGAACGGACCGGCACCGGCATCGAAGGCCTGGTCGTGTCCGGCTGCGGCGTCCCGGGCACGACCGTTCAGGCCGACGCCGCCACCCGTCAGACGTCGCTCTTCCGCGAGACGGTCGCCTTCATCGATTGCACCGCCTGGAGCGATGGCGACAAGGGCCGGGTCGCCGTCCACCTCGTGGCGCCGGTCGCCGGCCTCTACGATCGTCTCGCCGCCGTTGGGGCGACGCCGGTGACCGGGACCTTCGACTTCAGCTGGTCCGTGCTCGTGACGCTGTTGAAGGTGCTTGGCGCACTCTTCCTCATCGTCCAGGGATCCGCGTTCGTCATGGGGGCGGTGCTGGCCAAGTCCATCACGTCCGCGGTGCACGAGCTCTTCGTGGGCACCGAGCGCGTCCAACAGGGCGACTTCGCCCACCGCATCACGATCGAATCGCGCGATCAGCTGGGCGAACTGGCGGACTCGTTCAACCGCATGAGCGCGAGCATCGAGCACCTGTTGCACGTCCAGCGGGAGAAGCAGCGCCTGGACGACGAACTCCGCATTGCGCGCGAGATTCAGAAGTCACTGCTGCCGGTGCAGCCACCGCGGATGGCCGGCCTCGACATCGCCGCGCTCTGCGAGCCCGCGCGCGAGGTGGGCGGGGACTACTACGATTTCTTCGAGCTGGGTCCTGGCGTGCTCGGCGTGCTGGTGGCCGACGTCTCGGGCAAGGGGACGTCCGCCGCGCTCTACATGGCCGAGCTCAAGGGCATCATCCTCGCGCTCAGCCACACCGAGACCTCGCCGCGGGCGTTGCTGATTCAAGTCAACCAACTGCTGGCCGATCACCTGGATAACCGCAGTTTCATCACGATGACCTATGCCGTGCTCGACATGCACGCCGGCACCCTGACCTCGGCGCGGGCCGGACACACGCCGCTGATGGTCGTCTCCGGCGGGCAGAGCGAGGTGATCATGTCGGACGGCATGGTCCTCGGGTTGAGGCTTCCCGGCGCGACGGAGCGGTTTCCCGAGATCCTGGCGGAGCACACGCGCGCAATTGTTCCGGGCGACATCGTCGTGCTTTACACTGACGGCATCACCGAGGCCATGGACCGTACCGGCGAGATGTTTGGAGACGCCGCGCTGGCGCGGGTGCTGCGGAGCCAGCCCGAACTCGGCGCGACCGCGATTCGCGAGCGCGTCCTGCGCGAGGTCCGCACGTTCGTCGGGGACGCCGAGCCGCACGACGACATGACGATGGTCGTGCTCAAGATTGAACCGGTGACACCGTGAGCATCTGATGGACGCCGCGTCGGCCGGGTCACCAGTCTTCATCTTCCACAGCCACTCGTCCATCGAGGCGGAGGTGGTCCGCGCGCTGTTGTCGGCGCACGGCATCGATACGGCCGTGGCCTCAGCCCTCTCGCCGTCGGTGTTTCCCATCCGCTTCGGCCAGGCGCAGTTTCGCGTGAGCGTGCCCTCGCATGCCGCGGCGCGCGCGCGCGAACTGATTGCAGGGCATCTGGACGAGGCGGCCGCCGTCGAGGTGCGGCGCTTGAGCGACACGCTGGGACCGCTCGAAGCGCGCATCGGCTATTCCTTCCGTGATCTCGGGCTGCTCGAGCACGCGCTCACGCATCGATCCCGCGCGCACGAGGACGCATCCGGCGGCGTGATCGACAACGAGTCGCTCGAGTTTCTCGGCGATGCCGTGCTGGGATTCGTGATCGCCGACCTGCTGTTCACGCGTTTCCCGACGCACAGCGAAGGTTACAAATCCAAGGTCAAGGCGGGCATTGTGTCGTCGACGTCCCTGGCTCGTCTGGCCGAGGAGATCGACCTCGGTAAGTACGTCCTGCTGGGACGCGGCGAGGAGAAGACCGGCGGCCGGCAGAAGCAGGCCATTCTGGCAGACAGCTTCGAGGCTCTGATTGCCGCGGTCTATCTCGACGGCGGCATCGATGCGGCCCGCGAGTTCATCGTGTTGTGCTTTGCGCCCTTCTTCGCGGCGGCCGGCGATCAGGCCGCCGACGCGTCGTTCACGGACGACTGGAAGTCGGCGCTGCAGGAATGGCTGCAGGCGCACGGGCACGGACTCCCGGTGTACCGGCTGGCCGCGGCCGACGGCCCGGATCACCGCAAGCGTTTCGAAATCGAGGTGCTCGTGGGCGGGCAGTCCATCGCGCGCGCGGAAGGCCGCGCCAAGAAGGAAGCGGAACAGCTCGCCGCCCGTGAAGCCCTGGCACGGCTCAAGTCCCCGGCACCAGGCACGTCCTAGGCGCGACGATCAGCCGATCGGTCGCTGCCGTTCATCGCGCATGGCGATCACGATCGCCTGCGCGATCGCGGCGTCTGATGGCCGGGAACCCTGCTGACGCTCGGACCCCGTCAGGTCGGCGAAGAGCTCGTAGATCCTCACCACCAATGCGGCCAATTGCACGGGATAGGCGGGCAGGCTGCCTTCCGGGAACAGGTCCCGGTTGTTCTGGAGGAACGCCGCCGTTTCCTGCAGCAACCGGTGTTCCTCCCGGCTGGCGTCGCCCTCGTAGGTGAACGCCCAGCTGCGCACACGGTCCGCAATCTCTGCCTGAATCGTCGGGTCGACAGCAATACCCGTCGCCGCGAAGACACGACAGTCGTAGTTGCGGCACGTTCGGGGACGGTCTTCGTAGATCGAGCACTCGTTGTCGACGAGCATCGGACACGCCCCCGCGTCGTCGTAGCCCATGAGGACGTGTCCCTTGGGCAGCCCAGGGGCCGCGAACAGCAAGGCCTTGGGAATGCGCCGAATCGCGTTGGTCTCATCTGGCGCGATGCGGATGAACATCGACGACCGACAGCAGCCTCTGCAGCTCCCGCACGGGACGTCGGCGCCGCCCGTTCCCGATCGCATTGACTCAGTGGTGCGAGAGAGCCAGGCGGAAAATGGACCGGCAGGGGTGGGACCCACGCGGGAACTCAGTCGATCTCGATGATTCCTGATCGCGTGGCGTCCTGACCGCCGGCGTCGACGCTCACGGCCACGGCGGCGGGTGCAGCGGCCGGCGTCGTACCCGCGGACAAGCTGCCTGAGTGGGGCAGCCGCGCCTTGGCGTACACGCCCACTTCCCGCACGACATCGTCGTCGCTCGGTGGCAGAGGCCGGCCGTAGAGGCGCACATAGAGCCGAATCAGCGGATCGGTGAAGGCGTAACGCTTGCCGCGCATGGTGATGAGGTCGACGTCCTCGAGCCACGAGAGGTAGTCCTTCGTGGAGCCGGGCGTGCGGTGCAGGAGGTGCGAGATCTCGGTGAGATTGAGCGGCTCGGCCTCGGCGAGCACGCCGAGAATGGCCTTGAGCGCGCCGTAGCCGCGCGCGCGGTGGAGACGCAGCTCGTAGCACTCGCGGCAGCGGGCGGTGAGTGTGCCGTCCGGGGCGATGGCTGCGGCCAGGGCGGCGACCGGATCGGTGGCCTGGCCCATGGATGCCAGCCCGTTCAGCAGAATGTGGGCGGCGGCGGGGACGCCCGCCGAGAGCGCCGTGACGGCTGACGCGACATCGGAGGCCCAGTCCCGACGCCCGCCGACGAACAGCTGCGCCATCGCCTGCACGTCCTGCACGTCGAGCGGCGGGACGTGGATGACCTCGAACCGCGATGGCGCGTCGCGAAGCAGGCGGTGCACGCGCGCGGTGAAGCGTGACGCGAGCACGAAGCGCGCCGGGCTGGCGGCGAGGTGCGTGACGAGGTCGCGCTGCATGTGCCGCAGGCCCGGGAAGCTCTCGAACGTGCGCACGTCCAGGAACTCGTCGAGCAGGAACGTCGGCGCTCCGCCCGGCGACTGGGCCCGATCGAAGTAGGCGAACAGGATGTCGATGGCGTCGCGCGTCGACGACGGCTGGCGGCGCAGGTCGTCGGGCGCCGGGATGCGGCTCGCGGCCAGGATCTGGGTGAGGCAGCGCTCGGGCGTTGTCGCGGCGGCTGCGATGTCGAAGTACTGCGCGCGGTCGCGCGCGATCAGGGCCTCGAGGCGCAGGAGCAAGGAGGTGCGCCCACTGCCGCAACCGCCGAGCACGACGGGAATCCGGCCCGAGTCGAGCGACACGATCACGCGTCGTTCCAGGGATGGACGTTCGACGATCACCGAATCTGTCCTAGGGGCATCTCATGTCTGCTGTCTGCTGGCGAGCCGCTCAGCAATGCCGGGAAGCGTCACTCTAAAGAACGCGTGTGACTACTGTCAATCAACAAACCATCGACGATGTTTCTTGACAGATTCTCCGGGACGTCTCCGGCATTCCCGACGAAAAGGTATGATGCTAGCCGCATGAATGTGTGTGTGTTAGGCGCCCAGTGGGGCGACGAAGGCAAAGGGAAGATCGTGGACCTCCTCACGCCGCGATTCTCGGTGGTGGCGCGGTATCAGGGCGGTCACAACGCGGGGCATACGGTCTACGTGTCCGGCCGCAAGTTCGTGCTGCATTTGATCCCTTCGGGCATCCTCCACCCGGGCGTGATCTGCATCATCGGCAGCGGCGTCGTCGTGGATCTGGTGGCGCTGTTCGCGGAACTCGACAAGCTTGCGGGCATGGGGATTGACGTGACCGGCCGGCTCCTCGTGAGCGACCGCGCCCATCTGATCATGCCGTACCACCGCGAAATCGAGGTGCTGGCGGAGGCGCGTCGCGGCGAGCGCAAGATCGGCACGACATCGCGCGGCATCGGCCCGGCGTACGAGGACAAGATCGCCCGGCGCGGGATTCGCGTGGGCGATCTGGCCGACCAGTCGAACGATGGCCCACTGGCGCACGCCATCCGCGAGAACGTCGAGGTCCGCAACCGGCTCGTGGGCGACACCGCGATGAAGTGGGAAAGTCTCCTCGCGGAACTCCGGCAGCACTGGGTGCGACTCAAACCGCTCGTGGCCGACACGTCGCTCTACCTGGATCGCGCCATGAAGGCGGGGCAGCGCATCATGTTCGAAGGCGCGCAGGGCACGCTGCTGGACATCGATCACGGCACCTATCCGTTCGTCACCTCCTCGAGCGCGACCGCAGGCGGTGCGTCGACGGGCCTCGGCGTCGGACCGAAGTCGATTGGCGCGGTGCTCGGCGTGGCCAAGGCCTACACGACCCGCGTCGGCGGCGGGCCGCTGCCGACGGAACTGTTCGATGCGGTGGGCGAGCGTCTGCGCGACACCGGACAGGAATACGGTGCGTCAACGGGCCGCCCGCGGCGCTGCGGCTGGTTCGACGCCGTGGCCGTGCGCTACGCGGCGCGCATCAACGGACTGGACGCGCTCGCCATCACCAAGCTCGACGTGCTCGACGGCTTCGAGTCGCTCGAGATCTGTACGGCGTACCGCTGCGGTGACGAGGTGCTCACGGAGATGCCGGGTGACACCGCACAGTTCGCGGCGTGCACGCCGATTTACGAGACGTGGCCCGGGTGGTCGAAGCCGACGAGCGGCGCCACCGAGTACGCCCAGCTGCCACAGGAGGCCCGCGCCTACATCGCGCGCCTCGAAGAGGTCACCGGCGTTCCCGCCGCAATCGTGTCGACGGGCTCCGATCGCAATCACACGATCATCCGCCGCGACCTGCCGTCCGCGGAGTGGCTCTAAGAGACGAAAAGACCGGACACGAGGCAGACGCCTCGTGTCCGGTCTCTATGCGCAAGGTCGATGTCCGGCCGTCGGGCTACGCGGTCGCGTCTGCTTTCGCGCAGAACTTGTCGAACGCCATCGTCAACAAATCCGCAATCGCATCGGCCGAACGCGATTCGATGTCGCGACGCTCGACCATGTAGAGCAGCTTGCCGTCGCGCAGGAGCGCGATTGCCGGCGACGAGGGCGCGAAGCCGGTGAAGTATCCGCGTGCGCGGTCCGTGGCTTCGACGTCGGCGCCGGCGAACACCGTCGCGAGCGTGTCGGGCCGATTGGCGTGCTGCAACGCCATCGCGATGCCGGGCCGCGCCTTGCCGGCGGCGCATCCGCACACGGAGTTGACCACCATCATCGTGACGCCTGGCATCTTGAGCGTGGTGTCGACTTCGGCGGGCGTGCGGCACTCGACCGCGCCCACGGCCGTCAGTTCCTGACGCATCGGGGCCACAAGGTATTCGGGATAGGGCATGGGTAAAAGGACCTTTCGGGTTCGGGCTTCGGGCGACGGGCCAGGCTCACCGCAGCCTGCTGACCGCCGCCCCGGCCTGTTAAGATCCAGTATATGTCTCTCTCCCGCCGCCAGTGCCTGATGCTGGCTCTCCCGCTGTTGGCCGGCGGACGTCTGTTTGGCGCCGAATCCCAGGGACTGGAGGGATTTGCGACGAATGCGGGGCCGCCCTGTTCGCCGGACGAGCTCGTGACGCCGGGCGTCCCGGCCGATTCCACGTACAGGAAGGGCGCGCCGCTTCGGACGACGCTCGCCGAGGCCGGGATGGCGGGCGTGCCATTCAGCTTGTCCGGCACGGTGTCCGGGGTGACCTGCGGCCGGATCAAGGGCGCCACGGTCGATGTGTGGCAGGCCGACGCGCGGGGTGCGTATGACACGGCCGGCTTCCGGCTGCGGGGACGTCAGCTCACGGACGCCGACGGACGCTTTCACATCGAGACCATCGTCCCGGGCAACGCCGCCGGTCGCGCGAAGCACATTGGTCTGCACGTCAACGTACCCGGTAAGGCCGATTTCTGGACCGAGGTCTTCTTCCCGGACGACCCGAAGAACGCCGCTGATCGCCGCTTCAAGAAGGAGCTGGCGATGAAGATGGTTCAGGCCCCCAAAGGCCGGCAGGCCGGACTCTTCGACGTCGTGCTCAAACTCTGACGTGTGGTGCTTCTAGGGCGCCGTGTGCGATCGCGTGTGGAAGCCCGCGGTCTCGAGCTCCACGCGCAGCGCTTCGAAGGTGGCGGCCGTCGTCTCGGGTGCGCCGGCGACCTTCAGCAGCCGATCCACGTTGTACATCCGGAACCGGATCGCCTCCATGTGAAAGGCCGCGATAGCCCGGCGTAGCGACTGCGCCTCCTCCTCGAGCTGGTCGCGCTCGCCGCTGGCGGAGAGCGCCGAGATCTGCGGCAAGAGGGTATCCATCCTGGCCAATGCGGCGGCGGTGCGTTCGGACATCACGTCAACTCCTGGGCGGGCCCGAGGGCCGGGCGGCAGCGCATCAAGATAGCAAGCCTGCTCCACTCAGCTCAACTCGGCGGCTGACGATCCGGCGATCGGATCCACAATTCGCTCATGCCGAAGACGTCGCCGACGCAGGCACGGGGCTTCATTCAGGACGAACTCGATACCGCGGCGCTGTACGATGCCCTCGCGGCGCGAGAAACGGATCAGCGGCTGGTGCAGGTCTACAGCCGGCTGGCTGCGACCGAGCGGCGGCACGCGGACCACTGGATCGCGCAGCTTGCGGCGGACGGGATCACCGTCGACAGGCACCGGATAGGATGGCGCGCGCGCGTACTGCGAGCCCTGGTGCGTCGTCTGGGCGCCTCGTCGGTCGTATCCGTGATTGCCGGACAGGAGATTGCCGACGCGCAGCGCTACGCCTCCGTGACGGACCGTGCGCCGGGCATGGACACCGACGAGCGCGGGCACGCGCGCGCCCTGCGCGCCATCGCGGGGGGCGGCGGGACTGAAGGCTCGTTCATCGCGCGACTCGAAGGGCGGCACCGCACCACGGCGGGCAATGCCCTCCGCGCGGCCGTCCTCGGCGCGAACGATGGTCTGCTGTCCAATCTGAGTCTCGTGATGGGCGTGGCTGGCGCGAGCCTCGGCAACCGCGAGATCGTGATCACCGGCATTGCCGGCCTTCTCGCGGGCGCAGGGTCGATGGCGCTGGGCGAATGGCTGTCCGTGCAGAGTTCGCGCGAACTCTACGAGCGGCAAATCAACGTCGAGCGCGAGGAGATTCGTACGAACCCGGCGGAGGAAGCCGAGGAGTTGGCGCTCATCTATCAGGCGAAGGGGCTCGATGAGTCTCAGGCGCGCGCCGTGGCGGCGCGGATGATGGCCAGTGAAGCGACCGCGCTCGACTCCCTCGCGCGTGAGGAACTGGGCATCGACCCGGACGAACTCGGCGGATCCGCATGGCAAGCGGCCGGCGCATCATTTCTGTTGTTCGCCGTCGGCGCCGTCATTCCGCTCTTTCCGTTCCTGATGCTCACCGGCCACTCCGCCGTCATGGCGAGCGTCGTTGCCAGCGGCATCGGGCTGTTTACGATCGGCGCCGCGATCACCTTGCTCACCGGTCGCAGCGTGCTCATGTCCGGGAGCCGGCAAGTACTGGTCGGCCTCGCTGCCGCTGCGCTGACGTATGTCGTGGGACACGCGATCGGTGTGTCGATGGGTTAGAACCGCGGCGCTTGAGCCTCGTCCCCCGGTCCCC
>JBDTNQ010000090.1:0-17886 GCA_039933635.1 Acidobacteriota bacterium
CGGTGCCGACCTTGTTCTTGTTCGGCACGCCCGAGCCCTTCGCGATGTTCGCGGCGCGCTTGAGCAGCACGGCCGCCGGCGGAGTCTTGGTGATGAACGTGTACGACCGATCCGAGTAGATGGTGACCACCACGGGGATGATCAGGCCGTCTTCCTTCGCGGTCTTCGCGTTGAAGTTCTTGCAGAAGTCCATGATGTTGACGCCGTGCGGGCCGAGCGCGGTGCCGACCGGCGGCGCGGGCGTTGCCTTGCCCGCCGCAATCTGGAGCTTCACTTGTGCTTGTACTTTTTTGGCCATCGTTAGTCAGTCGCCCGCTCGCCCGCTCAGCGCCGCACCTGGTCGGCGCGGGCGTCGCAGTCTGCTTTTCTACAGCTTCTCCACCTGGAGAAAATCCAGCTCGACCGGCGTCGCGCGGCCGAAAATTGTGACCATCACCTTCAAGGTGTTGCGGTCGGAATTCACGTCATCGACCGTGCCGTTGAAGCTGGCAAACGGTCCCTCGTTGATCCGCACCTGGTCGCCCCGCTCGAACGAGTACTTCGGCTTCGGCTTCTCGGCGGCGACCGTCACCTGGTGCAGGATCTGGTCGACTTCCTCGCGCGAGAGCGGCGACGGCTTCGGCCCGGCGCCGACGAACCCGGTGACCTTCGGCGTGTTCTTCACCACATGCCACGCGTTGTCGGACATGTGCATCTCGACGAGGATGTAGCCCGGAAAGAACCGCCGGGAACTCTTCACCTCGCGTCCGCCGCGCTTTTCGACGATGTCCTCGGTTGGAATGAGAACCTCGCCGATCTCGTCCTGCAGCCCATAGGCCTGGACACGCTGCTCGAGCGATTCCCGCACCTTGTTCTCGAAGCCCGAGTAGGTGTGGATGATGTACCAGTGCTTCGTTTTGTCGTCAGTCATGGGTGTGAATGACAGGGCTCCGGGCTCCCCGCCACGCGCCGTGTCGCGCGTCAGCGTCCGACCCTCTCGAAAATCCACGCGACGGCCGCCGACAACAACAGGTCCACCACGTACAAATAAACGCCAAACAGCAGCGAGACCAGAATCACCACGATCGTCGTCGCCCAGACCTCGCGACGAGTCGGCCACGTGACCCGACCCAACTCCGCCCGGACGCCCGCCAGGAACGCACGCGCGCGGCCAAACCAGCCACTCACCTGTTCCGGCGACTCCTTTAGGTTGTCCAACATCGCTGCCTTCATATCGTCACAACGAATACTTCCGCCACGCGTTCGAATCTGGCAGGCCAGGAGGGACTCGAACCCCCAGCCCTCGGTTTTGGAGACCGATGCTCTACCAATTGAGCTACTGGCCTAACCCTGATCCGTGGGCCACGCCCCCCGGACCGTCTGCTCACTCGCCCCGCATCTTCGCAACGTCCAAACGCCGACGTGCGCAGTTACTTACTTTCCTTGTGCGCCGTGTGCTTCCGGCAATGGCGGCAGTACTTGCTGAACTCCAGCCGTTCCGAGCTCTTCCGGCGATTCTTCGTCGTGCTGTAATTGCGGCGTTTGCAGTCGCCGCACGCCAACGTGATGATTTCGCGCATGATCCTTCAACCGTGTCTGGCAGCGGAGTGACGGGGCTCCGCGTCACCGCGAACCCCGTCCTCTGGCAACCTGCGAACTACTCGATGATCTCCGAGATCGTGCCGGCGCCCACCGTTCGGCCGCCCTCACGAATGGCGAATCGCGCGCCCTTTTCGAGCGCCACGGGCGTCAACAGCTCACCCTGAATCGGAGTGTTGTCACCAGGCATCACCATCTCAACGCCTTCCGGCAGATGGAGCGTGCCGGTCACGTCCGTCGTCCGGATGTAGAACTGCGGGCGGTAGCCGTTGAAGAACGGCGTGTGACGGCCGCCCTCTTCCTTCGACAGGATGTACACCTCGGCCTTGAACTTCGTGTGCGGCTTGATGGTGCCCGGCTTGGCCAGCACCTGCCCGCGTTCCACGTCGTCCTTTTCCACGCCGCGGAGCAGCACGCCGATGTTGTCGCCGGCGACGCCTTCGTCGAGCAGCTTGCGGAACATCTCGACGCCCGTGACGATCTTCTTCTCGGTCGGCTTGAACCCGACGATCTCGATTTCCTCGCCGACCTTCACCTTGCCGCGGTCCACGCGACCAGTGACGACCGTGCCACGGCCCGAAATCGAGAACACATCCTCGATCGGCATCATGAACGGCTTGTCGATTTCGCGCTCTGGAATCGGAATGTAGTCGTCGAGCGCTTCCATCAGCTTGAGAATGCTCTCGACGCCCGCCGGATCACCCTGCAGCGCCTTGAGTGCCGAGATGCGCACGACGGGCAGGTCGTCGCCAGGGAATCCGTAGCTCTTCAGGAGCTCGCGCACTTCCAGTTCGACCAGGTCCAGCAGTTCCGCGTCATCAACCGCATCCACCTTGTTCAACGCCACCACGAGGCAGGGCACGTTGACCTGGCGGGCCAGCAGGATGTGCTCGCGCGTCTGGGGCATCGGGCCGTCGACCGCCGACACCACCAGGATGCCGCCGTCCATCTGCGCGGCGCCCGTGATCATGTTCTTGACGTAGTCGGCGTGCCCCGGGCAGTCCACGTGCGCGTAGTGGCGCTTCGCCGTGGAGTACTCGACGTGACTGGTCGCAATCGTCATGACCTTGGTGTCGTCACGACGTCCCTGGGACTCGGAAGCTTTGGCCACTTCGTCGTACGACACGTACTTGGCCCAGCCTTTGTCAGCGGCCACCTTGGTGAGCGCCGCCGTCAGCGTCGTCTTGCCGTGGTCGATGTGGCCGATCGTGCCAACGTTCACGTGCGGTTTCGAACGATCAAACTTCTCTTTCGCCATTGCTCTCCGTCCTGTTTGTTTGAATGGCGGGGACCCCTGCAACCCGCCAAGCTCACTCGCTCATGGGACCCAGCGCCCCATCGACCTTCTTGCTGCTTGCCTTCGAACCTGGAGCCGATGACCGGGATCGAACCGGTGACCTCGTCCTTACCAAGGACGTGCTCTGCCAACTGAGCTACATCGGCCTTCGTCCCTCGACTCTCTCGGGACGACCCTGAGCTCGTCGAAGGGCCGCCGCTTCGCGGCTTCGGCCGACAAGTCGGCCCGATTTCGCCCGCTCCCCGGGCTCGCAACTCCGCGAGCGTCGGCAGGGCAAGCCCTACTTCACCGACTCGCGCCCAACCCCCTCTGGCCTGCCAAACGGAGCCGTGAACGCAACAAACGATTGGCGCCCTTCGGCGTTGCTCAGGGCTGGCCCGAGTGCAATCGAAGGCCGGAGTCTGGAGCGGGAGACGGGGATCGAACCCGCGACCAACAGCTTGGAAGGCTGTGACTCTACCACTGAGTTACTCCCGCCTGCGCTCGCTCCGCTGACTCGCTCTTCGCAAGCTTCGGCGGGCAAGCCCGTCCGTTCTTGCACTTGTCTATCTCGTCCCCGCGTCGCTGGCGTCGCCGCCGCGCCGCGCCGCCCGCTTCACCGAACACTTACTGCCCTGCCAGCCGAAGCCGGCGTCCGCTCGCTTCGTCGTGTCGAGCGCCGGCCCGGCGAAGGCTGGTGGCGAGGGAAGGATTCGAACCTTCGAAGCCCGAAGGCGACAGATTTACAGTCTGCTGCGTTTGACCGCTTCGCTACCTCGCCGATGTCTCGCGCGCCGCGGCCCAGCGCACGCGTCTGGTGTCTCTTGTCCGTCGTCGCCGCCGAGCCTCCCGCGAACGCGACGGTGTCAGGGGCACCCTCGCACGGCACCCTGATTCTTCCCGCCATCGGCCAGGAAACCCTCGTTTCCCGACACGCACTGTCTTGTGTGGGGCGACACCCGGAACTTGGAGCTGGCGAAGGGATTTGAACCCCCGACCGGCTGATTACAAATCAGCTGCTCTACCGGACTGAGCTACGCCAGCCAGACAAAACGGAAATGCTAGCACGGAGTGTGCCAATCCAGCAACACCCCAAACCTCCCCTACGCTGCGGCGTCTACCCCCTGGCCCGCCGGCCAAGCAGATGACGACCCATAAGTCTCTCACGTGATCGGCCCTGAGGGGAAATCCGTCCCTCGAACAGCGCCGTCAGACCTTCTGGCGGCGCTGCCGAACGGCCTCGAACAGCGCGATGCCGGCCGTGACCGAGACATTCAGACTGGACACGCTTCCCGCCATCGGCATCGACACCACGCGATCACAGGTTTCACGCACCAAACGCCGCAATCCGGTGCCCTCCGCGCCCACGACGAATGCCGTCGGTAGCGTGTAGTCCCCCTCATCGTACGTGGCGTCCGCCGACGCATCCAGGCCAATGGTCCAGACGTTCATCGCCTTCAATTCCTCGATCGCACGGGCGATGTTCACCACCGTCGCGACCCGCACGTGATTGACCGCGCCCGACGACGCCTTCGCGGTGGCACCGTCGAGTGGCGCCGCATGGCGCGCCTGTCTGATGACGCCGTGCGCGCCTGCGGCATCGACCGATCGCAGGATCGCGCCAACGTTCTGCGGATCTTCCACGGTATCGAGCACCATCAGCAGGGGCGGCCCTTCCACCTCGCTGACCAGTTCCTCGACCGTGTAGGCCGGCAACGGCTGCACTTCCGCCGCGACGCCCTGGTGAACGCCGCCGCGGGTCACACGCTCGAGGGCGCGTCGGTCGAGCGTTTCGATGGCCAGACGCAAATCGTGCGCGCGCGCCACGAGCGCATCGACGCGAGGCCCGGCGCCGCGCTCGTGAATCAACTTGACCACGCGCCGCGCGCGCATGGCCTCCGACACAGAATTGATGCCGTACACCAGTGGCACGCTACGCTCCTTCACACGCGGCGACGACCGCTCGCGCCCGCGCCGCGCACGAGGCGACGCGCGAAACACCCGACCCGTCCGGCAACGCCGCCGCACGATCGATCGCGGGCACCGCCAGATCCAGCTCAGGCCCGGACTCCAGTCCCGTCAACGCCACGCGCAACGGATGGAACAACGCCTTCCCCTTCAATCCCGTCCGCTCGCGGACCTTCGCCGCCGCCGATCGAAACGCGTCCCGATCGAGCAACGGCCCATCGACGACGTCGGCGAACGCCGCGACCGCCTTCGCACCGTCCGCTTCCGCGCGCGTCAGTCCCGCCGCCTGGCTGGCATCCCACTCGAACAGGAACGCGATCCGCTCCGGTATCTCTTCGAGGCGGTCGACCGATCCCACCGCCAGCGGCAACACCTGTTCGATGAACGCCTGCGCGGCACGCGTCGGCGCGGTGACGTAGCCCGCGCGTTCGAAATAGGGGCGCGCCAGGGCCGCTACCCGCGAGGGCTCCGCTACCTTCATGTAGTGCCGGTTGAGCCACGACAGCTTCGCGAGGTCGAACACGGCGGCACTGTGACTCACATGGCGCGCATCGAAACGCCGCGCCATGTCCTCGAGCGACATGATCTCCTGATCATCGCCGGGCGACCAGCCGAGCAGCGCGAGGTAGTTCACGAGCGCCTCCGGGAGGTAGCCGCGCGCGCGGAACTCCGCCACGCTTGTCGCACCATGCCGTTTCGACAACGGCGCGTGATCGGGGCCCAGAACGAGCGACACATGCGCGAACTGCGGCGGACGCACACCGAGCGCCTCGGCAATCAGCAACTGCCGAGACGTGTTCGAAATATGGTCCTCGCCCCGGACCACGTGCGTGATGCCCATCGCCGCGTCGTCGATGACGACCGCAAAGATGAACTGCGGGCGACCATTCGACCGCACGATCACCGGGTCACCGATGATACTCGTGTGCACCCGAACCTCACCGCGCACCAAGTCGTCGAACACCACGTCGCGCGGTGTGTCGGGTACCGCAAAACGAATGGACGCGGCCTCGCCGCCACTCACCCGTCGCAGCGACGCATCCCGATCGAGCGCACGGCATCGTCCCGAGTACTTCGGTGGCAGACCAGCCGCAAGCGCGGCCGCGCGATCCGCCTCGAGCATCGACGCTGCACAGAAGCAGTAATATGCGTGCCCTTCGCGGATGAGCCGCTGCGCCGCTTCGGTGTAGCGCGGAAGACGCTCGGACTGGCGGTACGGTCCGTAGGGGCCGCCGACGTCGGGCCCCTCGAGCCAATGCAGCCCCATCCATCGAAGGTCTTCGAGGATAGAGCGCTCGGACTCGATGGTCGATCGCTCGACGTCGGTGTCTTCGATGCGCAGGATCAGTGTGCCGCCGCTACCGGTAGCCAGCAGCCAATTAAAGAGCGCCGTGCGCGCGTTGCCGACGTGCAGGTGTCCAGTCGGACTCGGGGCAAACCGTAGACGTGGCGCCGTCACTCCGCGTCCCCCACGACCAGCACGGCGACCGCATGTGCCGCGATCGCTTCACCTCGTCCGGTCGCATCCACGCCCTCGTTCGTCTTGGCCTTCACGCCGACCTGGCCCTGATCGAGAACCAATGCGGCCGCGAGCGCCGCGCGAACGGCCGGCAGGTGCGGCCCGAGTTTCGGTCGCTCGAGAATCACCGTGACGTCCACGCTGGCCGCACGCCACCCAAGCTGCCCGACGATCGCCACCGCACGCGTCAGCAGATCCAATCCGGCCGCATCCTTCCACTGCGCATCCGTGTTCGGAAAATGCTGGCCAATGTCACCGGCCGCCGCGGCGCCGAACAACGCGTCACAGAGCGCGTGGCACACCACGTCGCCGTCTGAATGCCCGTCCGGGCCGCGATCGAACGGAATGGGCACACCGGCCAGAACCAGTGGCCGACCCGGCACCAGCCGATGCAGGTCGTATCCAGTGCCGACCCGCGGCACGGACGCGAACGAGGCGCGCGCGGCCATCAAATCCTCCGCCGTCGTGATCTTCATGTTCCGTTCATCGCCAGGCACGATCTCGACGCGGTGTCCGGCACGCTCAGCCAGCATCGCTTCGTCGGTCGCCTCCACACCCTGGGCCCCCAGCGCCACGGCCGCCTCGAGGATGGGCCGTCGAAAACCCTGCGGTGTCTGCGCCAGCCATACCTCGTCGCGCGGGATGGTCTCCGTCACATACGGGCCGCCGGCGTGAACACGCTTCACGGTGTCGCGGACCTTCATGGCGGGCACCACGGCGCCACTGCGTTGCGTCGCATCGATGACCCGATCGATGACCGCGTCGGACACGAACGGGCGCGCGGCGTCGTGAATCAAGACGATATCCGCCGATGCTGGGAGCGCCGCCAGGCCCGCGCAGACGGAATCCTGCCGGCGTTCGCCGCCTGCGACGTAATGACACGGTCTCGTCGTCGCGCCCACGAGGGCGGGGCCGAACGCGACGAGGTCACGCGACAGGACGACGACGATGTCGCTGACCGCGTGATGCAGGTCGAACGCCAGCACGCTGCGCTGCAAAAGGGTGCGACCACCCACGTCCAGCAGTTGCTTCGGGACAGGACCGCCCAGGCGCTGGCCGCGCCCCCCCGCCACGATGATGACTCCGACACGCATAGGAACAGCAATTGTACCGGTTCGAGGTTCCCGGGGTCCGGGTGCCGAGGGCCGGTGCCGGTGCCGGCTCAGCCTTCCAGGGTCCGGGGCCCGCAGTAGCACTGGAGCCGCTCGCGCGTTGTCGCGACAACGCGGTCGACGTGCGCCACAGGCACCGTCGGAGGCGCGTAGATCACGACAAACAGGCACGTGGTGGCGCAGGTCACCATCGTCCTGGCCGAATCTGATGTCGGATTGCCGAAGGGGCCCGCGTCATCAGCGACCGTCAGGCGGCCAGCGACGTGGACGACATCCTTGCGGATGCCGGGATAGGCCTCGCCGTCGCGGCCCAGCCGCAAGACGATCTCACCCTCGATGCGCGTGGCGTCGTACAGCCCGAAGGGCAGTTGCGACTCCATCGAACACCAGTTCACGACGTCGACCGCGGTGTTGATGCGCGGCAACGGCTCCCCGCGGCGCACGCGGCGCACCAGCGCTTCGGACGACGGGCGCACCTTGGTCGGATCGAGCCCGACCGCCTTGTACATCGAGCGGACTGCGGCCGTGATGTCGGCCAAGTCCGTGGACCCCCTGCCCCGCTCCGCCGCAAGTCGCAGCGCCTCGTCGAGGCCCGCCACGTCACTTCGAACGGCGACGTCCGCAAGCACGAACGACGCGGGGCGAACGATCGTGGCGGTCTCTGGCGCGACCGTCAGTGCGTTCTCGCCGGCCATTCAGGGCGTTGCGCCTGGTACGGGCGCATGCGCTTCAGGAATCGCGGTCGCGATCATGGCGCGCGTGCGCTCGGCGAGGCCGCGCGCGTCCTCGCGCGTCATGCCCGTCGTATCGATCGGTGGGTGAATGGTGACCGTCACATGGCCCGGGCGGGTCATCAGGCGTCCCTTCAGCATCACGAGTCGCGTGCCCGATACGGACACCGGAACGATGGGCAGCCCGCTGTCAATCGCGAGCAGAAACACCCCGCCCTTGAAGCGGCCGACGCGGCCATCGCGGCTTCGTGTGCCTTCGGGAAAGATGATGAGCGAGGCCTGCTGCGAGATCATCCGGCGCATCTTCTTCAACACGCTGGCACCAGGATTATCTCGATCGATCAGCAGATGGCCCGAACGCTGAAGATGCCATCCAAGAAATGGAAACCTGCCCAGAGACGCCTTCGAAATGATCCGCAACTGGATCGGCACGGTCCAGAAGAGGACCGGAATGTCGTAGATGCTCTGATGGTTCGATGCGACCACGACGCTCCGACCGTCAGTCGGCGCGGTCCCTCGCACGTCGACGACGACGCCGGTGGTTTTCAGGATCAGCCAGGACCAGGCGCGCGCGCAGCGATGCGCGAAATATCCACGCGTATCGAAGAACGTGGACAGGAGCGACGCCGTGCCGAGGACGATCGTGTAGATCCCGATGGCGGGAATCAGGAAGAAGACTGTCCGCCACCAGTGGTATGGCGGCAGCTTCACGCGTTTGCGGCCGGGCGCGGGCGTCGGCCCGAATCCTCGCGGCTGTCGGCGCGAGGCTGGCCGCCGTCCGCGGACGAACCGGCCGGCTCAACATGGCGCCCGAAGATCATCCGGCCGGCCGTCGTCTGCAGCACGCTCGTGACGACAATGTCCAGGTTGCGACCAATACGGCTCCGCGCGTTGTCCACGACGACCATCGTGCCGTCATCGAGATACGCCACGCCCTGGTTGTACTCCTTGCCTTCCTTGAGGATGAAGACGTTCATCACCTCACCTGGCAGCACGACTGGCTTCAACGCGTTGGCCAGCTCGTTGATGTTGAGCACTTCGACGCCGCGAAGCTGCGCGACTTTGTTCAGGTTGAAATCGTTCGTGACGATGCGGGCGAGCAGCGAGCGCGCCAGCTCGATGAGCTTCATGTCGACTTCCTTGACCGCCGGGAAATCGAGCTCGGAAATCACGACCTCGACGCCAGACATCTTCTGCATCCGGTGCAGGATGTCCAGGCCGCGCCGGCCCCGATTCCTCTTGAGCGAGTCGGAGGAGTCCGCCACGAACTGCAGCTCCTTCAGCACGAACTGCGGCACGACGAGCGTGCCGTCGAGGAAGCCGGTTTCGACGATGTCGGCGACGCGACCGTCGATGATGACGCTCGTGTCGAGGATGCGATAGCGCTTCTGCGGGCGGGCGTCCTGGAACAGCGACGCGAACTTCGACGGCTCGAGCCACTCGCCCTTGCGGATGCCCATCACCAGTCCCAGATACGGCAGGACGACGATGATCAGGCCGTGGAGGAAGCGGACCTGGTTACTGGCGGTATCGGCCCAAAACAACGCGGTTCCGAGGGCCTTCGCGATGGTGAGGCCAAGGCTGAAGCCGAGCAGACCACCGAGCAGATTCGTGACAGCAGCGTCGCGGAGCCGCGCTTCGGCGGCGATGATCAGGGCCGCAACGCTGAGACCGAGCAGGATGTTGAAGATGACGGGGCCATCGATCGGCTGTATGAGCGTTGCCGAGTACACGACAACGGCGGCAAACAGGGCCCGGACGAACAGGAAGCCGCGCACGGCGTATTCTAGCCCGTTTCGGCGCCCGTCTCGAAACAGCAGGGCAACCGACGAGCGCCATTTCCCGCTGGAGGACGCATTTCTGCACGCGGCAACACGCGATCACGCGCCGCCCGGCTACCGGCCCTGGCCGATAGAAGGCAGTCACAGGAGGGCATCGAGGGCCTCGCCCACCGTCCGGACGCCGACCACCTCCATCGAGGCGGGCACGTCGGCCGGTGAGATGTTGCCCTCGGGCAACACGCAGCGCCGGAAGCCCAGCTGCGCGGCTTCACGCACGCGAAGCGCCGCCTGGGTGGTCGCGCGCACTTCACCGGCGAGTCCCACCTCGCCGAACACGACCGCGTCGGAGGCCACCGCGCGATTCCTGAGACTCGAGGCCACGGCGACGAGCACCGCGAGATCGGCCGCCGGTTCGTCGACGCGAATCCCGCCGGCCACGTTCACGAACACATCGTCGGTCGCGAGGCTGAGACCGGCGCGCTTGTCGAGGACGGCGAGCAGCAGGGCCAGGCGACTTTGATCCAGTCCGTTCGCGGTACGGCGCGCATTGCCGTAGGTCGCCGCGCTCACCAGCGCCTGGACCTCAACCAGGATGGGCCGCGAGCCTTCGATGGTGCAGAGCACGGTCGACCCGGGCACGTTCATTGGCCGTTCGGAGAGGAACAGTTTCGACGGGTTCGGCACCGCTCGCAAGCCCGCCCCTGTCATTTCGAACACGCCGAGCTCGCTGACCGCACCGAAACGATTCTTCACCGCCCGCACGAGGCGATGCGCGTGGTGCTGCTCGCCTTCGAAGTAGAGGACCGTGTCCACGACATGCTCGAGCACTTTAGGACCGGCGAGGCTGCCGTCCTTTGTGACGTGCCCGACGAGGATGGTCGGCAGATTGCGGCCTTTCGCGGTGAAGAGCAAATCGGTGGCGGCCTGACGGACCTGACCGACGCTTCCAGGCGCCGACGCGATCTTCAACGAAAACACGGTCTGGATCGAATCCACGATGAGCAACGAAGGCTTGAGTCGATCCACTTCTTCGAGGAGACGCTCGATGCACGTTTCCGCGAGCAGGAACAGGGAGCCGCCCTGCACGCCCAATCGATCGCCGCGCAACTTGACCTGGTGCTCGGACTCTTCCCCGGAGCAATACAGCACGGGCCCCACGCCCGTCGCGAAATGGGCGGCCGCCTGCAGGAGCAGCGTGGACTTGCCGATGCCGGGTTCTCCACCGAGCAGCACGAGGGATCCTGGCACGATGCCACCACCGAGCACGCGATCGAACTCGCTGATCCCGGTGCTCAACCGCTCCGCGACGATGCTGTCCACGGCGCCATACGCCCGCGCGCCCTTGCCCCCCATCATCGGCGCCGCGCCACGCGGCTCCGGGGCGGCCGCGGCCTCGCGTTCCTCGACGAACGAATTCCAGGCGCCGCAGTCCGTGCACCGCCCAAGCCACTTCTGTGACTGCGCGCCGCAGGTCTGACAGACGAAGAGGGACTTCGGTGACTTCATATCAACCTGGAACTTCGGACTTCACGGGAAACAGGTGGCCGCAGTGGCCGTTCTACGTTCGACGCTCCGCGTTCTCAGTGGTCTCGTACCGTCGCTCAATCCGACTCCCCAGACGACACACGATCTCCCAGGGAATGGTGCCGACGGCCGCGGCCATTTCGCGGGCGGTGATTTGCTCGCCGTCCTGTTCGCCAATGAGCACCACGGCGTCGCCTGGCGAGACGTCGAGGCCCGTGACATCGATCATCAGCATGTCCATGCAGACCGCACCGACGATCGGGACGCGACGGCCGCGGACGAGCGCATGGCCGCGATTGCCCAGGCGCGTGTCCAGACCGTCCGCGTAGCCCGCGGGCACGATCGCGAGCGTCCGCGGGCCGTCGGCGTGCCAGCGCAGACCGTAGCTTGTCCCTTCACCGGGCCGCACGCCCTTCACCGCCACGATACGACTGGCGAGTGACAGGGCAGGTCGCAGGGGCAGCTCAGATGCGAGCGGCGGCGGCACGATCCCGTAGAGCAGCAGGCCCGGACGGACCCACTCGAGCCACGTGCGGGCATCTCGCAGGAACGCCGCGGAGTTGCAGGCATGACGCCGGGCGTGCCGCAGACCGAGCGCCCCCAGCGCCGCCATCGCCTGATCGAACCGGCGTCGCTGCTCCTCGAAGAACGTCGACTCGGGTTCGTCGGCGCTCGCAAAGTGCGTATAGACGGCGTCGATGCGCAGATGTGCGCTCTGCAGTACCGCAGGCATGGTCCGCCGCAGGTTGTCGTGTCGGAAGCCGAGCCGATTCATGCCCGTGTCGATCTTCAGATGACATCCGACCGTGACCCCGCGCGCCGTCGCCCGGGCCTCGAGCGCGCGCGCCGCGCCCGGCGTGGACACGGTCGGCGTCAGGCCGAACTCGAACACGCCGTCGAGCTCGCTGACGCTGAGTGCGCCAAACACGAGAATGGGCAACGTGACGCCGGCCTGCCGCAGCGCGATGCCCTCCTCGATATCCGCGCACGCGAGCATCGAAGCACCGGCCTCCTCCAGCGCCGGCCCCACCACCGTGGCGCCATGACCGTAGGCGTTGGCTTTGACGACGGCGATGATGCCGGGTGGAGCGGGACGGTCGTTCGCCTCGCGCGCGACGAGCCGCGCGACCTCGCGACAATTGGCGCGGATCGCGTCGAGGTTGACCGTGGCAATCGTCGGCCGAATCACTCGCCCGCCTGCCGGTCGTACGTACCGGCCGCCAGGTTCTCGAACCGGGTGTACTGCTTGAGGAACGCCAGCTTCACCGACCCGGTCGGGCCGTTCCGCTGTTTGCCGATGATGATTTCGGCCATGCCTTCGGTGTCCGGATTCCGCTCGCCCTCCACCTGGTACATGTCCTCGCGGAAGATGAAGAGCACGATGTCGGCGTCCTGTTCGAGGGCGCCGGACTCGCGCAGGTCCGACAGCTGCGGCCGGTGATCGCTGCGCGTCTCGGGCGCGCGGCTGAGCTGGCTGAGCGCGAGGATGGGAATCTCGAGCTCCTTCGCCAGAATCTTCATCGCGCGCGAGATCGACGAGAGTTCCTGCTGCCGGCTCTCGAACTTGCCGCGGCCCTGCATGAGCTGCAGGTAGTCGACAATCAGCATGTCGAGCCCGTGCTCCATCTTGAGACGCCGGGACTTGGCGCGCATCTCCAGAATGCCGATGCCCGGCGTGTCGTCGATGAACACCTTCGCGTCATGGAGCCTGGCGAACGCCTCGACCAGCCGAGCGTAGTCCTGTTCGCCGAAGAAGCCGCCGCGGAAGCGATGCGCATCCACGCGCGCCTCGGACGTGAGCATGCGCATGAACAGCTGCTCCTTCGACATCTCCAGGCTGAACACGCCGACGCTCTTGCCTGCTTCGATCGCGCTGTTGAGCGCCATGTTCATGACGAAGCTCGTCTTGCCCATGCCCGGGCGCGCCGCGATGATGATCAGGTCGGACTTCTGGAATCCGGACGTCATCTCGTCCAGATCGACGAATCCGGTGGGCACACCGGTCACCAGACCGCGCTGCTGCTGCAGCTTTTCGATCATCTGGTAGCCCGAGTCCACCATTTCGCCCACGCGCACGAAGCCCGATCGCATGCGGTGTTCGGCGATCTGGAAGATGGACCGCTCCGCTTCGTCGAGCAGGCTGTCGGCGTCTTCTTCGGCGTCGTACGCCCGCCCGAGCACTTCGGTAGCCGACTGAATCAGCCGCCGCAGCGTCGACTTTTCCTTGACGATCCGCGCGTAGTGTTCGACGTTGGCCGACCGCGGCACGCCGTCGGTGAGGGCGCTGATGTACGCCGGCCCGCCGACCTCGTCCAATTCCCCCGATCGCACGAGCTCGTCCTTGAGCGTGACCAGATCGATGGGCTGGCTGCGCTCCGAGAGCCCGATCATCTTGTCGAACAGCCGCCGATGCGCGTCACGGAAGAAATCGCCGGAGTCGATGACCTCCGTCGCCTGGTTGAATGCGTGGTTGTTGATCAGGATCGCGCCCAGCACGCATTTCTCGGCTTCGAGGTTGTGCGGAAGGGTGCGGTCCATGGGAGGCCTTGGGAACGCTGAACTCCGAACGCGAAGTTCGAGCGACGAACGACGACCGCAAAAAGAAGCCGCCGGTCGGGAAAGCATACCCCGCCGGCGGCCGTGTTCCGAACTTTGACCGTGTCGGTTCAAAGTTCTTGATTGTCGCGCGTCCGTGTCTACTGCGCCGCGGCCACCTTGACCTTGAGCGTGGCCGTGATGTCGCGGTGGAGTCTCACCGGCACCTCGTGCTCGCCCAGGGACTTGAGCGGGTCGGCCAGCTGGATCTTCCGGCGGTCGATCGTCAGGTCGCGGGCCGCCAAGGCCTCGGCGATGTCGGCGGTCGTCACCGAGCCGTAGAGCGTGTCGTTCTCGCCCACGCGACGGCCGATCGTGATCTCGGTGGCCTCGAGACGCGCCTGCAACGCCTGCGCCTCCTTCAGCTCGTCAGCATCCTTGGCCTCGGCACGCGCGCGCTCGCGCTCGATCTGCCGTTTGTTCTCGTCGGTCACGGCCAGCGCCAGCTTGCGCGGGAACAGGAAGTTCCTCGCGTAGCCATTCGCGACCTTCACGACTTCGCCGCGTCGACCGAGGTGTTCGACGTGCTCCTTCAGAATGACTTCGATGGACATGGTCTCCTCCGGCCGTCAATCGGTGACGTAGGGCACGAGCGCAATCTGTCGCGCCCGCTTGATGGCCGTCTGCAGCGCGCGCTGATGCGTTGCGCACACTCCGGAAATGCGACGCGGCTGAATCTTGCCGCGCTCCGGAATGAACGGCGCCAGCAGCCGGACGTCCTTGTAGTTGATGTAGTCGATCTTCTCGACGCAGAACTTGCAGACCCGGCGGCGGCGAAAGAACCCACGACGCCCCTTGTCCTTGTCCTTGTCTTTGTCCTTGTCGGCGGAGTTACGGCCTCCGCGGCCTCCCATTTCACTCATCGGTCACCTCGGTCGCCACGGTCACCACGATCGCCGCGGTCACCGCGATCGCCACGGAACATCTGATCCATCGAGCTGTCGCCGTCGTCATCGTCCTCGGCGTGACGCTTGCGCTCCTGGTCGGTTGGCTCGGGGGGCAGGCCGCGACGGACGCGACGCTCGGCCATGCTGGTCTTGCGGCGCACGCGCGCGCGCTCGGCCACGGCGAGTTCCTCGTCGACACGGACGACCATGTGGCGGATGACGATATCGAAGACGCGGAGACGACGATCGAGCTCGGCCGTCAGGGCGGCGGGCCCGTTGATCAACTCGAGGACGTAGACGCCATCGCGGTGGCCGGCAATCTCATAGGCGAGCTTGCGACGGCCCCAGTTTTCAGTCTTCTCGATGTTGCCACCGAAACGATCGACGACGGCCTGCACCTGCGTGTGCAGTTCGGCGAGCGCTTCCTCGGTGGACTCTGGCGGTGTGATGTAGATCAGTTCGTACTGACGGACGCTGCTCATATGCCTCCTTATGGACATCAGGCCACCCTCATCAGAGAGCGGCAAGGAGCATGTGCCGGGCGACATGCCCGGCTCCACGAAGTCTTACAATGCGCGGTTGTACGTGTTCATCACGTACGCCGTACCGTGTCGGACCCAGTCCTCCACGGCGTCGGCCGACCGGTCGATCGCGCTCGTCACGCCGGTCTGTTCCTCGGGCTCGAATCGGCTCAACACGTGGTCGGCCAAGTCGCGCCGTTCATCCCCGCGGCCCACGCCCATGCGGAGCCGCGCGTAGTCGATGGTGCCCAGATGCTGCGCCACCGATCGCAATCCGTTGTGCCCACCTTCACTGCCCGTCGCGCGCACGCGCACCCGGCCCAGCGGCAGGTTCACGTCGTCGCACACGATCAACACCTCCGAGGTGTCGATGCGGTAGAAGCGACACAGCCCGGCGACCGCTGCGCCACTGAGGTTCATGAACGTCAGCGGCTTGGCGAGCAGCACCGTGTCCCCCTCCGGGCGCCATCGCGCCTCGAGCGCGTCGACCGGCGCGGCGTCGAACGCCGTCCGATGCCGCTCGGCGAGCCGATCCAGCACCTCGAAGCCGACGTTGTGGCGGGTGCCGCGATACGTCGCGCCCGGATTGCCCAATCCAACAACGAGCTTCACAATCAGCCACAGGGCAGGGGCGCAACGGCCCGCTGCAAGCGGCTACTCCTTCTCGCCTTCCTTCTCGACCTTGCCCTTCTTCATGACCTCGGGCTCCGCCGTCGGCGTCGCGGCAGCGGCGTCGGCCGCGACCGGTTCGGCCTCGGACTTCGGCGCCACGAGGTGAACGATGAGCATCTCGGGCTCGCTCAGCGCCGTCCACTTGCCACCGCTCTGCAGGTCGCGCACGCGAATGCCGTCGTGCAGCATCAGTTCCGACACGTCGACGTTGATGTGCTCGGGAATATCGCCGGGCAGACACTCCACTTCGAGCTCGCGGTGGACGAAGTCCACAATCGCGCCCTGAAGCTTGATGCCCTTGGCCTCGCCCGTCAGGTGCACCGGTACGGTGACCTGCAGCAACTTGTCCATCGCCACGCGATAGAAGTCCGCGTGCAGCAGCTCCTGCATCACGGGGTGCAGCTGGTACTCCTTCACGAGCACGCGGGCATCGGCTGCGCCCTCAATCTTCAACGTGATCAAGGTGTTGGCGCCGGACTGCGAATGCAGGATGCGCAGGAGGCTCTTCGGATCGACCGAGACCGACTCGGCCTCGCCCTTCGGCCCACCGTACAGCACCGCGGGAATCCGGCCCTTGACACGCAGACGCCCGGCGTTGTTCTTGCCGAACTCGTCGCGACGAACTGCTTCTAGCACTGCTTCCATGACCGTCCTCGTTCCTGATCCGCGCGGCCCACACCGCGCCGCCTCTGCCTGCTACACGAACAACTTCGACACCGACGTCTCCTCGTGGATGCTGCGGATCGCCTGCGCGAGCAGGCGGGCCACCGACAGCACGACAATCTTGTCGCAGGCCGCCTTGTCCGCATCCAGCGGAATGGTGTTCGTAATAATCAACTTGTCGATGGGCGCGGCCTCGATCCGGCGCATCGCCGGCCCGGACAGCACCCCGTGCACCGCACTCGCGAGCACACGGCTCGCCCCGTTGTCCTTCAGCGCCTGCGCCGCCTTCTGAATGGTGCCGGCCGTGTCGATGATGTCGTCCGCCAGCACACACACGCGACCACGCACGTCACCGACCACGTTCATGACTTCCGCGGTGCCATCCTCGCTGCGCCGCTTGTCGACAATCGCCAGATCTGCATCCAGCCGCTTCGCGTAGGCCCGCGCCCGTTCCGCACCGCCCACGTCCGGCGACACGATCGTAATCGGGCCGACGTTCTGTCGCGACAGGTAATCGATGATGACCGGCGCCGCAAACAGGTGATCCACCGGGATGTCGAAGAAGCCCTGGATCTGCGCCTTGTGCAAATCCATCGTCAGCACACGGTTCGTGCCCGCGGCGCTCAGCAGATTGGCAACGAGCTTCGCCGAAATCGGCACGCGCGGCTTGTCTTTCCGGTCCTGCCGCGCATATCCGTAATACGGAATCACCGCCGTGATGCGCGACGCCGACGACCGTCGGAACGCATCGATCATCACGCACAGCTCAATCAGATTCGCGTCGACCGGCGACGACGTCGGCTGGATGATGAAGACGTCCGCGCCGCGGATGTTCTCGTCGATCTGGAACGACACCTCACTGTCCGGAAACCTGTGCAGCCGGGCGGCGCCGGGCGGAATGCCGAGACACTCGGCAATTTCGCGTGCCAGGGCCGGATGAGCGCTGCCCGCGAAGAGTTTCAGGGGACCGTGAGCCATGCTTCGCAATCGCGATGAATCAAAAGTGGTTGGGGCGGAAGGATTCGAACCTTCGAATACGGGTTCCAAAGACCCGCGCCT
>JBDTNQ010000091.1:0-17851 GCA_039933635.1 Acidobacteriota bacterium
CCGGCGCTCGGACACCGTCGGCAGGGCACCGGTATCGAGCAGACCGTTCGCGCTGAACGCACCCGGCGGATTCCATTCCGCACCACCGGGGTTCGCCCAATGCGTCAGCCACACGTCCTGGAAACCAGGCGACGAGTACAGCGCCTGGAACATCTCCGCGGATCCGCCCTTGCCAGATCCGTTCTGCGCAATCGCAACGCGGGGCTGAATCGCATGCACGAAGAACGGCGAGTTGGCGTTGTTCGATCCGTGATTCGACGCGAAGAACATGTCCACCGTGCCCAGCGGGTTGTTCGGGCACACCATGTCGTATTCCTTGTCGCGCGTGAGATCGGCCAGGTCGAGCAGGCGGAACCCACCGAACGTGATCAGGCTGCCGACCGACATGCCGTTGTCCGGATCGCGCGCCTCCGCCTGGCGCTGCACACCCGCACATTCGGCATTAGCCTTACCGGCGTTGGGCGCACCGACGACCGCGGTCTTCTGCACGATGCCGCCCGACGTCACGATGCGCCAGTCGACGCCCGGAATCGGAACCTTGTCGCCGACCTTCAGCACCGTGTGCTTGGCCTTGCCGTAGAGTTCCGCGTAGGCCGCCTGAAAGCCACGGACCTGTTCGTTCTGGTGTCCGTCGACTCCGTCCTCCGCCGTCGCGCCGTGATCCATGAACGTCGTGACCGGAATGCGCGTGACGAGTTCCTGCAGGCCGCCGATGTGATCGACGTGATAGTGGGTGGAGATCAGGTAGTCGAGCTTCGTGACGCCCGCAGCCTTGATCACCTCCATGATGCGATCGACGTCACGGTTGACGCCGCCCTGCGGTGTGAATCCCGTATCGACGAGCACCGTCTCGCCTCCGGGCGCGACGTAGAGATCGGCCTTCCCGCCTTCGACGTCGACGATGTAGATTTCGAGAGGTTTGGTTGGCCGCGACTGCGCGGACAACACACTGGCGGCCGCGGCAACGGCCGCACCGAGGACAAGCAGTTTGCGTTTCATGGATGGTTCTCCGGGTTGCACGCATCATCTCGTGAGACGGCGCGACATACAAGGCCATGACATACTGGCCGCAACTCCACGGCGTTTCACCCACGGCACTCCGGCATGGCCATCGCCCCAACTCCACAAGCCACGCGCGTCATGGCGCGGGTACGGCGGCGGTTCATTCCCCTGGCCTTCATCTGCTACGTCGTGGCGTACATCGACCGGGTCAACGTGGGCTTCGTGGCCACCGACCTGCAACGTGAACTGGGGTTGAGTTCGTCGACGTACGGCCTGGCGGCCGGCTTGTTCTTTCTGGGCTACTGCCTCTTCGAAATCCCCAGCAATCTCATCCTCGATCGCGTCGGTGCCCGCCGCTGGATCGCCCGCATCATGATTACCTGGGGCCTGGTTTCGATGGCCACGATGTTCGTGCGTGATGCCTACTCGTTCATGGCCGCCAGGGTCATCCTCGGCATCGCAGAAGCGGGATTCTTTCCGGGCATCGTGTTGTTCTTTACGTACTGGTTCCCAGCATCGGAGCGCGCGCGCACTGGCGCCCTCTTCATGATGGCGTCGCCCGTGGCCGTCGTCATCGGCGCGCCAATCTCGACGTCGCTCCTCCGGTTGGATGGGTGGATGGGTCTCCACGGCTGGCAATGGATGTTCCTCGTCGAGGGACTGCCGGCCGTCATCGTCGGGCTGGTCGTGCTCCGGACGCTGACCGATCGGCCCGAGGATGCGACGTGGCTCGCGCCGGACGATCGCGCATGGCTCGCTCGGACGATGGCGGAGGAGCGGGCACGGCGCGAAGCGGTCGCGCCGACCTCAGTGCGCCGCAGCCTGTCGAACCCGCAGCTGTGGATGCTCTGCGCCGTCTTCTTCCTCAACTCCATCGTGAACTACGGGATGTTCCTGTGGCTGCCGAAGTTGATCGAGGATGTCACCGGCGCCCAGGGCTTCAGGCTGAGCGCGCTCACGACGATCCCATTCATTGCCGCCCTCAGCGCCATGGTCATCGTGGGACGTGCTTCGGATCGCAGCGGCGAACGCACCCGCTATGTGGCCGCGTGCGCCGTCGCAACGGCCGTGGGTCTCGTGCTGTCGGTCGCGTTCCAGGAGCACACGTGGGTGCTGATTCTGGGGTTCGCGGTGGCGCAAATGGCTCTCCGGTCGCTGGCCGGCGTGTTCTGGGCTATTCCGCCGCAACTGCTGGGCGGGGCCGCGGCCGCAGCCGGCATCGGGCTGATCAACGCGATCGGCAACGTCGGCGGTTTTGTGGGGCCGACGATGATTGGCGTGTTACGCGACACGACAGGCGGCTATCGCGGCGGTCTGCTGGCGCTCACGGCGATCCTGATCCTTGAGGCCGTCCTGGTTTTGCAGGTCCGCGTCCCTCGCACAGACCCGCGGTGAAAGGCGCCGCCCTGACATGACACACACGCTCCATCCCGATCTGCCCGATCTCCGCGCGATACCTCGACGGACGTCGATGGGCCTCAGCGCCGACTCGTTTCAGTCCGTTCGGTTCAGTTCTCCACACCGACTGTTGGCGGTCGACCGGCTGATGGCGTTGGCCGCCTCGGTCGGCGCGGCGGGTGCGCACGGCGGCATGACGCCGATCGACTTCGACTGGGCGAAGCGCGTAAGAACCATGAAGGAGGAACTCGACATGTACGTCGAGATCCAGACGTTCCTGCCGCGCGAGGATCCTGCCGTGTTCGAGCACGCGGTGAGGGTCGCGAAAGAGGCAGGCGCGAGCAGCCTGCGCGTGGTGTGCCTCCTTGGCCGGCGCTACGAGATGTTCGACACATACGCCGCGTGGCAGGACGCCGTGGCCGGCTTCCATCGCCAGATCCAGATGGCCGTGCCCATCGTCGAGAAGCACCAGATGAGGCTCGGCATCGAGAACCACAAGGACTGGCGTGTCGATCAACAGGTGGCGCTGCTCGAGCAGTACAGCAGCGAGTATCTTGGCGTGACACTCGATACCGGTAACAACCTCTCGGTGCTCGATGATCCGATGGAGACCGTCGAGAAGCTGGCGCCTTACACGTTCAACGTGCACTTCAAGGACATGGCGGTGCAGGAGACGCCCACGGGATTCTTCCTGTCCGAAGTGCCGCTCGGTGAGGGCATGCTCGACCTGAGAGGGATGGTGAACGTCATCCGCCAGTCGCGCCCGGACGCGTACTTCTCGCTCGAGATGATCACGCGGGACCCGCTCGAAGTGCCGTGCATCACCGACAAGTACTGGGCCACGTTCACCGACGTCAACGGCCTGGCGCTCTCGCAAGCGCTGACGCGCGTCCGCGCGCACCCCCCGCGCGGCCCGCTGCCGACGATCGAAGGCCTGTCCGTGGACGAGCGATATCGGCTCGAGCGGGAGTTCATCACGCGATCGATTGAGTACGCGCGAGCAGAGTTGGGACTGTAGCAGACCGGATCTCCGCGAAGATCGCGAGGCCCAGAGACCGGGTCTCCCCGGAACCTGAGGGAGACCCGGTCTTTTCTGTCTGATAATGGCAGTGAGGATCTTCTGGCTCACCATCACATCGGTATCGATTTCGGCACCACGAACACCTCAATCGCGGTCGTCGGGCCCGACGGCAGCATGCAGCTGGGAGCGTTTCGCTTCCAGGACCAGATCACAGACGCCTATCGGTCCCTGCTCTACTTCGAGCAGGTGCCCGGCAAAGGGATTCAGCCGGCGAAAACGTTCTGCTGGACGGGTCCGGAGGGGATCACGCACTACCTGCTGGCCGAGAATCAGGGCCGGCTCATCCAGTCGCTGAAGTCGTTCCTCGCCATCCGCGATATGGACGGCACCCAGGTCTTCGAGAAGAAGCGGACGATCGAGGAACTGATCGGCCGGATCCTCGCCGATGTGCGCGCGGAGGCCTCGCGGCAATTCGGCCTCGACATCCGGCACGCCACGGTCGGCCGCCCCGTGCGGTTCGTCGGCGCTGACACCGTCGAAGACGATCACTACGCGGAGGATCGCCTCGCTGATGCGTTCAGCCTCGCCGGTTTCGACACCATTGCGTTCGAGCTGGAACCCATCGGCGCCGCGCACCACTACGAGAGCACGCTCGACCACGACGAACTCATCCTGATCGGGGACTTCGGCGGCGGCACCAGCGACTTCTCGCTGATGAAGGTCGGGCCGACGACCAGAGATGAAGGCCGGACGGAGGCCGATTTGCTGGGAAACGCGGGCGTCGGGGTGGCCGGCGACGCGTTCGACGCGCAGATCGTGCGACACCTGGTGTCCCCCGCGCTGGGATCGCGAAGTCACTTCCGGTCCATGGACAAACTGTTGCCCATGCCGACGTGGCCGTTCTCGAACCTCGAGCGCTGGCACCACCTCTCGTTCCTGAAGACTCGCGAGGTCATCGATCAGCTCGAACGGCTGGAAGCCCAGGCGATCAAGCCCGAGGCCATTGCGGCGTTGATTCACTTGATCAAGTACGACCTTGGCTATCAGCTCCACCGCTCGGTTCAAAAGCTCAAGACCGAACTTTCATCATCCTCCGCCTCCGAGTTCAGATTCAGCGACGGAGGACTCGTGCTGCAGTCCACCGTCGATCGCGCGTCGTTCGAGGGCTGGATCGTCGAGGAACTGGATCAGATTTCCACCTGCGTCGACGACCTGCTCATCTCGTCGAACGTGGCCGCCGCGGACGTCGACGCGGTCTTTCTGACTGGCGGCTCCTCCTTCGTGCCGGCCGTACGCCAGATTTTCGAATCGCGATTCGGCGCGGCGAAGCTGCGCTCGGGCCACGAGTTCACATCCGTCGCCATGGGACTCGCCCGGCGCGCCGCCATCGGCTGAGGCGGCGATGGCCGCCGTGGAGCCCTGGACCTAAAGGTCCGGGGCTCCATTACCAGCCGGGCCTCCATGAACAACCGGGCCTCCAACCCCACCCGCGGCTACGTAGTCGACCTTGGGCTCCTCGCCGACCGCACCGAAACGTCGTTCTCTCCGTCCGTACTGACTCAGCGCGTCGGCAAAATGCTCATCGGAGAAATCCGGCCAGGGCACGTCGATGAAACAGAGCTCCGCGTACGCGGATTCCCACAGCAGGAAATCACTGAGCCGGCGTTCGCCGCCGGTACGGACGAGCAGGTCGACGTCCGGAACATCAACGTCTTCCCCACAGCCGCTGCGCAGCCGGCGCGCGAACGCCTCGCGCGTGCCTGCACCCTCCCGGATCATCCGCTCCGCAGCCATCCAGATCGCATCCCGCGCGGAGTAGTCGATCGCAATCCGCAGATGCAACGCGGTGCCCAGACGCGTGCAGTGCTCGGCGCGAACGACGGCGCGCCGCAGCGACGGTGGCAGCCGGTCCCGACGTCCGACAACGGACAACCGCACGCCGGCACGCTGACAGCGATCGATTTGCGTGCGCAGATACTCCTCGAAGAGGGCCAGCAGCGCGCAGATCTCGGCGCCTGGACGGCGCCAGTTGTCTGCCGAGAACGCGTAGAGCGTGAGCACGCCGATCCGCTGTTGGGCCGCGAACTCGACGGCGCGCCGCACGGCATCGCCACCCTTGACGTGACCGGCCTGCCGAGGGAGTCCGCGCCGGGCCGCCCACCGGCCATTCCCATCCATGATGATCGCGACGTGAAGTGGAGTCATGACGACTTGGCCTCCCCTTGCGGCACGCCCGCGAACACCGCGGTCCAGTCCACACGGGCCGTGGCCTGCATCAGGATGAAGAGCGTCAGGACGGCACCGACGGTCACCGTCAGCCCGGTGTAGCCCTCGAAGAAGAACGCGTAGCTGAACAACACGAGGAACACGAGTTGGGCCAGGCCGGCACGCGCCAGGGCGAAGTGCGCGCCCGTCACGATGCGCAGGTAGCTGGCCACGAGGAGGATGCTCGTCGCCGATGCGATCGCAAATGACCAGTGAATCGAGAGGTGATCGACCAGATACGCGAGCAGCAGGTGGAACGCGAAGAACGCCGCCGAGATGAACGCGTAGTGCATGGGGTGCAGATTCTGCGACCGCAGCACGCCGAGAATGACCATCACGGATAGATAGAACAGCAACGCCACCGGAGCAAAGTAGGTGATGCGCGCGGCAAGCGGGCCGGGATTCTGCAGGTTCGGTAGATCCATACCGATGCTGCGGCCGGTCAGCAGGCTGTCGAACGTCCACGCAAGGTTCCAGCCCGCGCCGGCGCGGGCCGCGGACGAGGGCGACATCGATCCCGCCGGATAGTCCACCTCCGCGAAATCCGTCTGCATCGTCAACTCGAAGTCCTTGATCTGCGCGACGCCCTTCGGTGCGAAGGTGTAGGACCACGTGTCGAGCCCGCGGGAGTCGTACGTGAGCTCGACGACAATCGGGCCGTTGGCAGAAACCAGCACGGAGGCCGTGGCGCCCTGCGTGAGGTTCTCGGTGCGAGTGGCGTCCTGTCCGTTGATGCGGAAACGAAAGTTGTCGAACTGGACCTGGTCGGAGGGAAACGTCAGGTGCGCCACAATGAGACGTGGTTCGCCGGTGTCGTTGTGGGCACGGTAGGTGGCGCGGAGGCCTACCCCATAGGTGTCGTACCAGAGCAGACCCTTCCGGCGATGATCGAGCGCCAGCTTGACGTCGACGCGGCTCGAGTCGAACGACACGGGGATCTGGGCGATGTTGACCCGCTCCTGAGGCCGCTTGAACGACCGGCCCGACGCGTCCGTCGCATCGACCTGTTCCACGATGGTGCTGCGCTCCTCCCAGGTCAGGGTCGGCGCGGTCTGCACCTGGGGGCCGCCCCACAACAGAGCGACATCGTGCGAGAGCCGGTCATCGAACTCCCCTGACCGGGCCAGCACCGAGCTCCCCAGCGTGAACCACGCGAACGTCGCAATGACGTAGATGAAGACAATCGGAACCAGGCGCAGTCGGGTCATGGGTCTCCTCGAAATTGCGTGCGCGCGGCCTGCCATCGGACGCGGCGCACGCTCGAGGGTCCACGGTGACCCAAACGGGACCGGAAGAAATGAGGGAGATGTGAGCGAGGGGTGAGGTGTTGCTTAGATGTTCGTGGAGCCCGGGAACCGTGGAGCGGACAGGTCGACGTCAGCGGCTACCGCCGGGTCGATGTGTCAGTCCAAACGCGAGGCCGGAGCCGAACATCAGCCCCTCGAACGTGCTGACGAGGGCCCGGGTGACCGGTCTCAGACTTTCTTCGCCGAGCAACCGGCCAATGGGCGCAAGGCCGACCGAGGAGCCGTTGAACGCGGACGCGAGGGCGTCGAGGCTTGCCCCAACCAGATGACGACCCGCGAGCGTGAGGACGAGGCCGGCGAGAGCGCACGCCAGACCGGTGGCGAGTGACGTCCAGGCGCGCGCGCCGCGGCGGGGCCCCGCGAGTCCGCCCCCAGGCGAAAGTGACGTCGAGATCGCGTAGCCGAATCCCGCCGCGCCGCCGAGGACCAATCCTTCGATCCATCCGCCAATCGACGGGGGATGCTGTCCGAACACGCCCATGATCGCCGCGCGCACGACGAAGTGCGCGACGCCTCCCGCCAGCGCCCCGCCCAGCGCCCCGCACGCGGTCAATGCCGCGGTACGGCGCGATCGCGCCAGAGCCTCGGCGGTCGCGAGGCCCGCACCGACGCCGCCAGCGCCGACCACCCCCGCGACGGCACCGACGGCGGCAAGCGCGACCACTGTGCTGCGATCCGCCTGCGATCCCGGCGCGAGCCACAGCGCGATGCCACCGATGATGCCGGCCGTGATGCCGGCCGCGCCTCCCCCGAGGGCGGCTGAGCCCCATCGATTGGAGATGTAGCGCGCCGCACGCCGGAAGCGCAGCGCGACGAGCGAGATCGACGATTTCCACGGCGCCGGTGACCCGATCAGCGGGACGGGACCGGCGCCTGGGACATCCCAACGCGCGTCTCTCAGAATGGCGCGTGCCTCAGCATGGCCAGGCACCGAGTCGAGCCGTTCAAGCGCCGCAGCCGTGCCCAGCGCGTGCAACTGCTCGGCCGCATCGTGGCGTTCATCGTCCGCGGCGGTCTCGAATGGCGGACGTCTCAAGAGTTTGTCGAGCAACGGCGCCATCGTGTCCGCGTCGGGCACGATGATGGGCTCGGCCTCGAGGACGACCGCGGCGAGTGGCACGACCACGAGGGGACCGTCGTCGGATTCCTCGAGCACATCGATCGCGACGAACTGATATCCGTGCCGCGAGACGGTGCGGATGAACTGGGGATCCTTCGGATCGTCGCCCAGGCACCGACGCACGGATCGCACGGCCTGACTGAGGGCGCCGTCGGAGACGACGACATCACCCCAGACGCGGTCGAAGATTTCCTGGCGGGTGACGACGCGGTGTCGCTGCGCCACGAGGAGGACCAGCAAATCGAAGTACCGCGGAATCAGCGGCACCTCCACCTCCAGGCGGCGCATCGTCCGGTGTGCCGGCGAGACGAGAAACGGACCGAAGCGAAAACGCGTCGCGGGCACCCGACAGGGATCCTACACTGGCGGCTTGCGACGCGTCGCCGCCATCGACCCGCTAGAACATCCTTTCCATCCATGCCGTCGCAAACTCGACGAGATCCGCCGCGTCGATAAGCTCGGCGGTTGTACTACCAACCCCGCCCGCGCGTGCCCGTCCCTCGTCCAGGTAGGCGGACAAGATCGCCGCAAAGTAGTCGCCGGCGGGATAGTCGACAATGCCGTGTTGATCGTCGAGGCATTCGATGACGCGAACGATCGGGCCGCGAGCGCTGGCGACGAGCCGATGCCGGCGGACGCGGCGTTTGTGCGGCACGGACGCGAGGTACTCCGCGTAGTGCAACAGCGTGACTGTGCCGAGGTCGGCGCCCAGGCGCAACACCTTGCCGCCGTTTTCAGTCAGAACATGGAGCGGTGACTTGGGACCGTAGTAGTCGTCCCACGGCACCTCCGCCATGAGGTGACCCGCCAGCCGACCTCGACTGGCGAATCGCCCTTCAGGATGATTGGACACGACGGTGCCGGGCGTTTGGCGAAAGACCTCAGCCAGGACGCCGACCTCTGGATCAGCAGGAGCGACGAGACAGTCGAACGGGGTGGTGCCTTGGAGCAGCGCGTCGCGGTCCGCCTCCGGCCGCTCGTTGACCCACGACATGTCGTCGCGCGCGCTGATGTTCATCAGGAGGGTGCCGCCCGGACCGACGGCCGCGTCAAGCGCTCGGATCACGCCCTTCGCACCGCCCTCGACCGGACCAATCGCGCGTAGCGAGGCATGGACGATCAGCAGATCGCCCGGGGTGACGCCCAACCGCGTCACATCCGCCGCCAGCCCATCAGGCGTGTGCATGCTACTTGAACTCCGGAAGTCTTACGACTCCCGGTTTCAATCGTACGCGTCTTGCCCCGAGCCGGTCACTCGTCATATCGTCCCGCCAGCAGCCCACGCGGCGGTGGTGCGCATGATCGACCTGGATTTGTTGCTCGACTATCACTACTGGGCGCGCGACCGGTTGATTGACGCCGTCGCGCCGTTGACACCGGCTGACTATGTAGCCGATCGCGGCAACAGCTTTCCGTCGATTCGCGATACGGTCGTGCCCCTCTACTCATCCGAGTGGGTGTGGTACTCGCGCTGGCGTGGCCAGTCGCCATCGGCACAACGGGCCGCGGCCGAATATCCGGACGTCCCGTCCGTGCGCGCGGCCTGGCTGGATCTCGAGCGTGAGGTTCGGGCGCACGTCGGGGGCCTGGACGCGGACGCGCGGGCGAGGGTATTCGACTACCACGCGTTCAGCGGCCAGCCGCTGCGCTCGGTGTTCTGGCACACGCTGCAGCACCTGGTGAATCACGGCAGCTATCACCGCGGTCAACTGACCACGTTGTTGAGACAAATCGGCGCCGCGCCCCCGAAGAGCATGGACCTCATTGCGTTCTATCGGGAGCGCGGCCTCTGAGATCCGCCAGCTATGCCGGCCGGATGTTCTGATTGACGCGAAAGAGGTTCGCCGGGTCGTAGGCCTTCTTCACCGAGGCGAGCCGCGTGTAGTTGTCACGAAAGGCCGCCTTCACGCGTTCCTGCCCTTCGTCCATCATGAAGTTCACGTACGCGCCGCCTGCGCCGTACGGATGCACCGCATCGAAGTAGTCCTTGCACCACTGCGCCACGGCGTTCTTGTTGGCAGGGTCGGGATCCACGCCGACGATCACGACTGCGAAGTTCGCATCGCGGTAGCTGAACGCCGTGTCCCCGTTGCCGGGACGATGCGCGGCGCCGTCGATCGGATAGATGTGGACCTGCGATAGCCCGGCCGGGGCCTTCGTCGCGTGCTCGAGGTGCTTCCCAATGGCCTCGGGACTGAATCCCTCGACAAAGTCCGCGCGCCAGTACCACTGCAGTCCCGGCGGCAGGAGCGGATCGAAGAGGCTCTGCAGCGCGGGGAAAGGCATGGGTCCGACGGCATCCAGCAGCGGTTTCCCCACCGTCCGCATCGGCCTCGTCACCTGTTCGGTCTTCTCGGCAGACGCCGTCGAACACCAGACGATCGCGCACACCTTCCTGCCGTGCAGTTCCGGCGGGAACAGCGGCACGGGTGGCACGGTCAGGAACGCGAGGAAGCCACTCACGTCCTCGGGCGCATTGAGGATGAATGTCTGGTAGGCCTGCATGACCTCCGGCGTCTGCTCAATCGGCCAGAACGTCGGACCGGCGTTCACCATCGCGACCGGGTGCAGCCGGAATAGAAACGACGTCACGACGCCGAAGTTGCCGCCGCCGCCGCGCACCGCCCAGAACAGATCCTGATGTGACTGTTCGCTGGCCGTCACGAGTTGGCCGTCGGCCAACACGATGTCAACCTCGAGCAGGTTGTCGATCGCCAAGCCGTACGGCCGCGTCAGATGGCCGATGCCGCCGCCGAGCGTCAGCCCCGCCACGCCCGTGCTCGACACGGTTCCGCCTGGCGTAGCCAACCCGAACGCGTGGGTGGCATGGTCCATGTCGCCGCCCGTGCACCCAGCCTGCACGCGCACGGTCCGGGCCGCGGGATCCACGCGAATACCCTTCATGCGCGACACGTCGATGACGAGGCCATCGTCGCACGTGCCCAGCCCGCCACCGTTGTGGCCGCCGCCGCGAATGGCCGTGAGCATCTGGTGCTCGCGGGCGAAGTTCACCGCCGCGATCACATCCGCCTCGTCGACGCAGCGCACGATCAGCGTCGGGCGCTTGTCGATCATCGCGTTGTAGACCTTGCGGGCCGACTCATACTCGGCGTCTCCCGGCTGCACGATGGAGCCACGGAACCTCGAGCGCAACTGATCAAGTTGAATGACTGCCATGCACGGCTCCCTGAGAAAGTTGGAACGTCGAAGGGCGCCTGCCGATTCCAGCAGGCCGTTCAATGACGCTTCAAGGCGTCCGCCCCGAACGGAGCCCCAGGCCTCCTGGCCTGGGGGCTCCCGGGAATATAGCGCCCGGGACTCCATCCAGCATGAAATGCACGCTCAGTGCTTCATCGCCTTCTGGGGATCCTCGGACGCGTTGACGTAGAAGATGTCGAACGGCCCCTCGAGGCTGATCTGCACCACGGTCGGCGTCGCGACCCAGCCAAAGTGATGCATGTTGGACTTGAGCGACACGAACCCGCCCGGCTCGAGCCTGGTGCTGCCCAGCCTGTCGAGCTTGTCACCCATGCCGATATTGAACGCCCCTGAGAGCACCGTCACGCGCTCGTCCATGCTGTGCCAGTGGGGCGGGATCACGTAGTTGGCGGGCAGCTTGAGACGGAGCGTCACGGGCCCCTTGGCCGACGGATTACCCTCGAGGACGCTGAGTTGTGCCCCGGCAGGCAGGAATGGCGGCGCGGGTGCGAACTGCACCTTGTCCGCCGGCACGACGGGATACGCGGATTGGGCCGCCACGGCAACCGCCGCTGTCAGACCCAGGACCGCGGACGAAAGATAGACGGCAGAACGACGTGTCAGTGTCATAAGCATTCTCCTCAGGGGGAGAGCCTATGAAGCGGCCCGTTCTCAAAGCGTTCGCGAAAGCGTTCGGGCCGATTCGAGGATCCGGCGCTCCAGTCCGCGGCTCTTCTGCGCACGCGCCAGGTCCAACGCCATCTGACGTGTGCGGGCGCGGCCCGGTTCGGGCTCCAGTTCACTCTTCTGCTGGTACAAGGCGGGCAGCCACCAGCTGTCTGCCCGCGTGACGGCCATCGCGATGGCCGCGTCGAGGATGGACGCGCTGCGATCGACGTGGCCAGCCCGCCGGCAGGTCTCCGCGAGCAGCGACATGTAGTACGGCCTCCGGGCCTGGGCCCGTCGCGCATCGAGGCGCTCGAGAGCGGCTTCAATGATCGCGATGCCTTCGACGGGCCGCTCCACCCCGCGCGCCCAGCCGATGAGGACATCCGCCCAGTCACCGTAGTAGACGAAGTCGTAGCGCCCGCACAGCGCCACGACCTGCTCGGCGCACTCGAGCATCCGAGCGCTGTCGCCGCGCAGTTGGTGCAGCAGCCCGGCATAGGCCAGCGCCAGCGTCTGGCTGTACACATGCTCGAGGCGACGCGCCAGGGCAATGGCCTGGTCGGAATGCGACAGCGCCTCGACGTCCTCGCCAAGCAGCCACAGCGTGTGGGAATACCAGGCGTGGACGAACACACCGAGATCCGACCCCAGTGCCGACCGTTGTGGATGCCGCTCGTCGTACGCGGCCAGTGCCGCCTCGAAGTGATCGCGGGAGCGCTCGAGTTCAGCCGCGCTCGACAGTAAACCTCCCATCGCGTGGTGCGCCTCGCAACGGCACGACGGATCCGAGGCACTGCGCGTGAGCGCCTGCTCGGCCGCCTCTCGCGTGCCCTTCACATCGCCGAGCATGAAGCGGTGGGTGAACGCCACCCAGAGCCAGCGCACGGGCACGTCGCCACGATCGTCAGCGTGCAGCGCGAACACACGATCGAGGTTCGTCTCGATTTCCACGGCCGCATAGCCGCGCGCGGGATTCAATGCCGCCGTCAGGCTGGACCGCAGCGCCAGCTCACGCACATTGCGATCGCGGTCCGCCGGCAGCAATTCGAGCAGCGAGAGCGCGTCGGTCAGGCACCTGATGGCCTCTTCGTTCGCCGACACGCGCACGGCTACGGCCGCGGCGCGTTCGAGAAACGGAACCGCGCGCGCGGGCTGACCGCCGCGCGCCAGATGCATGGCGATGGACGCGCTGACGTCGTCCAGGTCCGCGCCACACAGTAACTCCATGCCCTGCGCGATGCGGCGGTGAATGAGTCGCGCGCGTGCCGGGCCGATGCCGCCGTAGGCCACCTCGCGGATGCGATCGTGACTGAAATCCCACCGCTGATCGGCCTGCGCGCGGACGATGTGACGGCGCCAGAGTTCGTCGAGCGCGCGGATGAGCGCGTCCTCTTCGAGATCGCTGGCGTGGGCGAGGATGTCGAAACGGAAATCACGCCCGACGGCCGCCGCGACTTCGGCGGCGGCGCGTGCCTCGTCCGACAACAGCGCGAGCCGCGCCGCCACGACCGCCTGAACGCGTGGCAGGGCTCGGTTGTCGCTCGTGCCCGATCCGCCGCTGAGTTCCATTCGCCCGCGTTCGACGATGAACAGCGGATGGCCTTCGGTTTCGTCGAACGTCCGCACCAACGCGGCTTCGTCCAACGGATGTTCAACGACGGCTCCGGCCAGTTCCGCTGTCGCTGCCTGATCGAGGCGGCCCAAGGCAATCACCGTCAGCCCATCGTCGCGCTCCCGATGCGTCAGCATGCGGCCGAGCGGGCGATTGTCCTGCTCCTCCTCGGCGCGTGCGGTGCCGACCACGAGGCAACGTGAACCGGCGCCCGATCGCAGGAAATATTGCAGCCACTCGATGGTGTCGGCGTCGGCCCACTGCAGGTCGTCGAGGATCAGGACGAGCGGCGCCGCGGATCGCAAAGCCTGGGCGAGCGACTCGAAGAAGCGCAACCGCTGCCAGCTTTCGAGCTGGGGGGCCGGCGCCGGCACGTCCGGACGCGCGGCGATCAGCTCGGGACGCAAACGCGCGACGTCGCTCAGGCACGACGGATCGAGCTTCATCAACGCGGGTTGCAGGACGCCCGTGCTCAGCCACGCGGCAATCGGTGCGTACGCCAGGCGGCCCTCGCCCGGATAGCAGCGTGAGGCCACCACGTTGATGTGTTGCAGGCCGCACCAATCGGCCAATTCCTCGGCGAGTCTCGACTTGCCGATCCCGGCCTCCCCGCGGATCAGGACCAGTCGCGAGTGTCCCGCGTTGGCGTCATGCCACGCAGTGAGCAACGTGCGCCATTCGCCATGACGGCCGACGAGCGGGTACATGGTGGCGCGAGGGGAGGTCGGGACCGAGGCCGGCGTGGCGGCGTCCAAATCCAGGATCTCGCGATAGGTCATGCGGGTCGCCGCGCTTGGCGCGATCCCCAGATCCTTCTTCAAGAGCGCCGCGCACTGTTGATAGAGGTGCAGCGCGGTCGCTCGATCCCCGCGACGCGCATGACACCGCATGAGCGCACACCAGGTCCGCTCGTCGAGCGGATCCAGGCGGCAGAGGTGCTGGGCGTGCTCGATCGCGTCGCCAAACGCGTGGTCGCGCTCGAGGAGATCCACCAGGCGCGCCAGCACCTTGCGCGCGCGCTGCCGGAGACGTTCGCGATCCGCGTCGATCCACTCGCCCGTGCAGTCGGGCAGCACGTCGCCCCGGTAGATCCGTGCCGCATCGGTCAGGGCTGCGCGGTCTTCGGCAAGGCCGCGATCGGCGGCGGCTTCGAAGGCCACGACATCGACCTCCCCGCCTTTTGTGTCCCACGCCAGCGTGCGGGATTCGGCGGACACGCGGGCATCCAGTTCCGGCCACCCCTCGCGCAGGTGGTGAAGCTCGCGGCGAAGGTTCGTCAGCGCCTGGGCGTCGCTTGATTCAGGCCACAGCGCAGCCGCCACGCGCTGACGCGGAACTGGGGCCAGGCGTCCGTGGAGGATGAGGAAGGCGAGTAACTCCTGCTGTCGAGCGGTCGGAAGCCGCGCAGATGCATCCCCATCCCGGGCGACACGGAAACCGCCCAGCAAATCGATGCGCGCCACGTGCCGACCGGTCACGGTGAAAGATTACACGCCCCTTGAAACCGGGTGTCCTAGGAAACCGGGAGACTGAAGAAACCCGGTTTATCGGTGGGAGTCCCACATGTGCGAAGATTTCAAGCCTGTTATTCGTGATAGAACCTTGCCCGCAATGGCCCTGATTCGTCTCGTCGCCACTGGAGTTCTGGACGTTACCTTTGGGCCTACGAGACAGGCGGGCACGTCATTCCGGTCCCCCGCGTCCCAGCGGCGCCGCCACGAAGCGGTACCCGACGCCGCGCGCGGTCAGCACGTGACGCGGACGTGACGGCTCGTCTTCGATGTATTTCCGCAGGCGCGCGATGAAGTGATCGATGGCGCGCGTGTCGGTATCCTCGCGCAAGTTCCAGACGTCCTCGAGAATGCTCTTCCGCGACACGATCTGGCCCTCGCGCTCGACGAGGTACCGCAGCAGGTTGATCTCCATCAGCGTGAGATGGACCGTCCGGTCGCCGACGCGCAGTTCCTGCGCATCGAAATCGACGACCCGACCGGCGAATGTGAACTGATCGACCTGACGTTGCCACGTGTGGCGCCTGACGAGCGCGTTCACGCGCGCGACGAGGATCGCCAGATCGAACGGCTTCGGCAGGTAGTCATCCGCGCCGGCCTCGAAGCCGCGGAGGACATCTTCCGCGCGGCCCCGGGCCGTGAGCATGAGAATCGGCGTGGCGCAGCCGCTCGTCCGCAGCCGTGACGCGACTGCGAACCCGTCGATGCCCGGCAGCATGACGTCGAGCACAATGCAATCGATCGGCGCCGACACCTCGGCCATCGCCTCGATCGCGGCTTCGCCCGAGTCGACAATGCGAACCGTGTGGCCCTCGGTTTCGAGATTGAAGCGGAGTCCCGACGCGATGTGCGGTTCATCCTCGACGACGAGCAGAGAGGACATCGTGATCAGACGCCGGACGGCCGCGCGACGGGCATCTCGAGGTAGAACGTGGAGCCGCGCCCGGGTCCGGCACTCGTGACGTAGGCGCGTCCGCCGAGCCGCCGTGCGGCCGTCTGCACGATGTACAGACCGAGCCCGGTGCCCTTGACGCCGCGTGTCGACGGTCCAGGCACGCGATAGAAGCGCCTGAACACGCGCTTGACCTCGGATGGCGACAGCCCCGCGCCGCGATCGGCCACGGCCACGCGCGCCCGGGCTCCCTCGCGGGTCACGGTCACGTCCACATCCACGTGATCGCCCGAGTACTTCACCGCGTTGTCGAGCAGGTTCATGACGGCGCTGGCCAGTTCCACCTCGTCGGCGAGGACGTCGACGGCTTCCTCTCCGGGGGCGGCCGGGCTCAGCCGCATCACCTCGACAGGCAAGTGGAGCCGCGTCCGGATGAGCGCCACGCTCTGCGCGACCAGCGCGCGCAGATCGAGCCGTGCCTTGTGGAGCGGCGCGCGCGCGATCTGTCCCGTCCGGAGTACCTGATCGATCGTGTGCTGGAGTCGCGCGCTGTCTTCGAGCATCACATCGTAGAACTCGCGCCGCTTCGCTTCGTCGAGCTGCTCGCTGCGGGCCAGCAGGGTCTCGAGGTGCAGCCGGATGGACGTCAGCGGCGTCTTCAACTCGTGCGTCACGGCATTGACGAACGCGTCGTGCTGTTCGTTGCGGCGGACTTCGCGGACCAGGAACATGGTGTTGAGGATGAGCCCCGTGATGATGGCGGCAAAGAGCGTGACGCCCAGCAGGAGCGGCACCACCTCGCTCCAGGTGAGCACGACCCAGCCGATGTTCAGCGCAGCGGCCAGAACCGCCAGACCCACGCCAAAGGTCACGAAGAAGGCATTCGCGCCTCGACGCCCGGGAGCCGCGCTCATCGGATCAAGAATACTCCCGGCGCTCCGGGGCCACCGACAAGACTACGCCGCCTTTTCGAGCGACTCGTGGTGTGACACGCGTTGAACGCTCCAGGCCAGCCCGAGAAGCTCGAATAGCCGGATGTTGAGGTAGTTCACGTCGATCTCGTACCACGCCAGCCCATGTGCCGCCGATGTGGGATGCGCGTGGTGGTTGTTGTGCCAGCCCTCGCCGAAGGTCAGGAGCGCCACCCACCAGCTGTTCTTCGAGTCGTCGCGCGTCTCGAATCGCCGCGATCCCCACAAGTGGGTCGCAGAGTTGACGAGCCACGTCGCGTGCAGGCCAATCGTGGTCCGCAGGAACACGCCCCACAGCACCCAGTTCCAGCCGCCCGCGACCAGCAGCCCGAGCCCCAGCACCGTCAGGGGCACCCAGTGGTATCGGCTGATCCACACGTGGAACGGATCGCGCGCGAGGTCCGGCGCGTAGCGCGCGGTGATCGTCACGTCGTGATGCTCGTGATGACCGAACAGAATCCAGCCCACATGGGCCCAGAGTCCGCCGTGACGCGGCGTGTGCGGATCGAGGTCCGCATCCGAATGCTGGTGGTGCCGACGATGCGTGGCCACCCAGAACAGGGGGCCGCCTTCGAGCGCCAGCGTGGCGCACACCGTCAGCGCGTACTCGACAATCTTCGGTGTCTTATACGAACGATGTGTCAGCAGCCGGTGATACGACATGCCGATGCCGAACACGAGCGAGATGTAATACGTGACGGCCAGGACGGCCAGGCCCGACCACGTGAAGTTCAGCAGGGCCAGGACCGCGCCGACGTGGAAGAGGATCATGAAGCAGGCCGTGACCCAGGCAACGGTGTCGTATCGATGTTTCGGCGCGCCCTCGAGCGTGGCCGTTCCGCCTGACCGTCTTCCTCGCGTCGTCGCTGCTGTGTCACTCATGCG
>JBDTNQ010000092.1:0-17713 GCA_039933635.1 Acidobacteriota bacterium
CCCCATGTTGAACGTGATCCGGCGAACGCCCTGGACGCTCGTCGGGTGCAGGTACAGCGGCGAATTGATCAAGCCCACGTAACCGGTGAGATTCGCGTGGTTGGTCAGGTTGCGAATGTCGCAACTGATGTTGATGCGATAGCGCGGTGCATTCTGCGCGGCCGCTGCGCTCGCCGAGAGCACGCCGTTGACCTGGGTGATCATCACGCCCTGAGACTGCACCATCCGTTGCCGGCCGAGACCGAAGGAGTAGCTGATGTAGCCATCGGCGCTCCACTGTCCGGTGGTCCGGGCGCTGTTCCGGCCGAATCCGGCCGGGCGATCGTTGAAGATCAGATCGCCGTTCGTGTCCGTTCCGCTCTGGACGTTCAGCGCGGGGGCGCTCGACATCGAAATCCCGAACTGGCCGTTGAGATTTCTGAGCGCGCTCGTACTGATGTACACCTGCGTGCGGTTGCGCACATCGAACGGTCCCGGGCCCCACTCGAGCGCAAGGTCACCGGATGCCGGCGGCGCAAACGCGCCATCCGTGTCGTTCTCGGCGCGGTTGTACGAATGGTAGGCCGACACATACAGGCCGCGTCGCCAATCGAACAACCGGCCTGGCCCAGATGGAGGCCCGCTCGCCGTCCGCGACAGATTTAGGCTGGAGTTGAACGATGCGGTCTTCTGGCGCGAACGTCCGTCTGAAACGGTCGCGATGATATTGGCGAACTGCGGATCGGGCCGGGCACCGTCCAACGGCGCATTGAGGTTCTGGCCGACCAGTAGCCCCGTTCCGCGGCTGTCGGAGTAGGTCAATCCCAGACTGAGCTTTTTCCACAGAGTCTGGTTGATACCGGCGCTGTACCGCGTGGTCCTCGCCATGCGGACATTCCCGCCCAGAAGATATCGATTGGTCGCCACGACCCCGCTGGACACATCGGCGCCGGGGTCCGGATAGCTCGGATTGATGATGTTGATTTCCTGCTGATGGAAACCGTCGAGGCGCAGTGTCTGCTCGTAGGTGCCAGTACCCAACCAGTCATAGAACACGCCGGCACTACCTCGAAGGGTTGTCTGGCCGTTTTTGAATGGCGCCCACGTGAGGCCAAATCGCGGACCGACGTTCGACTTGTCGCCGACGTGCGTCTGCAGCTCGTACCGGATACCAGGAGTCATCGTGAGGTTCTTGCGCAGCTTGATGTCGTCCTGCAGGTACAAGCCGGTCTGAACATTCCAGTAGCTGATGGTGGGATCGCCGATGCGCTTGGTATAGCTCCGCGGCGCGCCGGCCTTGTACTCATCGAGGCCGACGAACGTGTAGGTTCCGAGATAGTTGGATCGCTGATCGGTCCGATAGCCCTGACCTTCGACTTGGAGGCCCATGCGCACCGAGTGGCGGCCCCGGATGTAGTCGAGATCCTGCGCGAGCAGAATCGACTGATTTCTGGAGCCGCCTGCCTGCTGTGCGCCTCCGATGGAACTCAACGAGAGCACGTTAATCGTCGGCAGCTCGACGGCTGAGAACGACTCGCTCCGGCTCACACCGATCGAAAAGCGGGTGCTCGTGAAGAATCGTCGTCCCAAAGGCCCCGATTCCTGAATGCGGAACGAGGTGTTCGCGTTCTTCTGCTGGTAGGCGCTCTGCAGATCGTAGTTGATGCCGCCAAGACCCAGGTTGTCGCGTCGCGATGTGTTTCGCGAGAATCCGGCCCTGAGCGTCTGATCCTTCGTCAGCGCGTAGTCGAGCGATCCCGAGTACCCCCAGGAATTGGTCGGCTGCCGCAGGCCCATGTTGCCCGTCACGGGTGTGCCGTCTTCAGGACGGTAGCCGTAAGCGACCGGAATCTGAAACTGATTCTGGCCGTTCAGGTTCAGCGAGAAGGAGCTCTTGTTCGGGATCAACGTGCCGGTGATGCCGCCGCCGTAGTTACGATTCTTGGTCGGCGTCCGTTGGCTGATGAGATCGTTTCGGCCATCGAGGGCACTGTCGTAGAAACTCGACCGGATATTCGTGCGTAGCGGACCGATACCGGGCTGGGTGACAATATCGATCGAGATACCGCCAGCGTAGTGATTCTCGGCCGCGAACTGGTCGCGTGTTATGCGGATCGACTTGATCTGCGACTTTGGCGGGAGCTGCGCGCCTTCGAAGCTGTCCACCTTTATGATGGCGTCGGGCCCGCCGAGGGCACGTAGCTGATTGGCCATCTCGGTTTCGTCATCCGGCAGGGCCTCGATCTGCTCGCGCGTGAGCGCGGTCCCAAAGGTCTGCGACCGATCCGACGCCGACTCCTGCCGATCCCGTCCAACGCTGACCGAATCGGAAAATCCGCTGAGTTTCAGCACGAGCGTCTGCCGGTTGTCACCGGCACGAACCCGCACTTCCTTGATGAGGGCCTTGTCGAACGACGGGAACGACGCCTCGAGCGAATAGCGGCCCGGGGCCAGATTGGCGAGCGTCGCGATCCCGTTGGTGTCGGCCTGGACCGGTGCGACTACAGCCGCCCGCGTGACTTGCTCCAGGCCCGCCACCACGACGGTCGCGTTCGGAAGCACGGCGCCGGTCATGTCGGTCACCGTCACGATGAGACGTCCGCGATTGCCCTGCGCGAAGGCAGGCGTCGCGGACGCACACACCACCATCACACTCGCGATCGCGAGCGCACGAATCCACCACTGACGCATGACGGGCTCCTGTCTACTTAACGGGAACGAACTTCTGGGGAGCGATCTTGGTGTTGATCCGGAAGCGATCGAAGGTGGTTTCTTCAGTGGTGTCCGTTCCAATCGCGCGACGCAACCTGAACGGGAACTGCACGCCGTCGACGTCGCGATAATCGGCGTAGTAGATGCGGTTCTCGACGAGCGTCGCCTGTGCCTTCTGACGTACGGCCTGCACGTCTTTGGTGTACGCGTCCTTCTCGGCCTGCGTCGCGGTCGCGGCCGGCGCGGCTGGACCAGTGACCACGACCGCGCCCGGCGCAATCGTGGCCGGCTGCGCCTGCCCGGGCGCCAGCACGATGACGTTGGTTGGCGGCTGCGTCCAGCTCACCATAATCGGCTGACGGGTCTGGCTGTTGATGAAGAAGCGCATCGCGAAGTTGCCGGGCCCGCGCACATCCAGCACGTCGGCTTTGCCCTGGGGGGCCTCAGCCTGTGCGGCAAAGCCAAACGTCAGCGGATAGGTCGTGAAGGAGTCGGCAAAGATCCCGAGCGCGAACCGGACGAAGTCCTGTTTGAGCGTGACGACGCGCGCCTTGCGCTGGGCTTCGATTTGAGCCGGGCCTGGGGGTGGAGGCCCGCCGGGTCTCGCGGGCATCGTCGGAGCCGCCGGGACCGGCAGTTGGATCAAGTCCTCGCCGTTGAAACCCGTGGAGGTTGGGTCGGTCTCCTCCGCGGGAGACTCGTCCTTGCGAAGGTATTTGTCCGGGAGTTCCAAATCGATCTCGAACTCGATGGGCACGAGGTTGTTCCCGCGCACGCGCTTCGTGCGGCCCGACGCCACCAGCGTCTTGATCCCGGCCAGCTTCTCGCCACCGAGCGCCTGTCGCGTGGCTTTGAGGATCTCGTTCGCGCGCGTGACGGCGTCGGGCTTGAGCGGCGCCAGCGCGGGCGCCGCGGGTGGCCCAGCCGGTCGACCGGCTGGCGTGGCACCAGAAGGTGCGCCAGGTGCGGGGCCAGGTTGACTCTGCACTGGGGCCCCACCCGGTGGCGGCGGTGGCGGTGGCGGTGGGCCTTGTGCGGCAAGCCCGAGCCCCATCGCCCCCAGAAGCAGGCCCCCCATTGCGATCCGATGCCGTCCGCTCACGCTCATGCTGTGTGTCCCCTACTGCCCTTACGTTCGGCAACGCCCCAGGTGAACGTCCTCATTCTTGTGGAACGGAAGATACTACTCCTGAGCGGCATCGACTATTTACCTTCTGTACCGTGTCCACATTGTACTGAGAGGTTTTCACCCACTAGAAACTCATGCTCAGACCTGTACTGAGGCTGCGGGTGCCGGCGACGGCGGTCGGCTGCATGAAGGTCGCCTGATTCGACTGCACACCGCTGTAGCCGGTGTAGTTCGTGTGATTCGTGAGGTTGTTCACCGAGAGGAAGACGTTCGGCTTGAATCTCGACGGCGCGTTGGGCGCGGGTGTCGTCCCCAGGGGCAACGTGTACGACACGCGCAAGGTCGCAGTCTCGCGACCGGGCTGTCTCAGGCTGTTGAGCCCCACGCTTACCGGTCGATCGTTGAAGAAGCCGTCGCCGTTGTCGTCGAACCCCGTCGTCTCCGAGTAGACCTGCCCGGCATTCAACGAGAGGTTGAGATTGATGGAGACGCTTCGGATCTGCGTGCTGTTGATCGACGCGTTGATGCGATAGGGCTGGTCGGCTGGACCGGGACCCCACTCGGCATCGAGCGTGCCGGTCGGCGGCACGGAGAACGCATCCGCGGCGTTCCGGCGCGCTCGAATCCACGAATACGACCCGACCGCGGTGATCCGCCGCCAGTCGAACACTTTCGCGGTTCCCCCCTGCCCCTGGGGCGCGAGATTGAAATTGAACGTGGTGTACAGCTCGTGTCGGCGGACCTCGGCGTCCGTCACCGTCGCAACGATGCTGCCGAACGCAGGGTCCGGACGCACGCCGTTCACGAGCGGATTGAGATCGCTACCACGAGGAATCTGCTTCTGGTGAATGTAGTTGTAGAGCACGCTCATCCGCAGACGCGGTGAGAGCACCTGATCGATGCCACCGCTGTAACGGACGTTGGCCTGCAACTGGTACGAGCCGATTTCATACTTGGTCGGCGGCCGCACGGTTCCGCTCGAGAGATCCGGCAGCGTCGGATAGCTCGGGTTGCTGATCAGCAACTGCTGCTGATGAGACCCGTCGAGCCTGATGGCCTGCGCCAGCACGTACGGCGACAACCATCCATGGAACGTCCCCGCACTCGCGCGCAGCGTCGTCTTGCCCGCCTTGAACGGCGCCCAGGTCAGGCCGAAACGCGGCTCCAATGCCCCGGGATCGTGAATCCGCGTCTGCGCGCTGTACCGCACGCCGGGGCTGAGTGTCAGGCTCTTGCGGACGCGGATGTCATCCTGAATGTAGGCCGCACCCTGGGCATTGAAGTACGAAAACGAGGGATTGCCGAGTTCGATGCTGAACTGGCTCGGCCGGCCGGCGAGATAATCATCGTCGGTCGCGAACGTGTAAGTGCCGAGATAGTTCGAGCGCTGGTCGGTCCGGTACGATCCGCCGTACGCAATCACTCCGGCACGCCATGAGTGAATGCCGCGAACGTAGTCCACGTCCGAGGCGAAATTGAAGTTGCGCGCGCGGATGCCGCCCTTCTGCTGGGCGCCGCCCGTGACCAGCGTGGGCGCCACAATCTTGATCGCGTCCGTCACGGACGCATACTGGTCGTTGTCCCAGTTCACGCTCAGCCGGGAGTTGATGAAGATGCGCCGGCCAATCGGTCCGGCTTCCTGGACGCGGAACGAGTAGTAGTGTTCCGTATCCGACGAAGCCATTTCTGGCCCCGCGTACCCGCCAACGCCGCCATCGGCCGTGTAGCGATACTGGCTGTACCCGACCCGCAGCGTCTGGTCGCGCGTGAGGGCGTAGTTGAACAGCCCATTCACGTTGACGTAGTCGTACCCTTGCTTTGCGTTCAGGACTTTCGACGGCGAGCCCGAGATCCCGCTGCTGTTGAGAATCGGATTCGCATTCTGTCCTTGCGCGTTCACCGAGAGGGAAAAGTCCGCGCGGTCCTTGATGAGCGCGCCGGAGATGTTGGCGCCGTAGCTGTGCTGCTGTTCGGGGGTTCTCGTACCAGCCGTCAGGAACGGATTCTGACCATTCCACCGGCCGTTGTGGTACGAGGTGTTGATGTTGCCCCGAAACTTACCAACGCCCGCCGCCGTGATGACGTCGACAAACGTCGAGCCTGGCTGCTCCGTCTCGGCGGCGAACTGGTCACGGGTGACATGAATCGATTTGATCTGCGACTTGGGCGGCAACTGCTGCCCTTCGAAGCTGTCGACGCGGATGATCGCGTCCGGCCCGCCCAGTTCGGCGATCTGACGCGCCAACTCGTCCTTGTCGTCCGACAACGCGTCGACTTGCTCGTTCGTGAGCGCCATGCCGAACGCCTGCGTGGTACGCGACGCAGCGCTCTCCTGCCCACCGCCAACGGTGACGGACTCCTGCAGGTTCTTGAACGGCAACATGATCACCCGCTTGTTCTCACCCGCGGTGATTCGCATATCGGGGACGAGGCCCAGAGCGAAGCCCGAGAACTCCGCCTGCAGGCTGTACCGTCCAGGCGTCACACGCTCAATCGTGACGACGCCCTTGTCACTGGTCCTGACCGGAGTACTCGGGAAGGCCTTCGTGGCGGACTCCAGGCCGACCAGCGTGACCGTCGCGCCGGGGATCAGGCCGCCGGTGGGATCGACGACCGACACGATCACCTTGGCCTCTCGCGCGGCCTGCGCGAAGGCCCCGTTCACGAATGCCCCAAGCACCAGCCACACGGCGCCCACCCGACAAACCTTTCCCGCCAGACCTGACACCATGAGAACCTCTGCTGAAACCCGGACCGGACGTTTGACGACGTTCGCGCCACTGGGGTTGGTTCCAGGTGCGTTCAGGCACAGCGGATCCCGCGACTCACGACGTAACGCCGAAGTGACGGGCCACACACTCACCGCCTGGTCACACCAGGCGTCCGTTTTTGGAGATAGATTGAAGCGCGCCTGGCTGACAGGGCGTTGCGATACTAAAGACACCCCGGAAGGTCAAAAAGTTCTGCGGTCGGCGTAAATATTTTGCAGAATCGTGCGCTTCCACGTCCCCGAGGAATCGAATGACGAAAGAGTCCTATGTGAAGGTGCGTCCAAACGAGCGGTGTGGGTTGTCCATGCTCGGGTGGGTCTGCGCGGCCCTCGGCGTGTTGGGGCTGGCCGTGCCGCTCGCCGCCGCCGGGCCAACCTCGGTCGATCTCACCTGGATGTCCATTTCCAACGTCTACTACGACTTCGGCGGGAGCGGAGTCCTGACCGACGGCTACATCACCCGCGTGCCCGAGCGGGAGTTCTTCGGCGGCGGCGGCGGACTCGCTCAGACGCACACGCCCTATAAGCCGGATGAGCGCGCCGTCGCACGCGTCCTCTCCGCGCTCGGTGGACCGTCGAAGGTCAATCTCCTCCTCACAGGCCACAGCCACTTCGATCACTCATTCGATACCGCCACCTGGTCGCGCCTGACCAACGCGCCGATCATCGGGTCGAAGACCACATGCCTCCAGGCGCAAGCTCAGGGCATTCCCGCATCACGCTGTACTGCCGTTGTGGGTGGCGAGCACATCTCTCTCGCGGAGGGTGTGACGATGTGGGTGGTGAGATGGAACCACAGCGGGGACCCGGCCGTGAATCCGGAGCAGCACAACCCGGTCGAGTTGACGGGCGTGCCGCACATCGAGCCGGCAACCGGCGGGTTGCGCGCGGGCGTCGCCGAAGACTTCCCCAACGGCGGAGGCAATCGCGCGTTCCTCTTCGTGGTCGACGGACCAGATGGACGCTACAGCTGGTTCTTTCAGAACTCCGCCAGCCTCGTGGATCTCAACACCCCCATCGTGATTGACGGCACGAACTACGGCGCGCCACTCGAGAACCTGAAGGTCGCCATGCGCGCGGCCGAGGTGACGTCCGTCGATCTCTGGATTGGCACCGGCGGCGCAGCCGTCGCGAACGTACTGCTTCCCGTCCTGAAACCCAAAGCGTATCTGCCGGTGCATTGGGATGGCCTCTACGGCGCCTTCGAGGCCGGCGTGCCGCGCCCATATGCCGATGCCCCACTCGAACGCGCGCTCGCCGCGGCCGGCGTGACGCTCCTGAAACCCCTTCAGTACATGGACAAGTGGCGGCTCGACCGGACAGGCGTGCGGCCGGTGGCGAATGACACGGTCAAGAAGGTGCTGGGGTTCTAGAACCGCTTGAGGAGGAAGTTCAGGAACGCCCTCCAATCCGCTTCAGGGACGGCGTGCGGACCGGTGTGGTAGTACCAGCCAATGTCTCCGTCGATCGATGCCGTATCGAGTGGGGGCATGTCGGCCGCCGGCAGTCCGCTCTTGCCCAGCAACTGATAGACGGGCGTCGCAGCACGCGCGGCGAGGAACTCGCCGTTCGGGTCCGCCCATTGATCGCCGGTGCCGCCGGTGAGAAACACGCGGCGCGGCGCGCTCAACGCAATCAGCATGTGCGCGTCCACCGGCATCTGCTCCCATCGCCCGGGCCACTGCTGATAGGTGCCTGAGAACCACCACGGGAAGTTCTGCGCCATGTCGTCGACGGTTTCACCGTAGTCACGTTTCGACAGGGCCGATCCCATCTCGCCGGCGCACGCGGCAAACACGGCAACGATGCGCGTGTCGAGCGCGGACGCCCACAGCATGGATTTCCCAAGACGGGAAAATCCCTGCAGCGCGATCCGGCGACCGTCCACGGCCGGATCGGTTTGAAGGTAGTCGATGATGCGGCTGGCGCCCCACGCCCACGCGGAGATGGCACCCCATTCGTCCGAGGCCGGCTGTGTTCGGGCTGACTTCAGGGCGAGCCCGATGACCCCCTCAGTGAGCGAGTCCGCGACGTCGGGCTGGATGTCCTGATAGCCCACGGTGGCAAATCCCCACCCGCGCTCGAGAATGTCCGCCGCCACCGGCGGATCGCCGACGGGCAGACTGCGGGCCGCCGCATTGAGGTCGGCGCCGCCTCCGAAGTTCATGATGAGGATCAGAGGCACTCGGCCGGACGCGGATGCCGGTGTCGTCACGGTCACGTGGATGCGCACGCCGCGCGCCGGGGTACCTACCGAACCCAGCACGTGCTTCACAACCGCCGTTCCGCCATGAGCCCGTCGATCGACGTCGGTGACGCGCCACGCGATCGTTGGGGCGGTCGCCGGCACCCGACCAAAGATGAACGATTCGTAGAGCTTGATGATCTCGGGGCGCCGCTGCCCGGCCCACGCAGACGGCGTCGTGACCTTCCGGCCGTTCGCCAGCAGGAGGGGATCGGGCAGCGTGTACGGCGGGATCTTCGACTCGTCGTAGTTGGAGACATGGCCCGTGCGCCCGACGAGTCGTCGCGGGTTGCCGTTGGCGTCGGGCGGAAGGCTCGCGCTTCGGCCCGGTGCCGGAGCCGGAGCCTGCTGGGGCGCCGCTTGTCCCGCGCCGACGGTCGCGGCACCGGCGACTGCGGCCACGAACACGATGACACGAGCCATCCACGCGCGCATGAGACCTCCGCAAGTCGTGATGGCGCGGAGGATATCACCCGGACTACAGTCCTCGTCGGTGGCCCTCACAGCAACGATTCACAACTTCGACATCGACCTCGCGGATTCGGATCGCGGCGTCTACGAAACGTTGGCGCTGCGCGTGGCGCGCCACCCATCGGAGAGCGAGGAATACCTCGTCGCCCGCGTGCTCGCATACTGCCTCGAATACGGAGAAGGGATCGGCTTCTCGAGCGGCATCTCGGATCCGGACGATCCGACGATTGCCATCCGAGACCTGACCGGCGTCATCAGGACGTGGATCGACATCGGCACACCTGAAGGGGACCGCCTGCATAAGGCCGGGAAGGTCGCGCGACGAGTTGTCGTCTACTGCCACAAGGACCCGACACAGTGGCTGCGTCAACTGGCGGGCGCGCGGATGCATCGCGCCGACGCGCTCGAGCTCTACGGCTTCGAATCGTCGTTCATCAAGACGATCGCGACGAAGCTGGCGCGGCGGATGGCGTTCGCGTTGACGGTCTCAGACCGACAGCTGCTTATCGCGCTCGATGACGGGGTGATCGAAGGCAGCGTGACCACGCTCCGCCCGCTCGAACCCGACACTGCTCGTTCGTAGGCTCGGGGTCCAACGCGCCGCCTCTCCGGCTACGTGCGCAGGACGAACAGGCGGACGGCACATCGATGGCCTCACGCGGGCTTCGTACGTGTCGTGAGGTTGACGCGAGTGTGAGCTGCCCGTGCAGCGCGATCGGCTCCAGAACTAGCGCGTGGAAAGGACGATCTCGTCCACGATGGCGTGGGACGGAAGCGTCGCGGCGAGCCACACACAGGCCGCCAGATCCTCGGGTTGCAGCATACGGGCGCGCAGTTCCGGCGGCGGCGGCTGCGGACGTTTGTCGAGCAGCGGGGTATTCACGTCCCGGGGAAAGATGGACGTGGCCCGGATGCCGTTCGCGCGCTCCTCAGCGTTGATCTGCTGCGTCAGGCCCGTCATCCCGAACTTGGACGTCACGTAGGCCGGCCCGGCCAGATCGCGCGCCTGTTTACCCACATCCGAGTTGATGTTCACGATGGTGCCGTCCCGATGCTCACGCATCGACGGCAGAAACGCGCGGATGCAGTAATACGCGCCGTTGAGGTTCGTGTCGACGACGCGATGCCAGTCTTCGAGTGAAAGCTCGCAGAGGCTGCGTCGCGGCACGTTGATGCCAGCCGCGTTCACGAGCACGGCCGCGGTCCCAAAGCGCGCGAGTACACCGGCCGCCATGGCCGCGACGTCCGGCGCCTGACTCACGTCGCAGACGAACGTCGCGCTCCTCGGACGCGCCTCGGGCGCCAGCAACGCCACGGTCTCACGCAACGTGCCGTCCGTCCGGCCGACCAGGGCGACCTGCCAGCCTTCCAGCGCGAAGCGTACGGCAACGGCACGCCCAATGCCGCTACCCGCGCCGGTGACCACGATGGTTTTGCCTTGAGATCCACTCATTGAAGTGGACGTATCTTCCTATATCTGCTTTCCAATCGGTAATGGGGCCCAACGAAACATTTGGGCGATTGTGGGAATCGCTCGACCGAACCCGCGCGCCTCGCAGGTGTCAGAAGCCGAAGCGCGCCCCCATCTCCACCTTCCGCGGATTCAGCACGTTCGTTGGTTGTCCGAAGAACGGCGACGTCACCACGCCGCTATAGCCCGTGTAGTTGTGGTGGTTGGTCAGGTTCTGGGCGGCAAGGTAGAGTTCCACCCGCCAGCGTCGATCCTCGGCGCCGCCATCGAAACCGCCGTTCAGGCCTCCACCACCGCCGCCGCGCAAGATGATCCGGTCGCCGCCGCCGCCACCACCGCGCCGGGCGGGTCCGCCAAATCCGATCGCGTACGACAGCCGACCAGCGATGTCCCACTGACTCGCAGTCCTGGCTGAGTTGCGCGCCACGCCCTCCGGCCGATCCGTGAACTGTCCATCACCGTTCGAATCCTGCCCGGAGGTGATCGTGTATGGAATACCGGAACTGCCACGGGCACTGATGTTGACGGCGAGATTCGATCGAATCCTCGTCGTCAGGTTGGCGCCGAAGCGATGCCGCGGCAGGATCGGCCCCCACTCGGCCAGGAGGCCACCAGACGCCGGCAGCGCGAACGCGCCGGTGGTGTTGGTCCGCACCGACGCCAGTGTGTAGTTCACACCGACGAACGTCCGATGCCAGCGCGGCCACGTCAGCGTCAGGTTCGCGTTCAACATGCGGGTGCGCTGGCTCGCGTCTGTGACCGCGCGAATGACGTCGCGAAAAGCCGGATCCGGCCGTCCATCCGGCCCAACGGGATTCTCATTGCGACCGCGCAGCAGGCTCGACGACATCCGCTCGGCGTAGGTCGCACCGAGCCGTGCGGGCGGGGCCAGCGACTGATCCATCCCCACGTTCCAGCTGGACGTCTCAGGGAGCGCGAACGCGGCATCGAGCTCGTACCGCGTCGGCGGCGCGATCGTCCCGGCAGTGCCCGGATCCGGATACGCAGGACTTGCCACGACGACCTCCTGCTGACGCACGCCGTCGAGCGTCTGTGCCTGCTCGTAGACATCTGCATCGAGCCAATCGGTGAACTTGCCCCACCCACCGCGCACGGTCGTCTTGCCGCTCTTGAACGGCGCCCACGTCAGGGTCGCGCGCGGCGCGAGATTCCACCAGTCGCGCGCTGTCGACTGCCCTTCGTAGCGTACGCCGACGCTCAGCAGCAGGATTCGGCGCATGCGGTAATCGTCCTGGACGTACGCGCCGATCTGCGTGTTCGTGTAGCGCACAAGCGGATCGCCGATGCGCTTCGTGAACAGCGAGGCGCGTCCGGCCTGATAGTCGTCGAGGCTGGAGAACGTGAACGTGCCGAGATAGTTGGACTGCTCCGTTGTCCGATAGCGCCCGGATTCGACAACGGCGCCGGCACGATACGAGTGCGAGCCGCGAACGTAGTCGACGTCTGAGGCGGCCTCGAGCCCGACGGAACGGCGATCCCCGGCTTGCTGCGCCCCTCCCATCGTGAATGCGTCGAGCACGCGAATGGTGGGCGTCTCGCGAAGCGATTGGACGGACGATCGCGACCACTGCAGTTGGAGACGCGAGTCGATGAACAACCGCCGGCCTATCGGCCCGTTCTCGGTGACCCGCAACGTCTGCTCGTTCGATCGGGCCGCGTAGGCGCGATCGGCAAGGTTGTATCCGCCAACCCCGAGGTTGCCTCGCTCCATCCTGGTCACCTGGAAGCTGGCCGTCAGCAGGTGACTGGCGCCGATGGCTTGATCGAAGCGGCCTCCGCCCTCGCTGTGACGCGTGACCTGCGACGTCGCTGTCGCGTCAGTGCCGTCCGGCAGCGCCGCCAGCAGCGAACCTGCGTCCCGCTCCCGGCCCCCGGCGGCGTCGAGGCTGAACGACGACCTCCCGGGCACCACCGCGCCGCCAATCGAGATGCCTCCGCGTCTCACACTCTCGTCACCCTTGGCCGGCACAAACGGGTTGGCGGCATTCAGGACGTCATCACGGAAAGCTGTGTTCACCGATCCACCGACCGGATCGCTGCCGGGCTGCGTGCTGATGTCGACGAACATCGCGCCGTTCATGCCCCCGTGACTCTGTGCGGCAAAGTTGTCCATCCGCGGCAGACGAATCGATCGGATCTGGGACTTCGATGGCAATCTGCCGCCTGTGAAGCCGTCGATCCTGAAGGTGGCGCCGGGCGGCGACATGGCCTGCAGCACCGCTTTCATCTCATCCGGGTCGTCGGGCAATGCATCGATCTGCTCACGCGAGAGCATGGTCGAGAACGCGCTGCCGCCTGGATCGAGTGCTGACGACTGCTTGTCTCGGCCGACAGTCACGTCCTCGGCGACCTTTTTGAGTGGCAGCGTCACGGTGCGCCTGTTGGGTCCAGGTCGCACGCGATAGTCGCGCAGGTTGACGCCGTCGAAACCAGGAAACTCCGCGCGAATCGCATAACGGCCTGGCGTGAGCGCATCGAACGACGCGATGCCGTCTGCGCCGCTGACCGTGGAGGCTGGCGACGACGGTTGAACGTCTGTCCGGGTGATCTCGATTCGGGCCCCCGCAACAGACGCACCGCTCGGATCGGTAACGACGATCGCGAGCGAAGCGGCAGCCGACCGAACCTGCGCCCAGGCGAAAGGCGCCGGCCACATGACAACCGCGACGCAGACGAACGTGACCTGCAGCCTGGCGCGCATGATGCTCACTTCGTGGTCGAGAACGTCTTCGCGTCGATGCGCGGGTTCACTCGGATGCGATCGAAGACGATTTCGTCGCGCGGCTTGCCGTCGACCGTCCGGGTGAGGCGTGTTGGCAACTTCACACCGTCGTAGGTCCTGTAGTCCCCGTAGAACACGCGATACTCGACGATGCGGCGCGCGGCTTCGGCTTCGCGAATACGGGCTGCCATCTCTGGCCCACTGGGATTCATGGGCGGGCCGGAGACTGGACCGGAACCACCGCCGCGAAACACCTGCACCTGCTCGCCACGGCCATCGCCGCGGTTGTCGATGCGGACCTCCAGCGGCTCCTTGGCCATCCACGACAGGAACAGCGGCATATGGCTCGTGGCGTCGACAAACAGCCTCGCCTTCAGCTCGTCCGGTCCCGCGACATCGATCACGTCGGCCATGCCGTCTGGTGATTCCGCCCGGCCGCCCGACGCAAACGTCAGCGGCACGCCGGCGAACGACGATGCGAACATACCCAGCGTGAACTGGGCGAACTCGAGGCGGGCCTCCGCCAGCAGGCGGCTGTTCGCGGCCTGGATCTCTTCTGGCGTGCGGGCCGCACCGTTCGCGCCCGGCCCCGCGATCTCGATGTGAAACACGTTCCCGCCGTCGCCCCCGCTCATCAGGGCCGGAGGCGTATCGATGATGTTGATGAGCGTGTCGCCGTTGAAGCCGAAGAGGCGATACACGCTCGTCGGTCCCATCGCCATCAGCACGGACCGTTTCATCACGCGATCGGGCAGCGCGATGGAGAGCTCGAAGTCATGATCTTCGATTGCACCGTTCGGCCCGCTACTCCGGGTCCGGCCGGTGGCGACGAGCGTTCTCATGGCGGCAATGCGGGACAACCCGCCGAGAGCCTCGCGCGTCGGGGCCAGAACGCCGGCGGCGTCGGGAGCTTGCGCGGCAGGAACGGCCGTCGCGCCGATGAATGCAAACGCCAATGCCAGGCGTCCAGTCCGTGTCATGAAGATCCTCCCGCGCCGTTCTGCGGCGCACGGGACTCATGCTGCGCGGCCTCGCCTCGAAGGTGGTTAAGGACAGGCAAAGAGATTGTTAAGAACGTAAAACCTGCGTTCCCAAGCGCGTCTCGCGCGGAATCGGCTGCTAGACTCCGGCCATGCGTCGTCATCTCGCGTGGCGTTTGTTGCTACCGGTGGGACTGGGTGTGCTGGTCGTGGCGCTGGCTGTCCTGCAGTACCGATGGCTCGGACAGGTCGGCGAGTCAGAACGACAAGAGCTGCGACATTCGCTCGAGAGACGATCGCAGGATTTCTCCGCCGAGTTCGACAACGAGATGGGCCGACTCCGCGCCGCGTTCGCATCGCTCGTCGATCAACCCGACCCCGAACTTGCGGTGGCCATCGCGAAGCAGCTGACCGCGTGGCGACCGAGCACGTCGTACCCGGACGTGATCGAGGCGCTCTATGTCGTCGCCGCAGACGGTCCTCACGAGACCGTTCTGACGTTCGACGAATCCCGCCGTGTCCTGAGCCCCAGTCCAGCACCGTCCGATCTCGCGCCGGTGTTGGATCGGCTGGCCGTCAAGGTGGTCGAAACCGATCGGCCCGACTCGAAGTCGTTCACGCGGCTGGTGGCGCGTGATGGCGAAGCGTTTGACGGCAGGATTCCGGCCGAGCTGATCTGGCTGCCACGGAAGGAAGTCCTTCCCTTCACGCCCGGCCGTTGGCTTGGCTTTTCGCCGGCGGCCACAGACGCCTTGCTGCGCATGCCGGCCAGCGATCGAGTGCTCATCGTGCGACTGAGCCGGCAGGTCATCGCCGGGAGATTGCTGCCCACGATGCTGGCCCATCATTTCGGCGACGGCCCTCCGGCTCAGCGGCCGACGGGTGCAACTCGGCCGGCTCGGCTTCCCCAACGTCTCTACGAACGCGGACTCGCCTTACGGCTGGAAATACTGGATGCGGACAATGGACCTGTCTTCACCTCCGGGTTGGAACAGGGCGAATTGATCCCGCCGGAGCGCGCCGACGTGAGGACCGCGCTGTTCGTGTCGCATGCGGACGCAGCCCGGCCGCAGGGCAACGTGTTTCTGGCCTGGACCAATCCAAAAACGGCGGCGACACAGGACGCGCGTTTCAACGTGCGCATAGAGCGGCAGGAGATCGTCGGCGCGAAGACGGCGCAGGAGAGCTGGTACCTGCTCGTCCAGCACGGTGCCGGGTCTCTCGATCAGGCCGTGGCCCTCACCCGTCGTCGCAATCTGTACTTGAGCTTCGGCATCCTGTCGGTGCTTGCCGTGGCTATGGGGCTTGTCGTTGGCAACGCGCAGCGGTCTGAGCGGCTGGCCGCACAGCAGATGGAGTTCGTCGCGACCGTCTCGCACGAGCTTCGGACGCCGGTGGCGGTCATTCGATCCGCGGCGGAGAACCTGTCGTCGGGAATCGTGCACGATCCGGCGCGGGCCAGACAGTATGGGGAATTGATTGAGTCGGAAGGCCGGCGCCTGACGGACATGATCGAACATGTGCTCGAACACGCCGACATCCGGACAAATCGACCCGCGCTGCGACGGACCGATGTTGACGTCTCCCAACTGGTGCGGGAAACGGTGGGAGCGTACGGACCGATGATTCAGCGGGCGGGCATGACGATCGACCTGAGCATCGCGCCCAACCTGCCGTCCCTGCCTGGCGACGAAGCGTCGCTGCGGCGGGCGATCGAGAATCTCCTGACGAACGCGGTGAAGCATGGAGCCGATGGCAAGTGGATCGGCGTGACGGCCCGGTTGGCCCCAGGGGACAGCCGTCACGTGATCCGCGACCGTCGACCCGGCGCCCGCGTCCAGTCGCGGCCCGTCGATGTCATTGAACTGGTCATCAGTGACCATGGCCCCGGCGTCGACCCGGCCGACCGTGATCACCTCTTCGAGGCCTTCTATCGGGGTCGTCGCGCGCTCGATCGACAGATCCAGGGCAGCGGTCTCGGCCTCGGCCTGGTCAAGCGTATCGCCGAGGAGCACGGAGGCCGCGTCGAGTTGCAGGAGACGCCGGGCGGCGGCGCGACGTTCCTGTTGCGCTTGCCCGTGCTGCCGGACCTCTCCTCTCCGAACCTGACGACGCACACGTGATGACGACCAACGATCAACGACGTGTGCTGCTCATCGAGGACGAGCCGGGGCTCATCCTGACGCTCGGAGATCGTCTTCGTGCCGAGGGTTTCGAGGCGGCCTTCGCATCCGACGGCCCGGGTGGCCTCCAACGTGCCACCCGCGAGCGATGGGACGTGATTCTGCTCGACGTCATGTTGCCGGGCGGCAACGGCTTCGATGTGTGCCGCGATATCCGCCAGCGTGGCGTATCGACGCCCATCATCATGCTCACCGCCAGGGGACAGGTCCTCGACCGCGTCCTGGGATTGAAACTCGGCGCGGACGACTACCTCACGAAGCCGTTCGAGATGATCGAACTGCTCGCGCGAGTGGACGTGCAACTGCGTCGCGCGGCAACGCCCACGGGACAATCCATCGCCGGCCATCACTTTGGCGACATCGTGGTCGATATCCGACGCGCGGAGGTCACCCGCGACGGTGCGACGGTGGATGTGTCCGCGCGTGAGTTCCTGCTGCTGAAGTACTTCCTCGAGCACCGCGGCGCCACGCTCACGCGCGACGAACTGCTCAACGAGGTGTGGGGCTATCAATCGATGCCCTCCACGCGCACCGTGGATGTGCACGTCGCCTGGCTGCGACAGAAGATTGAAGCCAATCCCAAGAGGCCGCAGTACCTGCTTACCGTGCACGGGCTTGGATACAAGTTCGTGGGATGAATTCGAAGGTGCCGCCGGACGGGCAAGACGAGCCGGGCTCCGTCGCGAGCTCGCGGCCGGGCGGTCTGGACATCACCGGCTCAGCCTCGGTACCTGAGGTCCGTACATGGACACGAACTTCAGCCGGGCCATGCGGTCGAAGTCCGCGTCGAGCGACCAGACGGCTGCGCCGTGGGCCGCAGCCATCGCCGCGATGAGCAGGTCGCCTACGCCGAAGTGCTGTCCGGCGTCACTGGCCTTCGCAACCCACCCGTCGATCAAGGCCCACGTCTCGTCATCGGGATAGGCAATCGGAAGAGCGGTGAGCACCCGACGAAGCCCCGAGCGCTCTCGGGCCGGGGCGGCTGTCAGCAGTTCGACGCGCACCGGTACGGGCAGGATGACCTCGTCGG
>JBDTNQ010000093.1:0-17571 GCA_039933635.1 Acidobacteriota bacterium
TCATGGCCACGAGCGCCACGAGCCATCGTTGGTAACCCGTCCATCGGCCGTCATCGATCAAACGCCCGACGTCGATGGGTTCCTCCGTGAAAGGCATGGTGTCTCCTGCAGGTTCTGGGTTCTGGGGTTCGGTTCCGCGTTCTCGGCTCTGGGTTCGGCTCTCGCTTCCGAATTCAGTGTCCGTTCCCTGTCTCAACGTTCCGCGTCCAAGTGAAGTCCACGTTCTCGAGTTCCACCGAGGACCGTGAACCCGGAACCAGAACCCCGGCACCCAGAACCGGGAACCCGGAACCCTCAGTCGAACGCCGTCCCCACATAGTTCTCCGCGAGACTGGTCATCGCCGCGCGTGAGCTCATCAGATAGTCGAGCTCGGCGTATTGGCGGCGCTGATCGAACGGATTCGCGCTCTCCGCCCGGTGGAGCGTCGAGGTCATCCACCACGAAAATCGCTGTGCCCGCCAGACGCGACGCAGTCCGCGATCGGAATACGTCCGCAACTCGCTATCCGATCCGGACTCATAGAAGGCCGCCAGTGCGCCTGAGAGCCGCCAGACGTCCGCGGCGGCGAGATTGAGGCCCTTGGCGCCGGTTGGGGGCACGATATGCGCGGCGTCGCCGGCGAGATAGAGGCGACCGTGTTGCATCGGCTCGGCCACGAAGCTGCGCATGGGCGTCACGCCTTTCTGCAGGATCGGACCGGTGTTCGGCGTCCAGCCGTCGGCGCAGGTGAACCGTGTCTTGAGCTCGGACCAGATCCGCTCGTCTGGCCACGCGGCCAGGTCTTCATCCGGCGCGCACTGCAGGTAGAGGCGCGTCACCGCCGGCGAGCGCATGCTGAAGAGCGCGAAGCCGTTGTCGTGAAGGCTGTAGACGAGCTCGTCGCAGGATGGCGCCGCCTGGGCGAGGATCCCGAGCCACCCGAACGGATACACGCGCTCGTAGATCCGCAGAATCGACGCCGGGATCGCCTGACGGCACACGCCGTGGAATCCATCGCATCCCGCGATGAAATCGCAGGCGACTTCGACATCCTGGCCATCGTGTCGGTACCGGATCAGCGGTTGTGACGTCTCGACATCACGCACACTGACATCCGAGGCGTTGAAGACGACCGGGCGTCCCGTCGCCACGCGCAGATCGATCAGATCACGCACGACCTCGTTCTGCCCGTAGACGGTGATCGCGCGCCCGCCGGTGAGCGCCGCCATGTCGATGTGGTGCCGGACACCACGGAAGTTCAGATACAGACCGTCGTGCCGGAGGCCTTCGCGGTCGAGGCGGGCGCCGGCGCCGATCTCCCGCATGAGATCGACGGTTCCCTGCTCGAGCACGCCCGCGCGGACGCGCTCGATGACACGCTCGCGATCGCGACTCTCGAGAATGATGGAATCAATGCCGCGCAGGTGGAGCAGCTGACCGAGCAACAGACCGGCTGGCCCGGCGCCGACGATTCCGACCTGCGTGCGGGAGCGAGTCATGCCGGGCGCCACCCAAGTACAGGCGCTACGCGCGCTCGAGCAGCAGGGCAATGCCCTGCCCCACGCCGATGCACATGGTGCAGACCGCGTAGCGACCGCCCGTGCGGCGGAGCTGATACATCGCGGTGGTCGCCAACCTGGCGCCGCTGGCCCCCAGAGGATGGCCGATGGCAATCGCACCGCCGTTCGGATTCACGTGCGGCGCATCGTCGGCCACGCCGAGCCCGCGAAGAGAGGCGAGCACTTGAGCGGCGAAAGCCTCATTGATCTCGATCAGGTCGATTTGGCCGATGGTCAGTCCCGACTTCGCCAGGAGCTTCGTCGTGGCGGGAATCGGACCGATGCCCATCACCCGTGGAGCGACGCCGGCAACGGCCGAGGCGACCACGCGCGCGAACGGGGTCAGGCCGTGACGTCGCACACCGGCCTCGGACGCCAGGATCAGCGCCGCGGCGCCGTCGTTGATGCCCGAGGCATTCCCCGCCGTGATGGTGCCGGTCGGGCGCGTGATCGGCGCCAGCTTCCCCAGCGCCTCGAGCGTCGTGTCCGGACGCGGATGCTCGTCGACCGTCACGGTGACGACGCTCTTTTTTTGGCGGATGGAAACAGGCGTGATCTCTTCGGCAAAGATACCTGCCTGGGCAGCCGCGGCGGCTCGGCGCTGACTGCGATGGGCAAAAGCGTCCTGATCGTCGCGGCTGATGCCATGCTCATTCGCGACGTTTTCCGCGGTTTCGGCCATGGACTCGGTGCCGAAGGCTCTGTGCATCTCGGGATTGACGAGGCGCCAGCCGAGCGTGGAGTCTTCGAGTTTCATGCCGCGCGAGAACGCCGCGTCGGCCTTGGCCATGATGTACGGGGCGCGCGTCATGCCCTCCACCCCGCCAGCGATGATCAGGTCAGCCTCGCCGCAATGGATCCGCCGTGCGGCGTCGGCGATGGCCTCGAGGCTGGACCCGCAGAGACGATTGACCGTCACTCCAGGCACGCTTAGCGGAATCCCTGCGAGCAGCAGAGCCATACGGGCGACATTGCGGTTGTCTTCACCCGATTGATTGGCGCACCCCAGCACCACCTCGTCGACCGCCTCCCAGTCGATGGCGGGATGCCGTTCGCGCAGCGCTCTCAACGGCACGGCAGCGAGATCGTCCACGCGGACCGTCGACAACGCACCACCGAAGCGGCCGAACGGTGTTCGGACACCGTCACACAGGAAGGCAGGCGGCAGCGTCATGGTTACTGGCTGCACTCTAGGGGGCACGCGAAGAAGCTGTCAAGCCGAATATCGCCTGATCCGTGCGATAAACGCACGCGCATGACACCCGTTGCCGCGGCCCCGCGCGTCCCGCGCCGCAACCACCGTTGAGGGGAAGCGGCGGCGCGTGAAGCGCCGGCCGTGGTGACACGGTGAGGACCAACAGGCTGCCGCCCAGTCACGCGGCTCATGCGCGTACGTGCCTGGCCGCGGTGCCGATCTCCGCCGCGGCCTCGCGGAGCGCAGGCAGAAACTTGCGCTCCAGGATCGCACCCTCCACACGACCGGCCTGGACGCCGACGTTGATGGCGGCCACGACCGCACCATCGGGACGGCGGACCGGCACGGCGAGGGACCGTAAGCCGAGTTCGAGTTCCTGATCCACGATCGCAAAGCCCTGCTGGCGCACGCGCTCGAGCTCCGCCCGCAGCCCTGCCTTGTCGACGATCGTGTACGGCGTATGCCGCGGTAGCCTGACGCGGGCCAGGAACGCCGCACGCGCCGCCTCCGGTCCGAATGCCAGCAGGACACGCCCCATCGATGTGCACGCCGCCGGCAGGCGGCTGCCAACCGACAACCCAATCGACAGAATCCGCCGCGTGGCCGCGCGCGCGAGGTACACGATGTCGTCCCCGTCAGCGACCGCCAGCGAAAACGACTCGTGCAGTTGATCGGAGACCCGTTCCAAGACCGGCTGCGCCACGCGGGCCAGCGACGTGGACCCGATGTAGGTGTAGCCCAGTGCCAGCACGGCAGGCGTCAGGGTGTAGGCGCCATCGATGGACGTCGCGTAGCCCAGCGCGGACAACGTGTAGAGACAGCGACGCGCTGCGGCGCGCGACATGCCCGTCAGCCGCGCGGCATCGGCGACCGTCAGATGCGGGCGGCCTTCGGCAAAGGCACGAATCACCGACAGGCCGCGCGCGAGAGACAGCATGTAGTCCGGATCGCCCGCGCCGGAAGCCGGACGGACGGGCGGCTGTTTCGAACGGGTCGCGGACGGAGGGACACGTCGGGCCATCGGCACCTACGTTCGGAGCGCGTCGCGCTCGTCCTTGTCCGGGTTGTTCTTCACCGCGCACACCGTGTCGAACACCATCGTCTGACCCACCGCCGGGGAGAAGGCGGGCCAGGCCGGCAGGCCCGCGTGAGCCGGCTTGCCCGTGCGGGCGAAGGCAATCCATGCGTCCGCAATTCGGGAAGCCAGCGCGCGCGCATCTGCACCGCCACCCGTCATCGCCGCGCAGCGGTCCGTGTTGGCAAAGACAAAGGGCAGCTCGGAGCAGTGATACGCGCGCGGCCGGCCATCGAGCACCGGCGTTTGCCACTGGAACCAGTAGACATATGCCGGCGCCACGCGCTGATCGGCCTTCAGCGTGGCCTGTGCGATGACATTCGTGCGCGCCGTCATGCCGGTCACGCGCGAGAGAAGTTCGTACGGCGAAGCCTTCGGGAATCTCCTCTGAAAGAGCGCGACGATCTCTGGCGCCCTGGCGCCGCGTTGATCGCTCACGCGCTTCCGCGCCTCGTCGAGACTCATCGCGTCGAGCGTCGGATCCCCAGCCTGGATGCTGTTGCCGAACTCATTCAACACGGAACCGACCAGCAGCGGCACCGTAGCGGAGTACTCCGGCGCGGCCGGATCCCAGGCATGACGGGGAATCGATCGCCCGTCGACGGTCGGCCCCCAGTTCAGGCCACCGCCCGTGCCGGGCGGCGGCGCCACCGGCTGGAGCCTCCGTTGCGCGCGCAGACCGGCGCTGAGGATCGCCTCAACGGGCACGTCCTGGAGCTTGTCGAGGGTCATCCGCGTGAGACCCAGTTCCTGCAACGTGGCCGCGGCGAGCGCCGACGACCGATCCGGCGTCAGCTGTCGAAGGGCCGAACCCGACTGGGCCGCGGCGCGATGAAACAACCCTTTGGCTGCGGGCATCCCCATCAAGGTGCCGACCTTGTTGCCGCCACCGGACTGCCCGAAGATCATGATCTTCGTTGGATCGCCACCGAATCTCGAGATGTTGTCGCGCACCCACTCGAGCGCCGCGATGAGATCCAGCTGCCCGACGTTGACGGCGTTCGCCCACTTCTCGCCGTACTCCAGCAAGTTCATGTACCCGAGCGCGCCGAGCCGGTGATTGAGGCTGACCACCACGACGTCGCCGCGACGCGCGAGGCTCTCGCCGTCATACATCCGGAGTTCGTTGCTGGATCCGGACGTGTAGCCGCCACCGTGAATCCACACCATCACCGGGCGTTTCGCCGATCCGCTCACGCCGGGCGTCCACACATTGACGCGCAAGCAGTCTTCACCCGGCTGGCCATCGTCCCACTCGAACATGAACGCTTCTTCGTCGTGAGTCCAGCCGACACGACGGCCCTCGGGAACATGCAGTCCTTGCGGACACGCGAAACCCAACGCCATCGAGCTGCGCACGCCCGCCCACGGCGTGACCTTCTGCGGCGCCATGAACCGCGCAGCGCCCGCAGTGGACGCCGCGTAGGGCATCCCCTTGAACGTGAAGATGCCATTGCGCGCATATCCGCGCACTTTGCCGGCCGTCGTCTCGACGATGTTCCTGGCACTGGGTGCGACGACAATTCGGGGCGTTGGGACGGCAGGCGCTGGCAGCGCTTCCGTCGGAGTCTGCGCCGCAGCCTCCATCGCCGAACCGGTGGCGCCCATCGCCGTCGCACCGCCAATAAGGGTTGCGGCGTTCTTCAGCCAGTCACGTCGCGTGTGAGACATGGGAGCCTCTTCCGAGATTCGGACGATCCAAGTTCACGGTTCGAAATTCACCCAGAGCGAGTGTGAAGGTGCGGCGATTATCGCGCACGTTGTCCGCCTCCAGGTCGCCCAGAAGCCACGACCGCCCCAGACCGGTCGACAGGTTGCATGACCACACGCAAATCGGTAACATCTCCGCGGTTCCAAACTCGCTTTCGCGAGCCGGTCGATCCGGCTGTTCCCTCGTGTCGCCCTACGCATGACTCATAGTGCTTTCGTCACATACCAACCACACGGTCGCACCCTCGTCGTCACCATCGACAATCCTCCGGTCAACGCGCTGAGCGACGGCGTGCCGGAAGGCATCGGTGCCGCGATCCGGGCCGCGATTGACAACGCCGCGATTGACGGCGTCGTGGTGATCTGCGCGGGCCGCACCTTCATCGCCGGCGCGGATATCACGCTGCTCGAGCGCACCGCGTGGGGCGACCTGGCGTCCAAACCGGACCTTCGGCCTCTGCTCCGCGACGTCGAGAGTTGTTCGAAGCCGGTCGTGATGGCGATCCACGGAACGGCCCTCGGTGGCGGTCTCGAACTGGCGATGGCAGCGTCGTACCGCATCGCCCTGCGGACCGCGCGGCTGGGACTGCCGGAAGTGACACTGGGCGTGATTCCGGGCGCCGAGGGCACGCAACGTCTGCCGCGGCTGGTCGGCGTGGAAGCCGCTCTGAACATGGTCGTGACGTCGAAGCCCGTCGCGGCTGACGACGCTCTCGCCGCGGGATTGATCGATGAAGTCGTGGACGGCGATCTCCTCGACGCCGCCGTCGCGTTCGCGAGCCATCGCGCGGCGAGCGGCGGGCCCCATCCGAAAGCCAGTGCGCGGCAGGATCGGCTCGGCACGCCCGACACCAATGCGTCCCTGTTCGCGGCCGCCCGCGCGCTTGCGAAGAAGATCCGCCCGCATCAGCCCGCGCCGCTCATCGCGATCGACGCCATCGAAGCGGCCACGCGGCTCCCCTTCCCAGCGGGATCGGAGCGCGAGACTGAACTGTTCCTCGAGGCGGTGAAGACGGAGCCGGCGAAAGCGCTCATCCATGTGTTCTTCGCGGAGCGCGCTGTCAGCAAGGTTCCGGGCCTGGCCAAGGACACCCGGCCACGCCGCATCGAGCGCGTCGGCATCATTGGGGCGGGCACGATGGGCAGCGGCATTGCGATGGCCTGCGCGAACGCGGGGCTCGAGGTCCGGCTCCAGGATCAAACGGAAAGCGCGCTCACTCGCAGCCTGGAGACGATCCGGCGGAACTACGCCACATCGGTCAAGCGCGGACGCTTCACCGAAGCGGCCGTGGCCGAGCGTCTCGATCGCATCCATCCGCAGCGCGATCTGGCGGGCTTCGAAGCTGCGGATCTCATCATCGAGGCGGCGTTCGAAGACCTGGAATTGAAGCGCGCGCTCTTTCGCGCGATCGACGAGGTTGCCAAGCCCGGGTGCATCCTCGCCACCAACACGTCGACGCTGAGCATCGATGATCTCGCCGCGTCCACGTCGCGGCAGGCGGACGTGATCGGGTTGCACTTCTTCAGCCCGGCGAACGTGATGCGGCTGCTCGAGATCGTTCGTGGCGCCGCGACAGCCCCGGACGTCGTGGTCACCGCTCAGGCCCTGGCGAAAATGTTGGGTAAGGTCGGCGTCGTCGTGGGCAACGGGCCGGGATTCGTCGGCAACCGGATGCTGTTCCCGTACCTCTACGAGTGCCAGTTCCTGATCGAGGACGGCGCCACACCGCAGCAGGTGGATGCGGCGCTCACGCGATTCGGCATGGCCATGGGCCTCTTCGCGGTGGACGACATGGCGGGTATCGACGTCGCCATCCGCGTACGACAGGCGATGGGACATTTCAGTGAACCGGGGGCGCGAGCACCGCTCGTGCAGCCGCAGCTTCACGCGATGGGCCGGTTGGGCCAGAAGACCGGCAAGGGCTGGTATACCTACGGTGATGATCGGAAGCCCGTCCCCGATGCGGAGATCGAGGCCCTCATCCGCATGACTGCCCAACAGGCAGGCATTCCCCAGCGCGCGTTCACCGACGACGACATCGTGGAGCGCACCGTCTACGCGCTGATCAATGAAGGCGCCCGCGCGCTGGAAGCCGGACTCGCGCTTCGCGCCTCCGACATCGACATCATTTACACGAGCGGATACGGATTTCCCGCATGGCGGGGTGGGCCCATGTTCTACGCTGATCGCGTGGGTCTCGATCGCGTGCTCAGCCGTGTCCGCGCCTTTCATGCCGAGTTTGGCGATCGCTGGGCGCCAGCGCCTCTTCTCGAACATCTCGCGGCGTCGGGATGGACGTTCCGCGGCCGGGACCAGGCGGCCCGCGGGTAGCCATGGCGGCTTCGGATCTGGTCTTCCGAACGGATCGCATTCACCCGGCGGATGTGATCGTCGAACGCGACGCCGACGGGACGATACGGGCGCGATCCCCTCACGCGCTCGGCGCGTACCCGGAGACGCTCACCACCCGGCTGGACGAATGGGCCGAGCGCGCACCGGAACGCACCTTCCTCGCGGCGCGCGGACTCGACGGCGCGTGGCGTCATTTGACGTATGGCAATGCGCGGTCCCGCGCACGGCACATCGCCCAGGCCCTGCTCGATCGTGGACTCTCGCCAGAACGGCCGATCCTGATCCTGTCGGGCAACAGTCTCGAACACGCGGTCCTGGCGCTGGCCGCGATGTACGCCGGCGTGCCGTACGCGCCGGTGGCTCCGGCGTACTCCCTCATGGTGCGGGACTACTCGGCATTGAGAGGCCTGGCCGCGGCAATGAAACCGGCGCTGGTCTTCGCGGCCGAGGGCCCGCGGTTCGAGGCGGCGATTCGAGCCGCCATCCCGTCGCGGGCCGAGGTCGTCACCTGCGAGGCCGCCGCGGGTCTGACGTCGACACCCTTCGCCGCGCTCGAAGCGACGCCGATCACCACGGCCGTCGACCTCGCGCATGGACGCGTGGGACCCGAGACGATCGCGAAGGTCCTCTTCACATCGGGCTCGACGGGCGATCCGAAGGGCGTCATCAACACGCACCGGATGCTGTGCGCGAATCAGCAGCAGATTCTCTCCGCGCTCCAGTTTCTCGGTGACGAACCGCCGGTGTTGTGCGACTGGCTGCCCTGGAATCACACCTTCGGTGGCAACCACAACGTCGGCATCGCGCTCTACAACGGCGGCACGCTCTACATCGACGAAGGCCGGCCGCTCCCCGGCGCGATGGACACCAGCATCGCCAACCTGCGCGAGATTGCCACCACGGCCTACTTCAACGTCCCCAAGGGTTTCGAGATGCTGCTGCCGGTGCTCCGCACCGATGCCGGCTTTCGCGCCCATTTCTTCAGCCGCCTGCAGTTGCTCTTCTATGCGGCCGCGGGCCTCCGTCCGGACGTCGCCGACGGTTTTCAAGACCTCGCCATGGCCACCATCGGCCGGGCGATCCCATGGGTCACCGGCCTCGGCGCCACGGAAACGTCGCCGGCCGCCATGTTCACCGGCCCTTTGCGTTCAACGGCCGCGCACATTGGTGCGCCCATACGCGGCGTGCACCTCAAGGCGACGCCGATCGACGGCCGCCTGGAGGCGCGCGTCAAAGGCCCGAACATCACGCCCGGCTATTGGGGCGACGCCGCCATGACCAAAGCCGCCTTCGATGAAGAGGGCTATTACAAGATGGGCGACGCGATCGCGCCCGTGGATCCATCTGATCTCGAGAAAGGCTTCGTCTTCCAGGGCCGTTTGAATGAAGACTTCAAGCTCTCGACAGGAACCTGGGTTCGCGTCGGGGCCGTGCGGGCCCGCCTCCTGGCGTCGATCGGCGATCTCGTGCAGGACGTCGTGATCACCGGACACGGCCGCGACGATGTCGGCGCGTTGCTCTTTCCAAACGGGGCTGCGTGTCGCGCGCTCGCCGGCGCGGCCCGGGAAACGCCGATAGCGGTCGTGATCGCGGACAGCCACGTCCGAGAGGCGATCAGGATGAGGCTCGACGCCTACAACGCGGCCCATCCAGGAAGCTCAACGGCGATTCGGCGCGCGCGCCTGCTCGACACCCCTCCGTCGCTGGACGCCAAAGAAATCACCGACAAAGGCTCGCTGAATCAACGCGCCATCCTCGCGCATCGTTCCACGGTCGTCGACGAACTCTACGCCTCGACGGCCACCATCGTCCTCTGCTGACCTGGAGACTCCGTTCGTGAGCACACCGCGCCTGCCGGATCCGACATCGCTCGTCGCCATCGACGTCCACGTGCACCTTGAAGGGGTCAAGACCGGCTCCGCGGCAGAGGCCGCGGCCGAAAAATACTTCGGCCACACGGACGCGCCGCGTGGTGCGGAGGCGCTGGTCGAGTACTACCGATCACGAAAAATGGCCTGTGTGGTCTTCGGCGTGGATGAGCGGCTCACAGGTCGCGCACAGGTGTCGAACGACACGGTCGCGCAACTGGGCGCCGAGCATCCAGACGTCGTCATCCCGTTCGCGAGCATCGATCCGACGCGCGGGCCCGAGGCCGTGCGCGAGGCTCGTCGACTCCTGCGCGACGGCCGAATCCGCGGATTGAAGCTCCATCCGCCGCTGCAGCAATTCGCCCCCAACGATCCGATCGCGTACCCGCTCTACGAAGTCTTCGCCGAAGCGCGGCTGCCCGTGCTCTTTCACACGGGTCACAGCGGTATCGGCACCGGCATGCCGGGCGGTGGCGGCATCCGGCTGAAGTACGGCAACCCGATGATGGTGGACGACGTCGCGGTGGACTTTCCAGAGATGCCGATCATCCTGGCGCACCCGTCGTTCCCGTGGCAGGACGAAGCCATCTCCGTGTGTCTGCACAAGCCCACGGTCTACATCGATCTCTCCGGGTGGTCACCGAAGTACTTCCCCGCCAACCTGATTCAGTACGCGAACACCCTGCTCAAGACAAAGGTGTTGTTCGGATCCGACTTTCCGCTGATCACGCCCGACCGCTGGATGGCGGACTTCGAGAAGATCGCCATCAGAGATGAAGTCCGGCCGTTGATCCTCAAGGACAACGCCATCCGGTTGTTCGGGTTGTGAAGAGGACTCCTATGCGCATACTGCTCGTCGCCGTTGCCATCGTTCTGATCGCATTCCAGCCGCCGACGATCGTCACGGCGGCCGCCCAGACGGCCGTCGCTCCGTCAACGACTCGAACGTTGACAGAGGCTGATTGCACGGCGGCCCGGATCGGCGTGTCCATTCCTCGCGAGTCCATCGGCGAGCCCGTGGCGTCGGTCACGTTGACCGCACCCACCTGGACGGCCGTCGGCGGTACGGCCTACTGCGCCGTTGTCGGAGCGATGGGGCCGGTCGACACGCGCCCAAGCGCCAAGGCCATCAACTTTCGCGTGGTCCTGCCCGCATCATGGGACGGCCGCGCGATTCAGATCGGCGGTGGCGGCAACAACGGCGTGATCCCGAATCTGACGGGTCCCATCGATGGGGGGGCCAACGGACCGACTCGCGGTGTCGTGACGTTCGGCAGCGATTCGGGCCATCAAATGGGCCCGAACTCATCGTCGGACTGGTCCACGAACGACGAAGCCATCAGGAACCTCGGCTTCATGCAGATGAAGAAGACGCACGACGCCGCGGTGGCGGTCATCGAACGCGCTTACGGCTCCCGTCCGCGGTTCACGTACTACGTTGGCACGTCGCAGGGCGGACGCGAAGCCCTGACCGTCGCCCAGCGATATCCAGCCGACTACAACGGCATCGTGGCCAACGTCCCCATCGTGAATTTCTCTTCACTGATGCTGGCGCCCGAGCTGATTCGGATTCAGGAGAAACCTGTCGCCAACTGGGTGACGCGCGCGAAGGTCGAAGCCATCCGGTCGGAGTTCATGCGGCAGTGCGATGCGCTCGACGGCCTCGTTGACGGCGTGGTCAACAACTACGTGGCATGCCGTGCGATCTTCGACGTCAAGCAGGGCGCGCCGAACCGGTCGCCCTGGTCGGCGAAACGTTGTCCGAACAACGTCGATCCGAATCCGGCGGACACAACACCGGCAGCGTGCCTGACCGACGGGCAGATCTCGACCCTGCAGTTCGTCTACTCGAGGTACGCCTTCGCGACGCCTCTGGCCAACGGCGTCCGCACGTTCGGCATGTGGGTGCCAAACACGGATCCGTCAGGCAGCGGTCTGATCGCCGACCAGCGTTTCGTCGGCCAGGAAGGCGCCACCGCCGACGCGCGGCTGCATAGCCACCTCGGTGTCCTCGGCGTGACCGGATTCCTCATGAAGGATCCAACCGCCAACCCGCTCGATTACGTGGAGGGCGGACCGCTCAACAAACGGCGCGAAGAGCTCTCTCCGTGGCTCGACAGCACGGATCCGAATCTGTCGGCGTTCGAACGACGGGGTGGGAGGATGATCGTCACGATCGGCACGGACGACACGCTCGCCTCGCCTGGCGCGCAACTCGACTACTACCAGTCCGTGCTCGACCGTATGGGCCGCGCGACGGTCGATCGCTTTGCACGACTATTCGTGATCCCGCAGACGAACCACGGCCTGCAAGGGCGCACGGCCGCCCTGGATGGTCAGGGACGGGCCCAGACCGTGGCACCCATTCCGAACACGTACGACAAGCTCGGACTGCTGATGGCCTGGGTCGAAAACGGGGTCGCGCCGCCGGCGACCGTCATCGTCAGGGCGGGCGACAAGACACTGCCGCTGTGCGGGTATCCGCAGCATCCACACTACGTCAGCGGACCGATTGGAGCGGCGGAGTCGTATCGGTGCAGGGAATAAGAGACCGGGTCTAGCACTACAAGACCCGGTCTCCTCGTCTCTGCACTACAAGACCCGGTCTCTTGGTCCTCTCAGCGGTTTCCCCAGTCCGCCGTATCGAATCTGCGTGATCTCCGCAAGGACGGAGAGGGCGATCTCGGCCGGCGTGCGGCCGCCGAGATCGAGGCCCACCGGCGCATGGATGACGGCGCCGCGCGACGCGTCCACGCCGATCTCACGCAGCATGTCTTCGATGAGCACCGTTTTTCGCCGGCTGCCCAGCAGACCGATGTAGCGGACGTCGGTCTTCACGGCAGCCACGACGCAGTCTGCGTCGAGCTTGTGGCCTCGCGTGGCGATGACGAGGTAGGTTTGCGGTCCATACGCAAACGCCGCGATGCTCGATGGCACATCGCCGGCTAACACCGTGGCGCCATCGAAACGCTGTGGATCGGCAAACTCCGGCCGGTCCTCGAGAATCGTGATGTCAAAGTCGAGCAGCCGCGCCTGGCGCGCGATCGCCTTCGACACGTGTCCGCCTCCGGCCACGACGAGTTGCGGGCGTGATGTGACGGGCTCGATGAGCAGATCGTCCCCAGCCTCGACCGTGACGAGCCGCGGCGTACCCTGAGTCATTTGGTCGAGGGCCAGTCGTCGCAACTCTTCCGTGGATGCGCCGTCACCCGCCGGACCGACGACGTCGCCGCGGGCGGTGACGATGAGCCGCCCGCCGAATGACACGGCACGGTGACCTCTCGTCAGGCGGGTGACGAACGCGAGCGGCTCACCTCCACGCGACGCCGCCACCGCGTCGGCCAGCACGTCCCGGCCATCGAGCGTCGTGGCGGTATCGCCGCGTTCCGCGAGAATCCACATCGTCCCGCCACACACCAGACCCGTGTTCCACGCAAGCTCCTCGGTGAGGCGGTACTCGCGGATGGACGCGGGCGCGCCGGCGAGCACCTCGCGAGCCGCATCAATCGCGTCGGCCTCCACGCATCCGCCACCGAGGGTTCCGAACGGCCGTGTGGCCTGATCCGCCGTGACGATCAGTTTCGCGCCTACTACCTGGGGGGTACTGCCCTGTGTGCGCACGACGGTCGCGACGGCGAAAGGGGTGCCTTCGTCGGTCAGTACGCGCATGCGTTCGTAAGGTGATGCCATCGCCTCGTATCGATTCCGGGTGGGGTCGGCCGATCCCGCTTGAACGCGGCCGGCCTGTACTCTAATACTTGTTCCTCCGGAGCCACCATGTCATACACCCTGACCGTCAACGGCCGTTCCTCGACTGTCGATGTACCTGCGGAAATGCCGCTTCTCTGGGTACTACGCGACGTCCTCAATCTCAAGGGCACGAAATTCGGGTGTGGCATGGCCCAGTGCGGCGCGTGCACGGTGCACCTCAATGGAGAGCCGATTCGGTCGTGCATGACGCCTGTCGCCTCCGTCGGCGCCCGTAAGGTCACGACGATCGAGGGCCTGTCCGCGGATGCCAGCCATCCGGTGCAACAGGCCTGGATAGCCAACGACGTGCCGCAGTGCGGCTACTGCCAGGCCGGACAAATCATGAGCGCCGCCGCGCTGCTGGCGAAGAAGCCCAACCCCACGGATGCCGATATCGACACCGCAATGGCCGGCAACCTCTGCCGATGTGGCACCTATTTGCGGATCCGCAAGGCGATTCACGATGCGGCGGCCGCAAAAACCGAAGTCGTTCGCGCGGCGAAGTAGGGGAGACGAGCCATGCAGACACAGATGAATCGTCGCTCGTTCCTGAACGTCTCGGCTCTGGCCGGAGGCGGCATGCTGCTCGGGCTGTACCTTCGGCCGACACTCGGCGCGCAGGGCGGACCGCCCGCCGCGGTTCCCTTATCGCCCAACGCATTCGTCCGCATCACCCCCGAAGGTCTCGTCTACATCACCGCGAAGAATCCGGAGGTCGGGCAGGGCATCCGCACGAGCCTGCCAATGGTCATCGCCGATGAGCTCGACGTCGACTGGAGCTCGGTGCACTACGAACAGGCCGATGTGAATCAGGTGAAGTACGGTCCGCAATCGGCTGGCGGCAGCACGGGTACGCCGACCAACTGGACGCCGATGCGCCAGGTCGGGGCTGCGGCGCGCCAAATGCTGGTCGCCGCCGCCGCCGCCACGTGGAGCGTGCCGGAAGCCGAATGCACCACGGCATCCGGCCAGGTCAGGCACGCCGCCAGTGGCCGTACACTAGGTTACGGCGTCCTCGCTACCAGGGCCGCCGCACTGGCGCCGCCGGACCTCGCCACGGTCAAGCTGAAAGAAAAGAAGGACTACAAGATCATCGGCACGAAGGTGCGCGGCGTCGACGTCGCGAAGATCGTCAGTGGACAGCCGATCTTCGCCATCGACTTCACCGTGCCTGGGATGCTCTCGGCGGTCTTCCACAAGTGCCCGGTGTTCGGCGGCAAGGTCGCGTCCGCCAACATCGACGAGATCAAGGCCCTGCCAGGCGTGCGTCACGTGTTCGTGGTCGAGGGTGGCACCAATCTCACGACACTCGTCGGAGGGGTCGCCATCGTCGCGGACACCTGGTATCAGGCAAAGACCGCGCGCGAGAAGCTGAAAGTGACCTGGAACGAAGGCGCCACGGCCTCACAGAGCAGCGCGGGCTTTGCCACGCAGGCCGCGCAGCTCGCACCGCAGACGCCGGCCCAGTGGGTTCGACAGGACGGGGACGTCGACGCCGCGCTCAAGGGCGCAGCCAAGGTCGTCGAGGGCGCGTATTCGTACCCGTTCGTGTCACACGCCCAGCTGGAGCCCGAGAACTGCGTCGCGAAGTTCGAGAACGGCAAGCTCGAGATCTGGGCGCCCAGCCAGACGCCGGGCAACGCCCTGCAGGGACTCATGTCGACGCTGGGGCTGCAGCTCGGCGACATCACCATGCATCAGGTGCGCGGCGGTGGCGGATTCGGCCGCCGGCTCACGAACGACTACGTCGTTGAGACGGCGTGGATCGCGAAGGTGCTGAACGGCACGCCTGTGAAACTGCTGTGGACGCGCGAAGACGACATGGCGCACGACTTCTATCGTCCCGGCGGGTTCCACACCTTCAAGGGGGGGCTCGACGCGTCCGGCAAGCTGGTGGCGTGGCGCAATCACTTCGTCACCTATGGCGCCGCGAATGCCTCCGGCGCGATGACCACCGCCAACAGCGCCAGCTACGGCGGCGACGAGTTTCCCGCCGGGTTTGTCCCGAACTACGCGCTGGGGCAGTCGATCATGACACTGGGTGTGCCGACCGGGGCGATGCGAGCTCCCCGCAGCAACGGCCTCGCCTTCGTTATTCAGTCGTTTATCGATGAGCTCGCGCACGCAGGCGGCAAGGATCCTCTTCAGTTCCGTCTGGATCTCCTGAACATGCCGATGATCGCACCACCAGCGCCGCCCGCAGGCGGACGAGGCGGCTTCGGCGGACCGCAGTTCAACGCGTCACGCATGAAGGGCGTGCTGGAACTGGCACGCGAGAAATCAGCGTGGGGCAAGACCACGCTGACGAGAGGCCGCGGCATGGGCGTGGCCTGTCACTTCAGCCACTCCGGCTACTTCGCGGCCGTTGCCGATCTGTCCGTCAACGCGAGCAAGCAGATTCAGGTGAACAAGGTGTGGGTCGCCGGAGACATCGGCAGCCAGGTGATCAATCCGCTCAACGCCGAGAACCAGGTCGAGGGCTCGGTCATCGAAGCGATGAGTCACCTCATGAACTGGGAGATCACGATCGACGCGGGTCGCGCGGTGCAGACCAACTACCATCAGTACCAGCCGACGCGGATCAACCAGGCGCCAACCGCCGTCGAGGCGCACTTCATCGAGTCCAGCAACCCGCCGACAGGCCTTGGAGAACCAGCCCTGCCGCCCGTGCTGGGCGCCATCATGAACGCGCTCTACGTGGCCACGGGCACACGCATCCGCACCGTGCCGCTCGCCAAGAGCGGCTACAGTTGGGCGTAGCTCGTACCGGACGACCGAACGATCTGCTGATCTGAGCGCGTCGACACGGAATCACTGCAAGTCGGCTGGCACGTCCACGTCACGAAGAATTCCCGAATCGTCGACCTCGAGAATCTCGAATGCGTCGTCGAGTTGCCGAAGCGCGTCTTTCAGGCTCGAATCCGGTCTGAGTGCCACGAGAGGCAGCCGCAAGCGGGACGGGATGCCGACCGGATGACCGCGCCGAAGGCCGATGCCCGGAACAACCACGGCATCCGTCTGACGCAGGCGCTCGGCGACGAGGCGAATCGTGTCACTCCGAACGAACGGCATATCCGCGGGCAAAACAAGCAGATCCCCATCGCCGGCCTCGGCCAGTCCGGTCTGGATGGACGAGAACATACCGCGTTCCGGGTGCGGGTTCACCACGATGCGCACACGCGGATCCCCCGCAAGTGAGGCGCGGCTGAGCGCCTCGACACCCGTGCACACCACGAGCACACGCGCCGCGCCAGCGTCGAGCAAGCTCCCAATTGTACGGTCGACGAGCACGACGCCATCGATGTCAGCGAAAAGTTTCATGGATCCGAATCGCGCCGACTGTCCAGCCGCTGGGACAATTGCTGTAGGCATGGGTGGCAAGGAAGGCACCACACATTCTAATGAACGGCGCTGAAACCGAACGGCCTCGAGCGGCGTCTTTTGGTATAGACGATGCTTCCCAGCCCGAGGGGGACATCCGTGCGCATTGCATCCATACTCGTCCTGCTTGCCGTAATGCAGGCCGCCTGCTCCTCAGGCGGCCCCTTGAACGCCACGGCCGCCCGCATCGATGCCGCCGGCGTGCCAAAGCCCTTCGTCGCAAACGTCGAAGCCCAGTGGAAGAACGCCGCTGTCGCGCCGCGCGCCACGGCACCATGCGCAGCAGCTCCGGCTGCCAGTACCCGGTCGGCAGGCTCTGCGGCCCAGCAAGCATTCATTGCTGGAGATTTCGACGGTGATGGCGCCAGCGACGTGGCCGCTCCGGTCAAGCGCGACGACGGCCTACACCTGGTGGTTGGCCTGCAACACACCTACGATTACTCGGTTGTGGACGTCACAGACAAACCCGACGCCTCCTTCGATCGCGTCACCGTGAGACCACGTGGCGCTCTCTACAACGTGCCAGGGTCAGACGTCGACTACTACTTCGGCGTGGACACACTCGTAGTCACGCCGTGCGGCGGGTCCCCCACGGCGTATCTCTGGAACGGGGCTGGATTCGAGGCGCAGCCGCTTGCGCAATGACGGGATCAGTGGTTCCCCTTCTCCCGCGGCTGCACGGTCTGCAGATACAACCACA
>JBDTNQ010000094.1:0-17317 GCA_039933635.1 Acidobacteriota bacterium
CTGCTGGCCGCGGCCGGAGCCGCACGTGAGGCCGAGCCGAGTTCATTCCTCAAAGACCACTTCGTCGTCGCCTGGTATGGCAATCCCCGGAGCACGCGCATGGGTATTCTCGGCGTGAAGACCGGCGCCGATCGCGCCGACGGCCTTCGCAAGCAGGCGGCGGGATACGCCACGCTCACGTCCAAACAGATCGTCATGGCGTACCACCTCATCGTGACCATTGCGCAGCCGCTGCCCGGCAAGAGCGGCGACTATCGGCGCCGGGAGACGCCCGACACGATTCAGGCGATGCTGGATGAGGCACGCGCCAACGGATTCCGGCTGATCCTGGACGTCCAGGCCGGCGGGTCGACCGTGGCCGAAGAGGTGCAAGTGCTCGAGCCATTCCTCAGCCAGCCAGACGTCGACCTGGCCCTCGACCCGGAGTTCACGATGCCCGACGGCGTGGTGCCGGGGAAGAGGATCGGCACCATGCGGGCAGCCGAGGTGAACGGCGCGCTGGATTTCCTCGAGCGCACCATCCGCGCACACAAGCTGCCGCCGAAGATGCTCATCGTGCACCAGTTCACGGAGAACATGCTGCCCGACAAGGGCAACATCCGGAAGAGCTCGATCGTCGACCTCGTCCTCGACATGGACGGGTTCGGGGACCAGCCCTTGAAGCGATCGACGTGGCGGTTCGCGATGAAGCAGCCTCTCGCCTTCGCCGCCATCAAGCTCTTCTACCAGGAGGACACGAACGTGATGACGCCGGCCCAGGTCATGGCGCTCACACCGCCCGTCTCCGTCGTGATCTACCAGTGAGCCGCTCGCGTGCGATCGCTCACGTTTGATCTCGTGGCTGCCGCGCTGTGCGGCCTCCTGTTCGTGGCCGTTCCACAGCTCGTCGCGGCGCCAACCAAAGCCGTCACGAAGTCCGAGATCAGAGCCTCGATTCTTGCCTACCACCGCTTCGGGCCGGCCGTTTCGGACTCCATGACCATCCGCACGTCGAGCTTCAAGTGGCAGCTTGCGTACCTCAGGGACCATCACTATCCCGTCGTGCCGCTCCGGACACTCGTGACCTTCCTTCGCCATCAAGGTCCTCCGCCCCCGCCGCACGCGGTCGTGATCACGATCGACGACGGTCATCAGTCGGTGTTCACCGAGGCGTTCCCGCTCATCCGCGAGTACGGCATCCCGGTGACGCTCTTCATCTACCCGTCGGCGATTTCGAATGCGCGCTACGCCATGACCTGGGAGGAACTGCAGACACTGCGCGATACGCGGCTGTTCGATATCCAGTCCCACACCTTCTGGCATCCCAACTTCAAGATCGAGGCGCGTCGGCTCTCGCCCGATGCCTATCGCGCGTTCGCGACAATGCAGTTCTGCAAGGCGCGCACGCGTTTGCACGACAAGCTCGGCGTGGATGCCGACCTGTTTGCCTGGCCGTTCGGCATCACGGACGGGGCACTGATTCCGATTGCTCAGTCCTGCGGATACGCCGCCGGCCTTACGCTCGGCGGCCGTGCCGCACGCGACGATGACGCGCTCATGCTGCTGCCGCGATTCCTGATGGGCGATACCACGTCACCTAAGACGTTCGCGTCTATGCTGCCTGGCGCGCCAGGACGCTAGCGAGTGCAACGGCAGGAGGGACGTACTCCGTGGAGCCCCGGACCTTCGGGTCCGGGGTACATCGATCAATGTATCGTGTTCGGCGCGAGGAACTGGCGCTCCGTGCGGAGCACGCGCGTGATTGTTGCGTCCAGTTCGGCCTGGGGAACGGCGAACGGGCCCGCCACCGCCGCGCCCATCGGAATCTCGATCGCGATCACGACCTGTCCTTCGGAGGGTTCCACGATCCAGCTGAACCCCTGAAGAATGACCTCGCGGCCCTCCGCGGCCTTGGCGTCCTCGACGCGGCTCATCGTCTTCAGAATCTCCACGAGCACGGCCCGGACGACCGCGTCGTCCCACACCGGCGGCTCGGTGGTCGGTACCATCGCGTTCTCGGTGACGGCAAAATCTCGGCCCTTCAGCACCACTTCAACGGGGAACACCATGTGAACAGTATAGTGCGCGGCCTCACCCCACGCGTTTGCCGCGCAGCAGTGCCTCGAGTTGCTCACGAAGCGCGTTGGGATCGGTGACGGGCGCCTGACACGTGAAGTCCGAGCACACGTACGCTGCCGCCTTGCCATCGCGGCGTCCCATGGCGCGCAGCCATGGCAGCGGCGACTCCGCTGCACCGCTCAGCGGTATGATCACCGCCCACGGCATGTGCTGGCGCGCGACCTCGACTTCGAGCGCGCGCGTGTCGTCGGCACCCGCGTCTCCCGCGATGACGACCTGTGTTCCGCCGCCGTGCCACAGTGCGATGTTGGCCACCATGAGCGGCATCACGCGGACGGCCCGGCCGATATGCGGACCGTAGCGTTCAAGCGTGCGGCCCGCCAGATCGGTGAATACCCGATCCCCGAGCAGGTGACCGAGCGTGATCAGGTTGCGCACCGTCACCGACGCGGCCGCGGGCTCGGCGCCGTCGTAGTCTTCCTTCACGCGGAGCAGCACCGACCGATCGGTGCCGGTCGTGCTGAACCAGCCGCCGTCGCGCTCGTCGTGAAAGAGCGTCACCTCGACCTCGGTCAACTCACGCGCCCAGTTGAGCCAGGCAGCGTCGCCGGTGGCCTGGAACAGCTCGATCAACCCCCACGCCAGATACGCGTAGTCCTCGCAGAACGCGTCAATCGCGGACTCGCCGTCGCGATGCCGCCGATACAGCCGGCGATCCGCGGCTCGCCAGAGGTGCTCGCGGGCCCACGTCGCCGCGCGCACCGCGGCGGCCCGCCATTCCGCGCGCCGCGGGCTCTCGACGAGCGTCCGCGCCGCGCGGGCACACGCCGCGATCATCAGGCCATTCCACGCGGTGATGATCTTGTCGTCCAGGTGCGGCCGAGGCCGGTGACCGCGCGCTTCGAAGAGTATCTGCCGGGCTCGCGCAAGAGCCGTCATCACCTCTTCTGGCGATCGCGACGCCCGAACGGCCACATCCTCGATCGACTGCGCGACATAGAGGATGTTCTGATCGGTGAACTCTCCCTGCGGGTCGGACAGCGCGTTGCCGCGCGCCTCGACGCCGAAGCGCTTACCCACGACGTCCGCATCGAGGCCGAGCAGACGCGCGAGTTCCCCCTGGGTCCACACGTAGAACGCGCCCTCGCGCTTCTCGCCCGCGTGCGGCGTCCCCTCCAACACCGATCCAGGCACGACCGAATCGGCGTCCTCCGCCGAATAGAACGCCCCGTCCGGCGACGTCAGATCGCGCAACACGTACGTGAGCGTGTCTTCCGCCACCGAGGCGTAGTACGCATCGCCACTCGCCTCGGTCCCCTCGAGGTACGCGAGTACCAGCTGCGCCTGGTCGTAGAGCATCTTCTCGAAGTGCGGCACCCGCCATTCGGCGTCCACCGAGTAGCGATGGAATCCGCCGCCCACCTGATCGCGCATGCCGCCCAGGGACATCGCTCGCAACGTCTCAAGCGCCATCGTCCGCGCCTGCCAGTCCCCGGTCAGGGCGTGGGCGTGCAGGAGAAACAGCAGTTCGGACGGGCGCGGGAACTTGGGTGCGCCGCCGAAACCACCGCGGCGCTCATCGAACGTCTGCGCGAACGATGCGATCCCGGTGGCGAGCGCCTCACGGCCGGCCACGGGCGCACGATCGGGCGCCGCCGAGTCCGCGCCGGTAGCCTCGCGCAGCCGGGCAAGAATGTCGTCAGCCGAGGAGACCAGGTCCTTCCGATCGGTCTGCCACGCGCTCGCCAACTGCTCGAGCAGCTCGACGAATCCGGGCCTCCCCCACCGCGACGTCGGCGGAAAGTAGGTCCCACCGAAGAACGGTTTGAGGTCGGGCGTCACCCACACGCTCATCGGCCATCCGCCGGCGCCCGTCGTCGCCTGCACGAACATCATGTAGACGCGATCGACGTCGGGACGCTCCTCGCGATCTACCTTGATCGACACGAACGATCGATTGAGGACCTCCGCCACGCGCGCGTCCTCAAACGACTCGTGCTCCATCACGTGGCACCAGTGACAGGTCGAGTACCCGATCGAGACGAAGATCGGCTTGTCCTCGGCACGCGCGCGCTCAAACGCCTCGTCGCCCCACGGATACCAGTCCACGGGGTTGTTGGCATGTTGAAGCAGATACGGACTGCGCTCCTGCGCCAGTCGGTTGGGCATTGGGATAGGTTCCTTCGTGTAACAGTTTGCGGATCCCGGACGTTTGACAGTTTCTGGGGCCCCGGACGTTTGACCGTTTGTAGAGCCCCGAACCTCTGACGGTTCGTGTACCCCGGACCTTCGACAGTCCGTGGAGCCCCGGACCTTCAGGTCCGGGGCAGCCTGGACTTTGGCTTGTGGCGCAGGCGCGCATACGCAGCTGTCACCTCGACGCCATACAAGAGAATGACCGCGGACAAGTAGATCCACACCAGAAAGACCACGACGGCCGCGATCGATCCATGAATGCTGAAGCGCTTCAGATCCCGGACGTACCAGGCAAATCCCGAGAAGGCCAGACGCCAGAGCAGTCCTGTCAGAATCGCGCCGAACCACACGTCGCGCAATCGCACTTCGGTGTTCGGCACGAAGTAGAAGAGCAGGCCGACGACGAAGATGAAGATGGGGGTCGGGGCGACACGCGTCAGCGCACCGGACAGCGCCGCGAGCTGGGGAAACCGCTCCAGCACGCCGACGAACCAGTGCGCCTCCACCACTTGAACGGCCCCGATCAGCAGCAGGGCCGTCACGGCCAGCACGCCGGCCGCCATCATCATCAGGAATGCCACGAGCTTGTGCTTGAAGAAGCTGTAGGTGTGCTCCACGCCCCATGCGTGATTGACGGCCGACGTCACCGCGCCAAACACGCCCATTGACGCCCACAGCGCGAGCACCGTGCCGACGACGCTGAGATTCAGCGGCGCGTTGGCCATGTCCTGCAGCTGCGAGAGCACGAAATCGAAGCGGCTCGGAAAGGCGCTGCCGACGATGCGCACCAGGAGATCGCTGGCCGCACCGCTGGGCCCGATGGCCACTTTGCTGAGAGCCGACAGTACGAGCAGCAGGAACGGGAACAGCGAGAGCAGGGTGTAGTACGCGATGGATGCCGCGAACGTGAGGTTGCTGCTGTTGTAGAAGCCGATGGCGCCGCCGCGCATGGCGCGCAGCGCGAACATGCAGCCTTCGTGGCAGACACGGGCCGTGCGCCACGGCAGACTCACGACCTCGGGTGTGGCGGTCGTCTCGGTGCTCACGAGACACCCGCCGCCGTCGGATCAGACATTCATCGTCATTGTACCGGACCCCGCCCGTATAATCGCCGCATGGCGGATCGTCCTTCGACCCCGCAAGACCCTGGCGCGTCACGCCGGCCCGCGGGCTCGAGCCCCATCCCTAAACCCATCGATGCGCGTCCACAACCGGCCGCCTGCGCGGACGAGATGCTCTGCGATCGCTGCCGGGCGTCCATGTTCCGCATGCACGCCGTCTGGCGCTGCCCCGCGTGCGGCTACAAGACGGACTGCTGCGGCTGGTAACACGATGGATGTGCTCGCCAGCGCCATCAGAACCGACGCGCCGGAATTCGACCGCAATCGCGCTCGGATGCTGGCGCTGATCGACGAACTCCACGAGCGCACGGCAGTCGTCGCGGCGGGTGGCGGCGCCAAGGCTCAAGAGCGACACCGCCAACAGGGCAAACTCCCGGTGCGGGAGCGTCTCGCCCAACTGGTGGACGCGCAGACCCCCGTGCTCGAGTTGTCGTCCCTCGCCGCGTGGAACATGTACGGCGACGACGCGCCGGGCGCGGGCATCGTCACGGCGATCGGTCGCGTGTCCGGCCGCGAAGTCGTGATTGTCGCCAACGACGCGACCGTCAAAGGGGGCACCTACTATCCCCTGACCGTCAAGAAGCATCTGCGCGCGCAGGAGATTGCACTCGAGAACCGGCTGCCCTGCGTCTATCTGGTCGATTCGGGCGGCGCGTTCCTGCCGATGCAGGCCGACGTGTTTCCCGATCGTGATCACTTTGGCCGCATCTTCTACAACCAGGCGCGGCTCTCGGCCGAACGCATTCCGCAGATCGCCGTGGTGATGGGATCGTGCACCGCCGGCGGCGCGTACGTGCCGGCGATGGCCGACGAGACCATCATCGTGAAGGGCACCGGCACGATCTTCCTCGGCGGCCCTCCCCTCGTGAAGGCGGCGACGGGCGAAGAGGTCACGGCCGAGGACCTCGGCGGCGCCGACGTGCACACACGTATCTCGGGTGTGGCCGACTACCTGGCCGACAACGATGAGCATGCGCTCCAGCTCGCGCGGACGATCGTCTCCACGCTCAACACGGCCAAACACATGCCGCCGGACATGATCGCTCCGGAAGCGCCCCGTTACGATCCCGAAGAACTCTACGGCATCGTGAATCAGGACCTCCGGCGTCCGTACGACGTGCGTGAAGTGATCGCGCGCCTCGTGGACGGCTCGCGCTTCGACGAGTTCAAGCAGCGCTACGCACCGACCATCGTGACGGGCTTCGCGCGCCTGTACGGCTTTCTCGTGGGCATCGTCGCGAACAACGGCGTGCTGTTCTCGGAGTCGGCATTGAAGGCCACGCACTTCATCGAGCTCTGCAGTCAACGCCACGTGCCGCTGGTATTCCTGCAGAACATCACGGGCTTCATGGTGGGCCAGAAATACGAACGCGGCGGCATCGCCAAGGACGGCGCGAAGATGGTCCACGCCGTCGCGAATGCTCAGGTGCCGAAGTTCACGGTGGTGATTGGCGGGTCCTTTGGCGCCGGCAACTACGGGATGTGCGGCCGCGCCTTCAATCCGCGCCTGCTGTGGATGTGGCCGAATGCGCGCATCTCGGTCATGGGCGGCGAGCAGGCGGCGTCCGTGCTGCTCACCGTCAAGCGCGATCAGCTCGCCCGGTCGGGCGCGTCGCTCTCACCCGAGGAAGAGGCCGACATCCGCGATCCGATCCTCGATCAGTACGAACGCGAGGGATCGCCGTACTACTCCACGGCGCGGCTGTGGGACGATGGCATTCTCGACCCGGCGCGGACGCGCGAGGCGCTGGCGCTGGGGTTGTCGTCGGCATTCAACGCGCCCATTCCCGATACACGCTTCGGCGTGTTCCGCATGTAATCGACGCATGCCTTCCCTGCTCGTCACACCCGGCCCCGTCACGCTCGTCACGCTGAACCGGCCCGATGTTCGCAATGCCCTCGACGAAACCCTCATCGCAGAGTTGAAGGCGTGGGCGCTTGCGGTGCCGACCGACGGCAGCGTGCGAGTCGCCGTCCTGCAGGGCGCGGGACCGGCCTTTTGTGCCGGCGCGGACCTGGGCTGGATGCAGCGCGTGGCGGGCTATTCGTACGATGAGAACGTGTCGGACGCGATGGCCGCGGCGGATCTGTTTTTCGCGCTCGACTCCTTGCCTGTGCCGTTGATCGGCCGCGTGCACGGTGCGGCCATGGGCGGGGGCGTGGGCCTGGTCGCCGTGTGCGACATCGTGATCGCAGCCGACGATACGACGTTCGGGCTGACGGAAACGCGCCTTGGGCTCGTGCCGGCGATGATCTCGCCGTATCTCGTGCGGAAGATGGGAATGTCGGCGGCGCGCGCCTGGTGCCTGAACGGCGTGCGCTTTGGCGCCGTACAGGCTGCGTCATTCGGTCTGGTGCACGAGGTTGTGCCAGCGTCACAACTCGATGAGGCAATCGATCGCGCGGTTGGGGCCTTTTCGACCACCTCGCCGGCAGCCGTCGCCGCGACGAAGCGCGTGCTTTCGCAGATCGCCGGCAAACGTCCGGAAGACGTCAGACAACTGACGGCGGAAGCGATTGCCACGGCCCGAGACTCGTCGGACGGACAAGAGGGCCTGCGCGCGTTCTTCGACAAACGCCCTCCGGCGTGGACGCAGTCGCTCTCGACAAAAGACCCCCACCGCTCATGATGCGCCGCGTGCTCGTGGCGAACCGCGGCGAGATTGCCCGCCGCGTGATCCGAACCTGTCGGCGCATGGGCGTTGCGACCGTGGCGGTGTACTCGGATGCGGATCGCGATGCCCTGCACGTGCAGGAAGCGAATGCAGCCGTGCGCATCGGTCCTCCGCCCGCGGTCGACAGCTACCTGAACATCCGCGCGCTGCTCGAGGCCGCGCGCGAGTCCGGCGCCGATGCCGTCCATCCCGGCTACGGCTTCCTCTCAGAGAACGCCGACTTCGCAGCCGCGTGCATGGACGCCGGGCTTACATGGATCGGACCGACACCGGAGGCCATCCGACTGATGGGCTCGAAGACCGCGGCGCGGGCGCTCGCGCTCGAGGCGGGCGTCCCTCTCGTACCTGGTCATCGACCTGACGATCAGAGCGATGACGCGATGGACCGCGCGGTGGCGGAAACGGGCCTCCCCGCGCTGATCAAGGCGGTCGCCGGCGGCGGCGGCAAAGGGATGCGGATCGTTCGTGCGCACACGGACGTTCGCGATGCGATTGCCGGGGCCCGGCGGGAGGCTGCGCATGCTTTCGGCAACGGGGATCTCTACGTCGAACGGCTGATCGAACACGCGCGACACATCGAAATCCAGGTGTTCGGCGACCAGCACGGACACGTGCTCCACCTGTTCGAGCGCGATTGCTCGCTACAACGGCGGCACCAGAAGGTGATCGAGGAAGCACCGGCATCCGCCATTTCAGACGCGACGCGCGTCGCACTTCGGAATGCCGCCGTCGCACTCTGCCGCCGTGCGAACTACACCAATGCGGGAACGGTGGAGTTTCTCGTCGAGGGCGTGGGGACGACGGCCGAGCGGTTCTACTTTCTCGAGATGAACACGCGGCTGCAAGTCGAACATCCGGTCACAGAGGCGATCACCGGACTTGATCTCGTCGAACTGCAACTGCGCGTGGCCGCCGGCGACGCCCTGCCCATCACGCAGGACGACGTGCGGTCGGGCGGACACGCGATCGAGTGCCGCCTCTATGCCGAGGACTCGCGCCGTCTGCTGCCGCAGTCGGGCCGCCTGCTCCGTTATCGCGAGCCGGCAGGTGCCGGGCTGCGCGTCGACTCCGGCGTCCGCGAAGGACAGACGATCGGCGTCCATTACGATCCACTCATTGCCAAGCTCATCGCGCATGCCGACACGCGTGAGGGCGCCCTGGATCGACTGCGTGAGGCCGTCGCATCGTTCGAAGTACTGGGCGTGCGCACCAACGCCGGCTTCCTCCGGCATCTTCTTTCCACGCCTGAGGTGCGAGCCGACCGTGCCGATACCGGGTTCATCGATGTCCACCTGCCGGAGTGGGCGGCGCCGCCACCGGAACGGATCGTCCGCGCGGCCGCGGCACTCGCGGCGCGATTGTCCACGCCGGACGCCTTGCGGCCCGGTGACATCCCCGATGCCACCACCGCCTTCGATCCGTGGTCGCGCCTGGGCGTCGTCCGCTGGTAGCTCGCGATGCCCGCTCGCGTCCACGTGCTCGTCGATTCACAGCCGCTGACCGTGGAAGTCAGGGACGACGACGTGATCGTTGCTGGCGATGATGCCGTGCCGCTGCGCGTGGTGGGACTGGGGGACGGCCGATATCGGATCGATGGACCCGATGGCGCCTTCGACGCCATCGCGGCAGTCGCGGGAGACAGGATTTGGATTGCCGTCGGCGACGAGACGTTCGAGTGCCGAATCGGCACCCAGGCTGCATCGCAGGGATCGGTCGACGCTGGCGACTCCTTGTCGTCGCCGATGCCGGCGACGGTGACGGCTGTGCCCGTCAGCGTGGGCCAGACCATCGAGGCCGGCGACGTCCTGATCGCCCTCGAAGCGATGAAGATGGAACTGCCCCTCCGCGCGCCCCGCCGCGGCATTGTCGCGGCCCTGCACTGTCACGTCGGGGATCTGGTGCAGCCGGACGTGGTGCTCGTGGAGATTCGCGGCGAGTAGACAGCCTTCTGGATGCTGTCCGGATCTCCATCGGCGGGCGCCTCCCGCGCCTCTGCGATAATTCCCCCGATGTCTGTTGTTATCTACGAGGTCGGTCCGCGAGACGGTCTGCAGAACGAGCCCACGCTGGTGCCGCTCGAGGCGAAGATCGCGTTTGTCGACGCGTTGAGTAACGCTGGACTGTCGATCATCGAGGTGGGGGCGTTCGTCAGCCCTGCACGCGTGCCGGCGATGGCGGACTCGGCGGAGGTCTTCGCCGGCATCACGCGGCGACAAGGGACTCGATACGCGGCGCTCGTGCCGAATCTCGTCGGCCTCGAGCGCGCGGTCAACGCGAAAGCCGATTTCGTCGCCGTGTTCGCCGCGGCATCCGAAATGTTCAGCCAGCGCAACATCAACCACACGATCGCCGAGTCCCTCGACATCTACACGTCCGTTGTGGCGACCGCCGGCACCGCCGGACTCCAGTCTCGCGCCTACCTCTCGACCGCGTTCGGTTGTCCCTTCGAGGGTCGCGTCCCCATTCCGCGCGTCGTGCAGCTGACGCAGCGGCTGCTCGACCTCGGCGCCTACGAGGTCGCCATCAGCGACACCATCGGCGTGGCACACCCCGAACAGGTGCGCCGGGTGCTCGACGCCGTGCTTGCAACGGTGCCCGCCGATCGCCTGGCGGTGCATTTTCACGACACGCGCGGCATGGGCGTCGCCAACGTGGCCGTTGCCCTGCAAATGGGCATCAGGACCATCGATAGTTCGGCGGGCGGCCTCGGCGGGTGTCCTTACGCGCCGGGCGCCACGGGCAACATCGCGACGGAAGACCTGCTCTACCTGCTGAGTGGCCTCGGGTCCGATACGGGCGTTGACGCCGCGCGCGTCGCCGACGCCTCGCTCGCGATTGAGCCGGTGCTCGGCCACTCGCTTCCCTCACGCGCCCTCCAAGCGGAGGCCGCAGCCCGACGACGCGCGCAGCCGGCGCAGGCATGACGGGCCCCGTCAAGACGGTGCCGTTGCCCGACGTCGTCGAGCGGTGGACGAACGCGGTAATCGATCGGCACATGGGGTCGATGACGACGACCGAGTTCTTGAAGGCCGCGCGCGCGTTGTCTGCGCGATATGTCGAGCGCCGATCGGAACTGGGCAAGCGATCGCCGATCGATTCCGCCGGCAAACGCGCCGCCTTCGCGGGCTTCTTCGCGCCTCTCCATCTCGTCACGGCCATCGGGGCGATCCACGCGCTCGGGCCCGCGATCGCTCCCGTCTCGCACCTCACCGATCTCGGGTGTGGTACCGGGGTGGCGTCGGCGGCGTGGGCATTGACGATGCCGACGCCGGCGACGATTACCGGTGTCGACATCGACGCATGGTCACTCGACGAGGCGGTCTGGAACTGGCGCGCGCTGGGGCTCGCTGGACGCACGTCACGCGGTGACCTGCTCGGCGGCACCGCGCCACAGCGCCGGTCGCGCCAGTCTCACGGAGCCGAAGCGATCGTCCTCGGCTGGAGCGTCAATGAGTTGTCGCCAGCGTCGCGACACCAGTTGCTGGCCACGCTTCTCGAACGCGTGCGCCGGGGTGTGTCGCTGCTGGTGCTCGAGCCGTTAGCCCGCAGCGCGGTGCCGTGGTGGGCGGACTGGTCAGGTCCCGTGCTGGCGGCCGGAGGCCGCGCGGACGAGTGGAAGCTCAACATGAGACTCCCGGAGCGGCTGCAGGAGCTCGATCACGCGGCCGGGTTCCGCCGCGACGCGCTCGGTGTGCGGACACTGTTTGTCGGGCCTGGACGCTCCGACGGAGCTCCGGACCTTCAGGTCCAGGGTCGGCCCGGGATCTGAGGGTCCCGGTTCCACGGCATTCCCCTCAGCGCATGATTTCGCGTCGGACCAGCGGGATGGCGATCGGTCCTGAGCGGATGAACGCATCGTGGAACCGCTGCAGGGTGTACTCAGCGCCCATCTTCGCCTTGTAGTCCTCGCGGAGCTGCAGGATGGCGAGCTTGCCCATCGTGTAGTAGCCATAGGTTGCATCAGACGTTCCGCGTTTGCTTTCGGCGCGCGCGACGGGCGCGCTCTGGTAGGCCTCGCGCTCGAAGAACATCTCCGCCTCGTTCACCGACATCCCTTGCGTGTGCATCCGAATGCCGACGATGAACCGAGCATCGCGGAGCAACGCGTCCTGCAGCTGTGCGAGCCGGTAGCGCGGATTGTCGGCGTGAAAGCCCTCGTCGATCATCATCTGCTCGACATAGTGCGCCCAGCCTTCAGAGTTGGTGGCCGAGCTAAACACCTTGCGGATGTCCGACGACAACTGTTTCGAGTACAGGAACTGCAGGTAGTGCCCCGGCCACACTTCGTGCACCGAGACGTTCGTGATCGCCGGGTAGTACCACTGCCCCATGAAAGCCTCCTGATCGGCCCTGGGCCATGACGGATCGGGCAGCGTCATGTTGTAGTACGCCTCGCTCGCGTGCGTTTCGAACGGGCCCGGAATGTCCATCGACGCCGACGTCGTGGCCCGCATGAACGGCGGAGTCTCTTTCACCTTCACCGGCGGCGCGTCCGGAATCGTCAGAATCTTCCGCTCGCGGATGAAGGACGCCAGCGCGTCGAGCTCTCGTTGCGTCGTCCCCAGGAGCTCGTCGGACGCCGGATGATCGCGTTCGACATCAGACAGAACGGCGGCCGCCGCTTTCCTCGGATTGATCAGGCGCGCCGTCTCCGCGAAAGCCTGCTGGTTCTTTCGGAGGTCGGCCTCGGCCGTCTGCTGCAGGGATTCGAGCGGCGTCTCGATCATCTCCTCGGCCGCCAGGCGTCGCCGATAGGTGTCAGCTCCATAGGCGAAGTTCCCGCGGGACTTCGGCAGCAGATCCCTCTGGAGCCACTGCTTGTAGTCCGCCATCGCCTGCATCACGCCCTTGCGCGCCTGCGTGAACTCGGCCACGAGCCCCGCGTCCGTTACACCGGAAAAGGCTTCCGGAACGGCGGTATCGAAGAATGAGCGGTTCCCGTCAATCTGCTGAATCGCAATCTCGGTGTAGACGCGTGGCGGGTCCACGAGATTCTTCCGCGCCTCCGCCAGCACTCCAGGCATTGCCTTCATGCGGGCGGTCAGCGCCTTCATGCGCGCCTCGGGCGGCGCGAACGTCCGCTTGATCATCACGTAGGCGGCGTTGGTCAGGCCCGAGCTGTACGTGTCCGGATCGCGCGCCCACGGCTTGATGACATCAAGCTGCAGGACCGACGCGTCGAGCATGTGATGCAGAAACTCACGGTCGATCTGGTCTGCCGGCGTCAGACCCGCCGGATCGATGGCGGCCAGGCGCGTCAGGAACCCACGCGTCGCGGCCAGTTCGTCAGCCACGGCCGCCGCCGACGCATCCTCGAGCCGGTCGTCGTACGTGTGCACGCCGAGGTCGGTCGCCGACGTCGGATTGCGTTTGAAGAAGTCCTGCAGCACGTCGGCCGCCAACTGGCGCCACGCGGTCTCTTGTGGCGACGGGCCGGGCGGTGCAGCCGGTGGCTGCCCGCAACCACTCAAGGTCATGACGAGAACGGCTCCCAGTGACACGTCACGCAGGCTCGCGCGCATGCGGTCGAGCTTAGCATCGACGCGATCGGACGGTGAGTGTTCAGGAACGAGCGGGTGAGACCATCGATGAACGGATCATCGGGTTATTGCAAGGGGCTATCGGATCATCGGGCCAATTCATCGGCTATCGGGTCATCGGGGTGATTCATCGGGATATCGGTCAACGGGGGCAGCGACATCGGGGCCGTGCATCGGAGCAGCGACTGCCATGCCCCGATACGATGTCCCAATGGTCAATCGCCCGATGAATCGCCCCGATGCCCCGACGTCCCGATGCAATGCCCCGATGAGCCGATCATCGATGCCCCGATGTAACGCCCCGATGAGCCGATCATCGATGTCCCGATGTTCTATTTGACCGTGACGGTGATCTTCTCCGACATCACCGGCTTGTCGTGCGCCATGTGCATGGCGTCGGCAAGGACCAGTTGCAGGGTGTGCTTACCCGCGGGCAGCGTGAGTTCGGTTTCGGTCTGTCCGCCGCCGAAGTGCTTGATGTGGTCGGTCGCGGGCATCGGCGCGTTCATGTCCGGCATCTGATCGACGTCGATCAGCAGGTGGTGATGGCCCGTGTTGGCGTTGGTGACGCCGGCCGGCGCCACGCCCATGCCCTTCAGGCCGAACTGCACCGTGAACGGGGAGGTCACCGTCGCGCCATCCTTCGGCGAGATGATGTACGCCTTCGCGCCCTCGGGGGACTTCGTTTTCGGCATCATCGGCGCCTGCGCCAGAACGAAGCCGGCCGTGAGAACCACTGCAAGACTGGTCAACAGAAATTTGATCTTCATTGCACTCATCCGGAAGGAAACAGGGCCTGTGAGGACAGGCCGCGGCACGCGGCGTGTCGGCGGTACTCGGACGTTATAACACGGACGCTCGCGTCGGCGATCGAGGGAAAAGATGGGCCACTACGCGGCCTGCTGGTAGTCCTCTGCAAGGGACGGCACGAGCTGGACGGCCGGCGCCAGCGATCCCCCGTCTGCGTCGGCATTCGTGAGGACGTCCCGTAGGGTCGCGTAGCAGTCGGCGTCGAGCGCGACACCGGACTCCCGGCCCATGATGTCGAGCACGCGTCCGAGCGGCAGACCCGCCCGGTAGGGACGCGACGCGCGGAGCGCATCACAGATGTCGGCCACGCACATGATCCGTGATGACAGCGTGATGGATGACGCGTTGAGTCCCAGATGATAGCCGCGCCCGTCGAGGCGCTCATGATGCGCCGCGGCGACGCCCGCCAGGTGCCGGAAGCAGCCCACGCGGTTGAGAATCTCGAACGTGTGCGCCGGATGCCGGCGCATGGTGACGAGTTCCGCGTCATCCAACTCTCCGGGCTTGTCGAGGATGAGACTCGAAACGCCCAGCTTGCCCAGATCGTGCAGCAGCGCCCCGCGCTTGAGTTCACGGAGCTCGGCCGGTCCCAGCCCGAGCCGCTGGCCCAGCAGGAGCGACACCTCGGCGACCCCGTTCGAGTGACGATAGGTCCACGGCGACTTCGCGTCGATCACCCGCGCGAATGCCTCCGCCACCTCGTCCAGCCGGTGGTCGTCGGCGACGACGGCGCGATCGGCCGGCTCGATGGCGGCAATCTGACGAATCAGATCGCCTTGGCGGAGGGCCTGCCAGAAGGGCGTGTCACCTCGCACTGACGCCAGTGCGTCGACGAGCGCCGGTTCGAACCAGCGGCCGCGGCGCGACGCGGCCATGTCGAAGGCGGTATTCAGGTTGTAGGTTGTGGCGAAGACCTCAAAGGTCTGCGCCAGACCGAGAATGCGTCCGAGCACCGGGATTTGCTGCCCTTTCAGGCCGTACGGCTGCCCGTGACCATTCCAGTGCTCGTCGAGCGCGCGAATCGCCTGCACCGTGTCGTTGGAGAACTGCAGCATGCGCGCGATGTCCGCGCCGCGCTCGCAGCGCGTGCGCACAACTTCACGTGCGCCCTCAGGACCGCGCGACAGCACGGCCATGACCTGCCAGACGCGCCGCAGCCAGAACGCGCCTGGTGCGACATGCCGCGAGACGAACCGGAACGACTCGATCGCGCGCGTCCAGTTGATGGTCTTGATCGCCGCCTTGATGTTCTGATCGTCGGCCGCGAAGAGCGCCGCGAAACGCGCCGCATTGCTCGAGCACCCGAGATCCTTCATCAGCAATGCATAGAAGAGCGCCGACCGTTCCTCCGAGGACAGTCCGATGGCCTCGCCAATGCGCATCCCGATCAGGCACGTGCGCGCGGCGTGGCCTTCGCGCTGCCCTTCCGTGAGATCGAGGGCGTATGAGAGGCCTGCCAGAACGTCCGACAAGCGGACTTCGTCCGAGCGAGAACCGTTGGGGGTAGCGAGCCGTGTGCTGTGTCCGGAAACGAGTGCGGTCGACATGTCGAAACGTTGTGCCCCTATGTGAATCGGCGGTCAGGATTGGCCCTTGAGAACCATGTGGCAAGACCACTGGCCCTCTTTCGCCATGGCGACGCGGCCCGGCCGGGAACTTCTCCGTTGGCGGCACCTTGTCCTCCAAAGCGCAGAACCCGCGGTTCATGCAGCGGACGTCACTCTCGTTGGAGCGGGACGGCATCCGGCAGCCTCCCGCCGCACGGTGCAATGCCACCCGTCCGACGATAGACTCTCCCCCGATGCTCGCGCGCTCCTGGAAGTGGGTTCTCCTCGCCTGTGCCCCAGTCGCCGTCGCCGCCGACTTCATGGAACTGGGGTCCGTCCCCGTGTTCGTTCTGTCGGCGCTGGCCGTCATTCCGCTCGCCGCGTTCATCGGCGAGAGCACGGGGCACCTCGCGCGGCATCTGGGCCCGAGCGCAGGCGCCCTCATCAATGCCACGTTCGGCAACCTCGCCGAGATGATCATCGCGATCTTCGCGGTCCGTGCGGGGCTCCTCGAAGTCGTGAAGGCGTCGCTCACCGGGTCGATTCTCGGCAACCTGCTCTTCGTGGGCGGCCTGTCGATGCTCGTGGGCGGGTGGAAGCGCGACAGTCAGAAGTTCAACCGGCTCTCATCGGAATCCTCCGCCGGCCAGATGGTGCTGGCGACGGCCGCCCTGCTCCTGCCGGCCCTGTTCTTCACGGCTGGCGGCGGCGACAGCCATCCCGAGTTGATGCACGAAGTCTCGGTTGGCACCGCGATCATTCTGCTCATCACGTACGCGGCCGGTCTCTGGTTCACGTTCCGGACTCACAAACACCTGCTTCGCGGCGGGGCTCCCGGCGCCGACGATCAGGCGCCTGCCATCCACGGCCACGATGATGACGAGCCGCTGTGGTCGATGGCGCGGGCATCCGGAACACTGACGGCCGCCAGCGCCGCGATGGCCGTGATCGCCGAGGGCCTGGTCGGCGCCGTCGAAGATGTCGGCCATCAATGGGGATTGAACGAGGTCTTTCTCGGCGTTGTCGTGCTGGCCATGATCGGCAACGCCGCCGAGAACTCGGCAGCGGTCCGCTTTGCGCACCGCAACCGGATGGATTTGGCGATCAACATCGTGACCCAGGCCAGCGTCCAGATCGCCCTTTTCGTGACGCCCGTCCTGGTGTTGCTGTCGTTTCCGCTCGGCCATCCCCTCGACTTGCACTTCAGCCTGTTCGAGATACTGTCGGTGACGCTCGCGGTAGCGATCGTCGCGTATCTCGTCCTGAATGGCGAGTCGAACTGGTTCGAGGGCGTGCAGCTCCTGGCGCTCTACACGATGATCGCGGTCGCGATCTATTTTCTCCCGTAGACCGCAGCCCCCTCGTCCCCT
>JBDTNQ010000095.1:0-17190 GCA_039933635.1 Acidobacteriota bacterium
GCGCTTCGCAGGTCGTGGAAGCTCGCGCTGAAGTCCGCGAGATAGTCATCGTAGGTCACCGAATCCTCGAACCGGCCGATCTCGGCGAGCTGAACCGACTTGTGAAATCCCACTTCGGCCTGAGCGGTCGCGACATCGAATGCGGCGTACCACGCGCCACGATCCGGGCCGCTGAACCGACTGCCGAGCGGATGCGCGTGGCAGAAGCTCGCGTTGATGACCTGTGCGTGCGGCACCGCCGAAACCAGCTCCTCGAGGCCAATGCCGACGTGCTGGCGCCGTTCGGCCAGGAGTCGATCGTTGGTGGCCGTGTCGAGCGCCACGATCGCGTCGAGGTGTGCCTCGTCGGCGACGATGGCCATGAGCACGCTGTCAGCGCGCGCGAGGTGACGCGATGGAATCAGCCGATGCGTGTCGAGTTGGCGGAGGAGCGTGACGGGCGGGCGGCCCATCACCCGGCGCGGCGGGCGTCGACCAGCCGCCGCACTGTCTGCATGGCCGGGAGTCCGCCGCGAATCATGTACGCCAGCGGCGTCTGCCCGCCGAACATCGGGTTCTGGTTCGGCAACTGCACCCACTGATCGGCAAGCGCGTCACCGTGCAGGATTCGTAAGCCCTTGAAGATGCCGATGAGGTACGAAATACGCGTCAGCCGGTCGGCGTCGAGAAGCTTGCCGGGGGCGCGCTTCATTTCGTAGAAGGGCCCGTTGGTGACGCCGCCAAGCAACGCGCGAGCATCCTCGTCACGCACCGCCCACAGGCCCATAATCTTGAAGAACGCCGAAAGGCCGGGCCCCGAGAGGCGGGCCCGTTCCTCACGCACGGTCAGGTCCGGCGGCAAATCTGGCCGGTGCCTGGTGACCGGATAACGAAGGGGATGGGCCACAACGATGACTCCTGTTCAGGAGTCTATTTTCTCCTGCCACAGGCGTCAAGTCGCGGGTCGCTGCCGGCCGCGGGCATCGCCGCGCACGAGCGGGAGGCCTACGACTGTTCGACCACCAAGCTCACGCCTTCTTTGCACTATCAGCAGCCCTTCGGCGCATACTCGTACAGTCTCGAGGTGCCCGATCGGTCCGACCCGCAACGGACGGCGTCGATCCCGTGGCACAGCCCCCCAGCAGACGAAGGACCCTCTCGCCTCCGGCACTCACGCCGGCCGTCGTACACGTCACACACCGCACGTCCCTTGCCTGCGCGCGGGGACGCCAGACAAGGACCGGAATGCAGGCGCCAGCACTTCCACCCGACGAGCACGCGCGTCTCGACGCCCTTCGTGGCCACGAGCTGCTCGACACGCTGCCCGAGCGGGCCTTTGACGATCTCACCACACTGGCGACGCAAATCTGCGACGCGCCGATCTCGATGATTTCGCTCGTCGACGAGGAGCGGCAGTGGTTCAAGTCGAAGATTGGCATCCCCGTCAACGAGACGCCACGCGATGTCTCCTTCTGCGGCCACGCCATCCTGCAATCGGATGTGTTCGTGATTCCCGATGCCACCTGTGACCCGCGCTTCGCCGACAACCCGTGGGTCACCGGCGATCTGCACGTGCGTTTCTACGCGGGCGCGCCGCTCGTTGATTCGGACGGGCACCGTCTGGGCACGCTCTGCCTCATGGATCGCCGTACGCGGCAGCTGACGCGCAGGCAGGAAGAGGCACTCCGCGCCCTGAGCCGCCAGGTCGTCGCGCAAATCAACCTGCGACGCCAGGCTCGGGACCTCCATGAAAGTGAAGCCCGCCTGCGGCTCGTGACCGACAACGCGCTTGTCGGGCTCGTGATCGTCAACGATGACCGGCGTTTCACGTACGCGAACAGCGCCTATCTGGAAATCCTCGGCCTGCCGCCCGCACCGCTGATCGGCAAGCGCGTCGCCGACGTGCTCGGGCCCATGTACGACGGGCAGGTGCGCGCGAGGCTGGACCGCGCCTTCGCTGGTGAGCGCATCGCCTACGAGCTGCGGCGGCGCATACCACGCGGGGAAACCGTCACCCTGGTCCGCTTCGAGCCGACGGACATCCCCGGCGGCGGGCGCGTCGTTATCGTCGTCATGACCGATATCACGGCACAGAAGGATGCGGCGACGGCGTCTCGCCGGATGGCGGCCATCGTGGAGTCGTCCGATGACGCCATCATTGGGAAAGATTTGAATGGTGTCGTCACGAGCTGGAATCGCGGCGCCGAGAACGTGTTTGGCTACACGGCGGCGGAGATGGTCGGGGACTCCCTGCTGAAACTCGTGCCGCCGGAGAGGCTTCTGGAAGAGGACGCCATCCTCGCGCGCATTCGCCGAGGCGAGAGCGTCGAACACATGGACACCGTCCGGCGTGCCAAGGACGGACGCCTGCTGAACGTCTCGGTCACCTCGTCACCGATTCGCGACGATGCGGGCGTCGTGATTGGTGCGTCGAAGGTTGCCCGCGACGTCACCGCGGAACGGCGCGACGCCGATCGGCTACGCGAGCGTGAGGAGCAGCTCCGGCTGTACGCCGAACACAGCCCTGTCGCCGTGGCCATGTTCGATTGCGAGATGCGCTACTGCGTGGCCAGCCGAAGCTGGCTGGAGGATTTCCACCTCGGCGATCGCGACATTGTCGGCCTCTGTCACTACGACGTGTTTCCCGACATTCCCGAGCGGTGGCGCGAGATCCACCGGCGTTGCCTGGCCGGGGCCATCGAAACATGTCACGAGGATCCCTTCGTCCGCGCTGACGGCCAGACGTACTGGTTGCGCTGGGCGATTCGCCCGTGGCACATAAGCAGCGGACCCATCGGCGGAATCATCGTGTTCTGCGAAGACATCACCGCCCGCAAGGACGCTGAGACGGCGGTGCATACGACGGCAGAACGGACGCGTTTTGCCCTCGAGAGCGCCGGTGTTGGTATCTGGGATGCCGACTACACGACAGGCGTTGTCCGGTGGTCAGAGATCCTCGAACGTCACGCCGGCTTGGGGCCCGGCACGTTCGGCGGGACATTCGACGACTTCATCACGCTCATTCACCCGGACGACCGCGCTGCCACGCAGCAGGCATTCACCACGGCGATGCAGTCAGGTCCCGATTTCTCGCTTCAACATCGCTTCGTCCGCCCGGACGGCAGCGTGCGCTGGATGACCGGCGCCGGACGCGTGCAGCACAATCTGGGCGGCGAGCCTATCCGCGCGATCGGCATCTTGCTCGATGTGACCGCGAGACACACGCTCGAAGCGCAGTACCAGCAGGCGCAGAAGATGGAGGCGATCGGCCGGCTCGCGGGTGGCATCGCGCACGACTTCAACAATCTGCTCACGGCCATCCTCGGATACAGCGACCTGGCGCTGGGCACCCTGGCAGACGACGACCAGCTGCGCGGCGACATCATGGAAATCCACAAGGCCGGCACGAGTGCGGCCGTCCTCACGCGCCAGCTGCTCGCCTTCAGCCGCAAGGAGATCATCGAACCGTCGCTGCTCGACATCAACGACGTCATCAGCGCAATTAACCCGATGCTCGGCCGCCTGATCGGCAAGGACGTGAAGATTGTCCTCCTTCTGTCGTCCGCGCCGGCCATCATCATGGCGGACCGTGGTCAGGTGGAACAGGTGCTGATGAATCTGGTCATCAACGCACACGACGCGATGCCGAAGGGCGGCACCCTCACGATTCAGAGCGAGCACGTCCGCCTCGACGAGCACTACACGCAAGCGCACTTTGCGACGACGCCTGGAGCGTACGTCGCGCTGACCGTTTCGGATACCGGCGTGGGCATCACCGCTGACGCTCAAGCCCACCTGTTCGAGCCGTTCTTCACGACCAAGGAGGTCGGCAAAGGCACGGGTCTCGGCCTCGCCACGGTTCACGGCATCGTGGCGCGCTGTGGCGGCAGCGTCGGCGTCTACAGCGAGCTCGGTACGGGGACGTCCTTCAAGGTCTATTTCCCGAGTGCTGAAGGCGTGCTGGCTTCGGTCGACTCCGCCGACATGGCAGAGTCTTCCCGTGTGGTGCCGGCGACGGTGCTCGTGGTCGAGGACGCGCCAAACATCGGCGGGTTGGCACGACGGCTGCTCGAGTCACAGGGCTACACCGTGCTGCTGGCCGCGACAGCGGAACAGGCGGTGGGTCTCTTCGACGCCAATGTCTCCGTGGCCTTGCTGCTCACGGACGTGGTCATGCCTGGCACGAGCGGGCCCGAACTGGCGGCGCTCTTCACCGCGCGACGGCCCGACCTGAAGGTGATCTACATGTCCGGCTACACCGAAGATGTGATCGTCCAGCACGGCGTGCTGAAGCCCGGGGTGACGTTCATCCATAAACCGTTTACGTCGGATACGCTCCTGCGAAAGGTGCGGGACGCCCTGGAACCGTGAGCGGGCGCAGCGCGGATTCAGCGTGCCAGAGCAAACACCAGCATGTACGCGTGGGCAACGACGACCAGCACCACGAGCAGGATCCTGGTCACCAACGCGACGGAGGGAAGTCGGCGGGTCAGCCACGCCTGGCCGATGAGGGCAAACACCACGCCGATCGGCAGCAGCCCGAGCAGATACTTGGTCTTGAGCGCCCAACGCACCTGCGGCAGAAACCACCAGACGTAGGTGGCGAGCACAACCGCGGTGAAGACGAGCAGCGGGCGCACCGTCCGGCGGCGCGCGCTCACGATGACGCCGAGCAGGGCCAACAGTTCCGGCACAAAGCCCAGGACGACGAGGGTCATGGTGAGCGGTACGGGAACGTTGCGCGTCGGATAGATGTGATCCGGATCGCCGTGCCGGCCGCGCACGGTAAACAGACTCATGTCGCTCCAGACCTGCGCGTGGAGCGTGGTCAGCACGCTCCGATAGACCGGAAAGTCCGTCAGTTGACCCGCCGGCGCATCTCGGCCGTATAACGTGCTGAGTGCGCCGAGTCTAATCGACATGAACTGATAGCGGTCGTGCGCCGGACGTGCCGCCACCGTAAACCCTTCGGCCGCTGAACCGTTCGCAAACATCAGCGTGCCGTAGCGGCGGTAGTTGTCGACGTACTTCCACCCACCGATCGCCAACGCGAGAAACAGCACCGTCGCGCCACGACGCACCGTGGCTGTGCGATTGGGGCCTTCAATGAAACGCACGCCGATGAGCACGGCAGCGGTCAGCAGCGCAATGAGACCACTGTATTTAGTGGCCATGGCCAGGCCGACCAACAGACCCAGCCCAACGGCATCGGCGGCCCGAAACGAACCCGGTCGACCGAAGACTCTCGTGGCGTGGAAGGTGAAGCCACTCAGCAGCGCCGCAACGAGGACGTCGGCGTCCGGTCCATCCGACACGATGAACAGGATCGGTGCCGTCAGAAGCAGGCAGACGCCCGCGGCGAGCGACCCTCGTCGGCAGCCGAACAAACGCAGCAGCCGTACGCCGTAGTAAACGAGCATGCCAACCGACAGCAGCGCTTCGCCGGCCATCATCCGCCACGCCAGGTCGTCGCCGCCGGGATCCAGCCACGCGCCGACCGCATAGAACGGCCATCCAAGCCAGTAGAAGAGTGGCGGGTGGTAACACTGCCAACAGTCTGTGGAGAGTGGCAGGTGGCCTTGCGCGTAGAGACGCGCGACGCCGTCCTGGTAGAAATCCCACACGTACCCGCTGGCCGGGCCGTTGAGAATCAGGAGGACGCGCAAAATGACCGCGAAGCCGGCACAGACGATCAGGACGTCGCGCCAATGGGTGTCGAGCCAGCGCCGATTCACACGGACATGGTATCCGCGCGCCGTGGCACAACAATTGGTATCCTCTCAGCGACTCCCCAACATCCGCCGCCCATGACACCCAGACGTGCCGCGCATGGACTCTCGGCTGTGGTCACAGCGATTCTGCTGCTGACGACCGGAGGTGCGGCCCAGACACCCCGGGACGTGACCGGGCGCGCGAGCGAAACGCCGCCAGGATCGGCTTCGATTTCGGGCGTCGTGATCGCGGCCGACTCGGGACGCCCACTCCGACGAGCGCGACTCACGTTGAACGGTCTGTTGCCAGGAGCGGGCAATGGCGCATCCTCGACGAGGAGCGTCGTCAGCGACGACCAGGGCCGTTTCACGTTTGAGGCCCTGACCGCGGGTCAGTTCACACTGGACGCCAGCCACGACCAATTCCTGTCGACCAGTTACGGACAGCGCAAGGCTGGGCGTCCGGGCACTCCGATCGACCTCGGAGCCACGCAGCGTCTGCGTCTCACGGTACCGATGACCCGTGGCGGCGTCATCACGGGCTCGGTCGTCGACGATCTCGGCGAGCCGCTGATGAACGCCCGCGTGCGCGCCATGCGTTTTGTCCTGGTCAACGGATTTCGCCGACTGCGATCGGCAAGTGAGGTGCGAACAGACGATCGTGGGATCTACCGCATCTTCGGTCTGGAGCCGGGTGAGTACCTGGTCTCGGGCGCCATGCCTCTCTCCGCGTACGGCTACCAAACGATCTCAATGGAAGATGTCATCGTCCGAAGCAGCACGGGCGACGACTTCGTCCCGGCACTGGAAGGGCTGCAATCGGACTTCCTGATCAGCGTCCCCGGCCGCGTCAATCTCGCGCCAACGTTCTATCCCGGCGTCACCACGGCTGGGTCCGCCCTGCGCATCGCGGTCGAGGGCGGGACCGAGCGCAGCGGCGTGGACATCCGCATTCTGCCCATCCGCACCGGGACCATTGAGGGGATTGTCAGCGGCGCTCCGGGAGCGAACGTCCCCGTGCAAGTCCTCCTGCAGAACACCGACGCGTCCGCGGAACAGACGGCCCAGTCGACCACGGCCAGTCCGACAGGACAGTTCACGCTGCCAGGAGTACTCCCCGGCTCGTACATTGTGTACGCGCAGACGCTGCCATCGCCGCAGGCGATGCCGCCGAATGGCGGCGAGGCCATGGTGGCCTTCGGCGACGTGCGGCGGACAAGTTTCGTGCGGATGCACGGACGGACGCCTGTGACGGTCGATGGCGAGGATCCGGCCACGATCGTGATCACGCTGGCGCCTGGCCGCCAGATCGCTGGCCACGTGACCTTCGCGCTGCCTCAACGCACGGGCCGCGGCCCCGCGACGACCATCTCGATTGTGCCGCTTCCACAGAATCCGCAGTTGCCGGCCTTCAACACCTCGCCGCAGGTCGACGTCGATGCCGACGGCAACTTCACCCTTCCCGGAATCAGGCCGGGCCGCTACGTCCTGCGCGCATCGGGGCCGGGCACGTTGAAGTCCGTCCTGCTGAATGGACTGGACACGCTGGACTCAGGCCTCGAAGTGACCGAAGACACGGACGTCAGCGGCGTCGAGCTGACGTTGACCGATCGCGTGAGTACCTTGTCCGGCACCATCGTGAACGGCGACGGCCGGCCCGCGACAGACAACACGATCGTCGTCGCGCCAACGAACGCGAACCTGTGGCGGAACGGCTCGCGCCGGATTCTCACGACGAGGCCGGCAACGGACGGACGTTACGCCATGCGTGGCCTTCCCCCGGGTGAGTACTATCTGGCGGCCGTGACCGACATCGAGGCCGGCGAGCAGTTCGATCCGGAGTTCCTTCGCGCGCTGGTGGGCGCGGCGGTCACGGTCACGATCATGGACGGCGCCAACACGACGCAGAATCTGAAGGTCGCGCAGTAACCCTGCCCTGGGCCTGCATGTCGAGGGCTCGACGAAAGAACAGAGGATTCATGACCCGCATCTGCGCACTGACCTTGGCCGTATCTCTGATTCCGCACGTACTGTCCGGTGCCGCCGACAGCGCATCCGGCTCCGTCGTCGTCCAGAAGCTGGGCACGATCCGAGTCGTGAACGCGGTTGCGTACATCGTGCGCGATCAGCGGAACGCGCGCGCGACTCAGACCGAGATCCTGTTGTCTGACGTTCCGGTCGATCCCGCTCCCATTCGCTCGGCGCTCAGTCCGCACATGAACGCCATCAACGTCGACGTTCTGAAGGATCGCAACTACGTGCTGCTGTGGGTCCGCACGGACGGGTCCGTGGCGATGAACGCGACATTTTCGAAGACGATGACGCAGTTCATCGACGACACGACCGGCCGCCTCAAGATCGCGTGGACGACGAATTCGGCGTCGCGACTCGAGGGGCGGCTGTTCTCCGCAGCCCCGTTGAAGACCATGGACGGGACGACCTACACGGTTGACCTCACCTTTGGCGTGGACGTGCCGACGCCGGAGGCGGGCACGGCCCTCCCTGACGGCGGCGGCGATCCAGGCAAGGCCCTGCTCGCGCTCCTGACGGCGGCGAAGTCGAAGAACTGGCCCGCGATCAAAGCCGCTTCCGGCCCCAACGCCCTGAAGATGTTCGACAGAAGTTACAACTCGCCCGCCGAGAATGCCGCGGACGCCGCCGACCTGCTGAGCGCGTGGCTCCCTGCGCAGAAGACGAAGATCACGGGGGGCCAGCTCCGCGGCGACGTGGCGATTCTCGATGTCGAGGGCGAGATGTTTCCAGGACAACTGGGTCTGTCTCTCGCCCGCATGGTGAAGTCCGGTAACACCTGGGTGTTCGACCAGGCGGCCCAGGCGGGCATGATCAGGTGATTGGCCCCGGACCCGACGGTCCGGGGCTCGGCCCGTCGAAGCGGGGTGGCGCCATAATGGAGCTAGAATGGAACCATGACCGTCAGCCTGTCTATCAAGGACGTGCCCGAAGAGCTCGCGGAGGCCCTCCGCGATCGGGCCGCCCGCAACCATCGCTCCGTGCAGGGCGAATTGATGCACATCCTCGAGACGACGGTCCGACCCAAGCCTTTTCAGGCTCGCGCGCTGTGGCGCGAGGTCGAGGCGTTGGGACTCAGCACGCCCGCCGATTCGGCCGCCATCGTCCGCCACACGCGAGACCGACGGTGAAACGGATCGTCGTCGACGCGTCTGCACTGGGCGCGGTCGTGTTCGGGGAGCCCCACGCCCATATCGTGCGCGCTCAACTCGAGCAGGCGACCGTGTTCGCACCAGCACTCTTGAAGTTCGAGTTGGCGAATATCGCGTGGAAGAAAGCGAATCGTCAACCGGCGAACGCCGCGACGATCATCCGGAGCCTGGCGCTCGCCCTTGAACCGCGCTGGAACATCGTGTGGCAGGACGTCGAGGCCGCCGATGTCGTTCTTATGGCCCGAGCGTCAGGGCTCACCGCGTACGACGCGAGCTACCTCTGGCTTGCCGGCGCCCTCGGGGCGGACCTCGTCACGCTGGATCGTCGTCTCGCCGAAGCGCACGACGCGTTCGCATCGTCCCCGCAGCCGATCGCGCCGGAATCCAGTCCCGCCGAGCGGGACACCACGTAACCACGTTCGCTTCGACGCACCTTCTGTCGTTTACGCGTTTACCCGCGAGATCAACGCGAGCGGCCGGTCGTCCGGATCCTTGAAGAACGTCATCCACTCTTCAGTCCCATCCGGATGGGTGTGGATCAGATGAGGCGCATCGATGAACGCGACGCCTTTCGCCTGCAGCGCGGCGTGGGTCGCCTGGATGTCGGCCACTGACAGATAGAGGATCGATTCCGGCGCGGCCACATCCTGTTGCGACAGGAACAGACGCACGCCGCCGCAGTCGAAGAACGCCAGCGTGCCGAACGTGAAGAGATGCGGCAGGCCGATCACGTCGCGGTACCACGCTTCAGACGTGGCGACGTTCGTGACCGATCGCGCGATCTGGCCAATACCGACGATTGGTGACGAGGCATCCATGTTGAGGTCCTTAGGGTGCGTCCGCGATCGCGTGAGCGCAGAGGTTTTCGCCGCGCCGCGCCACGTCCGGAGCGCTCGACGATTCGGCACGCCGAGCTTCGAGACGATGTTGGCGACGTGAAACTTGATGGCGTCGAGGCTCACGGCCCGGCGCTGGGCAATCGCGGCGTTCGACAATCCATGACGGATCGCATTCAGCGTTCGCCACTCCGCCGGTGTCAGCACATCGTCGGTCGGCGGCCGTCCTCGTTTGCGTTGCGGCACGCGCCAGAGTCTACAGGCCCGAAGGGGGAATTACCCTCCCCCCTTCAGGCAGTTGGCGCTTCGTTCGGTGGGCCATCGATCGCCCGTCCAGGTGACCGGTCACTGCAGAATCCTCGTCAGCACCTGCCCCTCGACGTTTCGCCTCTGCAGCCCGAGCCACGCGGCAATCGTCGGCGCCACGTCGAGGTTGCGGGTGACGCCGAGCGGGGCGCCTCGCTTCACACCGGCGCCGGAGACGACGAAAATCGCGCGGAGGTCGGGCTCAGTGTTCAGGTATCCGCGCGCGCCAGCGCCCGGACGTTCGGCACGGGCAACGCCGGATCGGCCAAGGCGTACATCGGGAATCCAACCAGGCTGATGACAATGACGTGGCGGTCGCGACGTGGCGCAGGCGCTTGCGCCCAGAGCGACGCGGCTGCTGCAAGGACAAGGACGAGACAGGAGATGCGCGTGCGCATGGGATGAGTCCTCGTGGTGGTCGTGCCCCGAACCTTCTGGAGTCGGGGCCCGCACGTTCCGTGGAGCCCCGGACCTTCAGGTCCGGGGCAATGACGCGCACACTACGGTACACTCGTGAGATGACAGCTCAGACACAGCCGCGACCGGGGCGCAACGAGCCCTGCCACTGCGGCTCGGGCCGTAAGTACAAACACTGCTGCCTGGCCAAGGATGAGGCCGCCGCAGCCGAGGCCCGCACGAAGGCCGCGGCCGAGATGCCGGCCGAAGCCGCGGACATGGCGACGACCGCGCCTGCATCCACGCGCGCGCCCAAGTCGCAGACGCACCAGCCGTGGCGCTCGACCACGTCCCGCGGGTTCGTCCCGGCCGTGCGGACCCCGCGCAAAGCCGGCGGGAGCTAGCGGTCAGCTTCGATACTCGGCCGGCACGGCCTTGATTGAGCGCACCGCGACATCCCGGTAGAACAACTCCGATCCCTCGGACTGCAGAATGATCGGGCCTGACGTCACGGACGTGAGGACCGGCCCGTCGATGCGTTGCGGGTCAGAGAGCCGCATCACGACCCTGCCGTTCACGATGTGGATGGACTCCCGCCCGAGGCACACGAGCTCGACCGTATTCCATTCGCCCTTCGGCTTCTCGTTGTCTGGCTGCTTGATGCAGCGCCCCGGCGAGCCCTGATCCTGAGTGAAGTAGGTCCAATTCGCCGCGGGATCGTAGGTGTACTCGAGTTGCTGCCCCACGCGTCTGGCCTTCGCTCGGACCGCGACCGTGGAGCCGATGGCGTAGAGATCGCCGACGTCGTGCTCCTGGATCTGCAGTTCGACCGAGCGCGCCCATGTGCGGCCATCGACGCCAGGCGCGGCGTGCACGTGATAGAGCAGGCCGCTGTCCCGAGGCGTCGTCGCCGCGTCCCGCGGGGCCCACTTCCTGTCGCCCCACTTGAATTGCAGCTTCAGGTGGTAGTCCTTGAAGGACCGTGTCGTCCGCAGTTCACCGAAGACCTCGCCGGAGACTCGGATCGCGGGTTTGCCATCGACGTCCGGAACCACGGTGAACACCTTGAGCGGATCGCGTCCGGATCCAATCGGCTCGGTATATTTGCCGCTCGCATCCTTCGCGAGGCCGGGCACGTCGGATGTCGGCTCTGGCCGCTGCATCCACGTCGTCCAACCCGTCAGGTCTCGACCATTCCATAGGGGCGTCCAGACCTGGGCTGCCATCACCTGGCGAGCCGTCGCTACGGCTCCCACGGTGCCCAGTGCCAGAACACCGAAGCCACGCCGGTCCATCGATCGTGATGTCATCGCGCCGTGGCGGGATTCAGCCGTCAGCCACGCCCGCGGAGACGGGTCGTCTTGGACATCGGCATCGCGGTCCGCATCTTGGCCGCCTGGCTGGCTGCGACGCTGGCGCCCGGATCGGCCGGCGGCGCCTTTCGATGCTTCTTCCCCGGCGCATCAACGACTCCCCCGCTGCGGCCCTTGCCGCCTCCGGGCGCGGCCGCCGACACCGGCTGCTTCTTCGACGAGGTCTTCACGCGCGTCGCCATGCTGGCTCCATTCTCGCGACTCGATCGCAGAGTCAGTGTACAGCGGTCGGTCGAAACCGGGAGTCTTAAGACCCCCGGTTTCGAATGTGACAACAACATTATTTAGGTCTATCGCCCGGGCGAGTCGTCTACCGTGGGCCGACGACCTGCCAGCTCGGATTCACCGATGGCGACGACAAGAAGCCGCTCGCCCCGAGCGTGAGCCCGTTCATGAACCACATATACAGTCCGCCCGTCGAGGCGTTCTGAAAGAGCAGGTCCGGACGCCCATCGCCGTTGTAGTCGGCCACGGCCCGGGCTTTCCACGCGGGATTCACGGCCGCCGGCGAGAGGCTCAACGCGCCGGCTACGGTGGTGCCGTTCATCACCCACGCCTGGAGCGCCCCACTTGCATCGTCCTGCAGCAGGATATCTGTCAGCCCGTCACTATTGACGTCGCCTGTGCCGATGATGCGGACGCCGGTCGGGCCCAGCGACACGATTGTTTGCGGGGTGGTTCGAAGATAGTCGCCGCTGAAATCACCGCGCGAGCCCGCGTTTCCGAGAGTGCCCAGGGACGGCTTCATGAACCAGACGTAGAACTGCCCGGCGCCGAAGTGCTCCCAGATGATGTCGGCGGAGCCGTCGTTGTTCACGTCGCCCGTCGCCACAATCCGCCACGGTGTATTGGCCCCGATGGGAATCGTCTGCTCCGCCACTTTCGTCTCGTGGTCCATCTTGTAGAAGACCGCGGCTCCGGTCTGTTGATGCTGAAGGAGCAGGTCGGGCTTGCCGTCGCCCGTAAAGTCGCGCATCCCCACAACAAGCAGGTTGGGATCGATCGTGCTCGGGGAGAGGAACGTCCCGCCGAGCCGCGTCAGGCCGTCCATGTACCACGCATTCAACGACCCCGACGTGCTCTCGAACAGCAGGTCGCTGCGTCCATCGCCGTTCACGTCGGCAGCAGTCGGCAGACCAGCCGTGATGTATACGCCAGTGGGATATGGGTTCTCGTCCGAGTCGTTTGAGGCAACCAGCAACCGGCGCGTCGTCTGACCAGGCGGCATCGTCGCAAAGTTGACGTACACGTGGACGCGCTGCGACTGGCCGGGCGCGACGTTGAAGGACTGCGGTTCCCACGTGATCCATGGAGCGGGGCTGTCGAGACTCAGGCCGGTCACGCTCAACGTCGCCGAGCCGTCGTTAATCACGTCGAAGAAATCCGCGGCGGGCCCGAACTGCGCGTTCGGTGCCGCCACAAGCGTCTCTTCCGCCGGCAGCACACCCTGGGCCCTCAGGCCTTCGACCGCATCTCGAATCGGCTGATCGTCGGCCGGGGTGACGCAGAGCGGACTCACGTCTCCAGTGACCGACGACGGCGTGATCCCGGCGCTCACGAACCCATTGATGAAGGACCAGTTGTCGTAGTCCGTCAAGACCGACAGCCCGGAGTTACTGGCGCCGCAGCGGCTCGCCCATTGGACGTCCTTGGACACCGAGGACGAGATCACGTTGTCGCAGTTCCAGTCTACGGTGCGACCGAGCCCTATGCCGACACTCTCGTCGAGCGATCCTTCATTCAAGCTACCGAGCAACCCGTGCGAGTACCCGAACGTGTTGAACCCTGAACCCGTATTCGCGAACCCCAGCGCCACCAGGCTCGGCCCGACGCCGTTCAGCTGGTAGAAGTAGTTCATGATGCTGATGTAGTTCGGCTTGTAGTTCCCGTTGTCCGAACCGCCGTGCAACTGTCCGAGGTTGTGCCCGAACTCGTGGATGAACGTGCCGATCTGATTCGACATCGTGCCGGTCTGGCCGCTGAAGGAGCCCAGGCTCACGAGATGCGTGTTGCCAGGCAGATCGGCGATGCCGGAGCTGCCGCCCGTAGAGCCGCCAAAGTAGCTGTAGTTGTGCGCCCAGAGGCTGTAGAAGTAGCGACTGTCACCCGAGTGGTTGAAGTACGTGCTCTTGATGGCCTGCACGGACGGCGAGTTCGACGGCGAGCCGGTGATATCGATCATCGCCTGCTCGGGAACCGCGTTGCTCACGTCGATCGTGATCGTGAAGCCCTCACGCGCGAACGTCTGCACGATGCCGTCGATGACCGCCTGCGATGGCTTGTGCGAGTGGCCGGCGGTCTCCATCCAGTCGAGCTCGACGAAGATCTGCCGGTTGGTCACCGGCACGAACGCGAGCATGGTCGTATCGATGCGAATGTCTGGCGCCGCGCCCTGGACGGTCACGTTCGAGATGAGCGGAGTTGCCAGCACCAGGCCCAGCACCATCCACCACACGGCGACGGACCGGCGTGACAGCGCGTTGCGCAGTTCTGTAAAGGTGGAGACTCGGCGGGGAGTGGGAGCGGCCATGGTCGGCCGTTCTGCCTGCAAGTTCACCGCCCGGAACATCGGCGCCTGGCGGGCCCTCAGACAACTACCAGCGTCCTCAGCGAGTTAGGCCCCCGATGAACCGCTTGCCAGACCGGGCGAGGGGACCAGAGTCACATCGGACGACGACAGAAGTCAGCAAAAGCCGAGGATTTCGAAATCGACGGCGGTGTGGCGAATCTGCGCAACACACTGATCTCGTCGATGTCTTCTGCGCCGAGACCGTGGCATTGGCCGATGCGCGGAGGAGCCATCGTCACCGGCCCTAGTCCTCGGGTAACGGTTGCCCCTTCGTCTCGGGCGCCCACCACAGGGCGACGATGCCGACCAGATAGATCGTGGACATCATCACGGCCGCCGTGCGAAAGGACATCAGTGTCGCAAGGTAGCCCAGCAGGATCGGAGCCGGCGCCGCGAGGTAGCGCACCGTGTTGTAGCAGAAGCCGACACCAGTGCCGCGCAGGCGCGTGGGAAACAGTTCAGGAAAGTAGATCGAGTAACCAGCGAACACCGCGAGTTGCGCGAAGCCCATCATCGGCAGCATCCAGTACGCGTCGCTGGCGGTCCGCAACGAATAGAACACGTACATCGTCGTCAGCATGCTGAGAAGGAATGCGCAGAGAAACGCGAAGCGGCGGCTCAAGCGGGCCGCAACCACGGTGAACACAAGCATGCCAACGAATGAGCCGACGTCCTGGAGAGCGGTGCCCCAGCCGCGAACGGTGTCGACCACGGTTTGAGGCGCGCCGACGAGTGCCACCGAGATGAGCTCGGGTGAGAAGAAGCCGATGCCCCACAAACCCACCATGCCGGCCAGTCCCAGGAACAGACCGACGGTCGCGTTCTTTCTCCAGCGGGGATGACGAAAGAGCTCAGAGACCGAGCCGACGTGTTTCGCGCCACCAGCCGTACGCGCGCGGGCCTTCGCGTCGAGCCAGGACTGCGGCTCGCGCAACACGAGCATCGTCGGCACGACGAGCAGGGCCGGCAACAATCCCACGAAGAACAGCACGCGCCACCCGGGATACCCGCCGAACAGTCCGGTGGCTCCCGGCGGAATCTGCAGCGTGATGAGGGACCCCATGATGTTGCCCGTCGCGGACAGCGCCTGCAGCGCCCCGAGGGCCACCGCGCGGAAGTTCGCGGGCACACTCTCCGCCACGAGCGTGGTGGCCGCACCGAACATACCGCCAATCCCGATGCCGGCGAGGAAGCGGTACAACGTGAAGTCCACCCAGCTCGTCGCCAGCCCGCAGAGTCCGGTGAACATCGAGTACACCAGGAGCGTCACCACCATGGTCTTCACGCGACCGAGGCGGTCACTCATCATGCCGAAGATCATGCCGCCCGTGGCCCAGCCGAGGATCATCGAGGTCGTCGCATACCCGGCGTACGACTTCAACGATGCGAGCGCCGCGGGATCGGCTCGAAGCAGATCCTTGAGCGCCGACTCGCGGGCCAGGATGAACAGCCGCTGATCCATGCAGTCGAACAACCAGCCGCACGAAGCGATGACGACGACGAGCCAGTGGTACGAGGTGACGCCGTCGAACAGTCTCGTTCCGGGTGCCGCCGCGACAGACGATGTGGGTGTGTGCATACAGCGTATTCACCGCTGAGTCGCGACAGCGCCGGCACCACCAGCGGTCAGGCGGGCGCAAACGCGGACTCACGTTGGTATGGCGAGCCCATCGTAGTCGAAAGCGGGGGGAAATCGAGAGCGGAAGGTTTTCCGGCGCTTACGGCTCGTCGAGCTTCCGGATGCGCTGGAGATGCCGTCCGCCCTCGAACGGGGCCACCAGCCAGAGGTCCACGATCGGGAGGACCTGCTCGGGTGGAACCAGCCGCTGTCCAATCGACAGGACGTTGGCATCGTTGTGGGCGCGTGAGAGACGAGCGGACTCCAGGTTCCACACGACGGCGCAACGGACCTTGGGGACCCGGTTGGCCGCCATGGCTTCCCCATTGCCGGAGCCCCCGAAGATGATCCCGCGCTCACACTCGCCGGCGGCGACCGCGTGCGCGAGGGGCCGAATCATGTCCGGGTAGTCGACCGGAACCTCCGAGTAGGTGCCGAAGTCCACGACCTCGTGCCCGAGCTCGCGAAGATGGTTCGCGACGAGTCCTTTGTCCTTGAAGCCCGCGTGGTCGGAGGCGACGCCGATGCGCATGACCGGTGCAGTCTACCTAATGGGCCACAGCGGGGCGAGGCGCCCACGCCGGCGTCATGCGGCCGAGTGCGGCTCGACGACGACGGCCGTCCCGTACGCGAGCACCTCCGTCACGCCATCCGAGATTTCGTTGGCGTCGTAGCGGACGGCAATCAGCGCGTTGGCGCCCAGTTCGCCGGCGTGTTCCAGCATCAACTGGTAGGCGTCTGCGCGCGCCTTCTCGCAGAGCTCGGTGTAGAGCGTGATGTTGCCGCCGACGAGCGTCTGCAACGCCGCGCCGATGTTGCCGAGAATACTGCGGGATCGCACCACGACACCGCGCACGAGGCCCACGTTTCGAATGATGCGATGGCCGGGAAGTTCCAGCCCGGTCGTGACGTTCCTAGGATCGATCGCGTTCACGTCGCCTCCACGTCTGCGGATATTGCTTCGCCCAGCCTACCCGAGCCGCGACGCGGGATTCAAAAAAAACGGCGGGTGGACCGAAGTCCACCCGCCGGTGTGTGCCTTGCCCGCTTTCCGCGCGCTAGAACGAGAAGCGCGCGGTTAACTGCATGTTCCGCATCGTCTGGGCCCCGGTCACCGCGCCGAAGCCGGCGTTGCTGGGGATCAGACGCGTCGGATCGTTGGACCCGTCCGCCAGCGTCTGCGAGTTGCGCAGCGTCTGGTTGGTCGGGCTGTTGTACTG
>JBDTNQ010000096.1:0-17124 GCA_039933635.1 Acidobacteriota bacterium
AGCACGGCGTTCAGGTTGCGGGCCGTGTCCGCCAACTCCGTATCGTCCATCTCACGTTGGGCAACCGCCGCGGTCATGCTGCCGCCACCGGCAAATGTTGGAGCGGCCTTGGACGCGCCCGCGCGCGACACGACATACATGGTCGCCCCCGACATCCGCAGCGACTCACGCACCGTCTTCGCGGAGAGCGTACTCGCGTCTTCGTTGCCGAGGCGCAAGACGATGAGCACCGGGTGTTTTCCCGGCGCGCCAAGATCCTCGATCGCGCCCTTGATCGCCTCCATCAGCTGATTTCCGCCTTGCGGCGTCCCCCTCCGGCCCAGCTTCTGGATGCCGGCACCGATAAGATCGACGTTGTCCGTGAAGTCCATGACGCGCTCCGGTTGGACGTGCACGGACGTGAAGGCGAATTGCGCCTGACCGGCGAGCGCCTGCACCAGCCGCAGCGCGCCCAGTTGAAACGCACCGGACCCGCCGTCGGACACGATGAGGTGTACCCGCAGCGGCATGGTGGCGGGCTTCACACTGGTCAGCACCTGCGCCTTCCCGCCCTCCTTCACGTCGAAATCGGCCACCGTTAGCCCGGTGACCGGCGTCCCATCCTTCCCAACAACGGACGCAAAGATCGTGCGCGTCACCCCCGTCGTCGTTGATCGATCGGCCGACAACGGGAATGCCGAGGCCGCAAGCGACAGGCCAAAGGCGAGAACCACACCAACGAAGACAGTCGGCTTGTGGGACATGGGACACCTCGTTCGGAGGGCGACGGCAACTCGTCGATACATTGCGCCGGACTTGCCTTCTCGTTTTCAGGGCACGAACGCCGGGCATTCTATGGGGGGCGCGCGCCCGGTGTCACGCGTCGGCCGTCCCTTTCGATCCGCTGACGCGCTGCGCTGCCACACGCGCCAACGGTGGAATAGCGCAGTCCTGGCAGGAATCGAGTCTCGATGATGTCGCGCTATGATAGCGCCCGCACTGTAGCGGATCGTGGTCAACGCGCCAGTCGGCGAAGTTCCCGGACGCGGCCGGCAGTCGCTCAGCGTTGGCCCAGCGCAAGAGGAGTACGAGCATGTTCCACAGTGAATGGCGGTTTCGGCGCGGCGTCGCCGCGGTTGTCGGCCTCGCGTCCTGCCTCGCAGCTCTGACGACAAGCCGCGCACAATCGGCGAACGACAAATGGTGGCCCGGCTACGGTAACGGTCCGGACAACTCGCGCTACTTCGCGTCCCGGCAGATCAACAAGACCAACGTCAGTCGACTCCAGGTGGCCTGGACCTACCCGTACAGCGACGCGGGCGGCTATCCCATCGTGGTTCGCGGTGTGATCTACGGTCGCGGCCGGAACGGCTCGATCGTCGCGGTCGACGCGAAGACCGGCAAGGAACGATGGGTCCGCGAGAACATGAACGGCATGAGCAGCCGCGGGATGATGTATTGGGAAAGCCGTGACGGGCGCGACCAGCGCCTGATCTTCCCGATGAACAGCCTGCTCCAGGAGTTGGATGCGAAGACCGGCAAGTCCGTCATCTCGTTCGGCACGAACGGTGTCGTCGATCTGCGCGTCGGGCTCGACGGGCGCGACCCGGCCGCCATCGGCAATCTTCAATCGAACACGCCGGGCGAGGTCTTCGAGAACCTGGTGATCGTCGGCACCGCGCCCGGCGAGGGCTACATGTCGCCGCCAGGCGACATCCGCGCGTACGACGTCGTCACCGGCAAGACGATCTGGACGTTCCACACCATTCCGCGGCCCGGCGAGTTCGGCTACGAAACCTGGCCCAAAGAGGCCTGGAAATACGTCGGCGGGACGAACAACTGGGGGGAAATGACGATTGACGCCAGGCGTGGTATCGCTTACATCCCGCTCGGATCGCCGACATACGACTTCTACGGCGTCGATCGCGTCGGCTCCAACCTCTTCGGCACGTCGATCATCGCGCTCAACGCGCGCACGGGCAAACGTCTGTGGCATTTCCAGATGGTGCACCACGACCTCTGGGACATGGACAACAACGCGGCGCCGCAGTTGACGACCGTACGCCACAACGGGCGCAACAGGGACGTCGTCGCGGTGGCCGGCAAGACCGGCTTTCTGTACGTCTTCGACCGTGTGACGGGTGAACCGCTGTGGCCGATCGAAGAACGGCCAGTGCCCAAGAGCGAGATGCCTGGCGAACAGAGCTGGCCGACGCAGCCGTTCCCAACGAAGCCCGAGCCGTTCATCAGACACACCTTCGGTGTCGAGGACATCAGCCCCTACCTGTCAGCCGATGAGGCCGAAGCGTTGAAGCAGCGCCTGCTCGCAGCCAGCAACAAGGGCATCTTCAACCCGATCAGCTTCAACGACACCGTGCACGTCCCAACCAGCAACGGCGGGGCGCTCTTTGGCGGGACGGCGACCGAGCCCGGCAGAGGGGCCGTTTACGTCATCGCCCATGAGAACCCGGGAATTCTGCGGTTGCTGAAGCCAGGTGAAACCGTCGCCCGTGGCGGAGGGCCTCCGGCGATCTCTCCAGGCCAGGCCGTATTCCAGCAGAACTGTCAGGTCTGTCACGGTGCGGATCGACTCGGGACCGAGAACGGCGTGCAGCTCGTGCAGGCGTCTGACGATCCGGCCAACAGCATCGTCGCCGGAACGTCACGGTTCGATGCAGCAGCGATCCGCGCGGTCGTGACGGCCGGGAAGAGCCGCATGCCGGCGTTCCCGCATCTCACAGGAGCCGAACTCGACAATCTGGTCACATTCCTCACCGCACCGCCCGGCGGCCGCGGCCGTGGTGCGGTGGGTGGGTTCGCGGGTCGTGGCGGTGGAGGTCCAGTGGGCTCCGGCGCACCGCCAGAACTGATCGCGGGTTCGGGCTCTGCCTGGACCCGGCCTGACGCCGGTGTCGGTCGCGGCCGCGGCGCCGCACTGCCATACCCGGACGACGTGCCGCAGTACGCACGCCCTGTCATCAACGAGTACAACACCGTCGGCAATCGCATCAAGCCGCCGTTCACGACGATCGTGAAGTACGACCTGAACGAGCCGTCCATCAAGTGGCGCATCCCTTACGGCGATGATCCCGCGTTGGCGGAACGCGGCATCACCGGCACCGGCACACCATCGACGACCAACAGCCTGGTCGTGACCGAGTCGGGTCTGGTGTTCGGAGCGGGCGGCGACAACCAGATTCGCGCCTGGGATAGCGACACTGGAAAACAGCTCTGGTCATCGCGATTCGGCGGCGGATTTCTTGGGTCCCTGGTCATGTACGAGATGGACGGCCGGCAGTACGTGCTTGTACCTGCCGCCAGTTCCGCTGCGGCGCGGGGCCGCGGTGCGGCGCCTGCCGCTTCGCCCGCCGCCGGTCAGGGCTCCCCCACTCCAGCAGCGCCGATGGGTTGGGTTGCATACGCGTTGCCTGAGAAGTAGGACCAGGGACACCATGAGCGGTCATCTCAATCGGCGGCAGTTTCTTCAGGCGACAGCCGGAGCCACGGCCGGCATGGCGGCCGTCGCGACGGTCACGGCACAGGGACCGCGCTCCGTCGCCGTCATCGTCGATCCCGCCGATCCCATCGCGGCCTCGCCGCCAGCCAGATGGGCGGCCGGTGAGTTGGTGCGCGCCCTGACCGAACGAGGGGTCGCGGCCCGTATCTACTCCGCTGACGCCGAGGCGCCGGCATCGAGCGTGCGCGTGATGTCCGCAGGCATGGCAGCACCAGGTGCGGCGGCGGCTCTGCGCGCGGCGGGCGCGCGTGTCGATGCGGTGCCCGAGGCCCTCACGCTCTGCCAGACCCGTCAGGCGGTGTGGGCATGTGGCCACGATGCGCGCGGGCTCACCTACGCGATGCTCGAACTGGCTGATCGCGCGCGCCTCGGTCCCGATCCGGCGGCGGCGCTGACCGTGCCGAGGCCCGTGAGCGAGCGCCCGGCAAACGGCGTCCGCAGCGTCACGCGGCTCTTCACGAGCGACGTCGAGGACACAGCCTGGTACAACGACCGCGAGATGTGGCCGGCGTATCTCTCCATGCTGGCCACGCAACGGTTCAACCGCTTCAACCTCGCGCTCGGCATCGGCTACGACTTCCTCAACAACGTCACCGATGCCTACTTCGTTTTCAGCTACCCGTTTCTGCTGGCCGTGCCGGGATACAACGTGCGCGTCCCTCAGGTGTCGGACGCGGAGCGCGATCGCAACCTCGACATGTTGCGATTCATCGCCCGGGAGACGACGGCCCGCGGCATGCAGTTCCAGTTGGGGATCTGGATGCACGGCTATCAGTGGAACGCAAGCCCGAATGCGAAGCATACGATCGAAGGCCTTACGGCCGAGACGCACGGCCCCTACTGCCGAGACGCGATCCGGATGCTGCTGCGGGCCGTGCCAGAGATCAGCGGCGTAACGCTGCGCGTGCACGGCGAGAGCGGAGTCGCGGAAGGCAGTTACCAGTTCTGGAAGATGGTGTTCGACGGCGTCGCCACCTGCGGCCGCACGGTCGAGATCGACATGCATGCCAAGGGCATGGACCAGAGCATGATCGACGCGGCACTCAGCTCTGGCCAGCCCGTGAAGATCTCACCGAAGTATTGGGCCGAGCACCTGGGCATGCCCTACCACCAGGCCGACATCCGCGAACAGGAGCGTCCGCAGCCGGGACGCACGGCGTCCGGTCTGATGGCGCTGAGCGCCGGCTCTCGCAGCTTTACCCGATATGGGTATGGTGATCTGCTACGCGAAGACCGCACGTGGGGTGTTCTGCACCGCATCTGGCCCGGCACGCAGCGTCTGCTGATCTGGGGCGACCCCGTCTCGGCGGCTGCCCATTCCCGCGCCTTTTCGTTTTGCGGCAGCGACGGTGTGGAGATCATGGAGCCGCTGTCGTTCAAAGGACGCCGCGGTTCAGGTACGCCTGGCAACCGCACGGCCTACGCGGACGCGTCGCTCGCGCCGCGGTGGGACTGGCAGAAGTACACGTACGGCTACCGCGTCTGGGGGAGGTTGCTCTACAACGCGCAGACCGATCCGGCCGTCTGGCAGCGCGCGATGCGCCAGCAGTTCGGGCCCGCGGGCGACGACCTCGAAACGGCCCTGGCGCACGCCAGTCGGATCCTGCCGACCGTGACCACCGCGCATGCGCCGTCGGCCGGCAACAACACCTATTGGCCGGAGGTGTATCTCAACCACTCGCTGGTGGACGCGGCGCACCCCGGCCCGTATACGGACAGTCCATCCCCGCGCGTGTTCGGCACCGTGAGCCCGCTCGACCCGCAGATGTTCTATCGCATCGACGACTTCGCCGAGGACCTGCTGAAGGGTGAGCGCAACGGTCGGTACACGCCGATCGACGTGGCGACATGGTTGGAAGACGACGGGACGGCCGCCGCCCAGGCACTGGCACGAGCCGACGGTCGGGCGACACGGAAGGACGGGCCCGAGTACCGGCGGTTGACGATCGACATCGCCGTCGCGGCAAATCTCGGCCGCTTCTTCGCCGCCAAGTTCCGCGCCGCCGTGCTGTACCACATCTTCGACAAGACCGCCGATCGCGCGGCGCTCCAGGCGGCGTTGACGTCGTATCGAGACGCGCGCGGCTTCTGGGCCGCAATTGTGGCGCGCACCCGGAACGTGTACGTCCCTGACATCACCGTTGGCGAAACACGCGTCCTCCGCGGACACTGGGCCGATCGGCTGACGGATATCGACGCCGACATCACCGCCGTGGAAGCACGACTGGCGTCGGCGAAGCCGGCGGAGCCCGCAGGGCGGACCGCGCGCGCGATCGAAGAAGCCCTGGGCCGCCCGCAACGACGGGACGGCGGCGGCCGGCACACCGCGCCCGCCAGGTTTCAACCAGGACAGCCCCTCGCGCTGGAATACGTCCAGGACCGGAAGTACGCGGCCGCAACGCTCCACTACCGGCGCGTGAACCAGGCCGAGCGCTGGCAGAGCGAGCCAATGCGCGCCGACGGCACGCGGTGGCGCTCGGCCATCCCGGCCGACTACACGGCAAGTCCGTATCCGCTGCAGTATTACTTTGAACTGAAGGAGACGCCGGTTTCAGTGGTCCTGTACCCCGGCCTCGGCCAACAACTGACCGGGCAGCCCTATTTCGTCGCTCGACGAGGGTGACGTCACGCCACTGGAGACGCAACCAATGATCCGACTTCGCTACTCAATCGGCTTGTGGGCCGTGCTCATGCTGACGGCGCTGGTGTCGGCGCAGACCTATCCGTCGCATCAGATCAGTAACGGCGATCTGACCGCCACGGTTTATCTACCCGACGCGACCCGCGGTTTCTACCGGACGACACGGTTCGACTGGTCGGGCGCCATTGCGAGTCTCAAATACAAGGGCCACGACTTCTACGGGCCCTGGTTTTCCAAGATCACGGACATCTACGACTTCGGGTACGAGGGTCCGGCCAAGGACGTCATCTCCGCCGATTTCACGGCCATGGTCGGTCCCGCCGAGGAATTCGGCGCCCTCGGCTACAACGATGTCCAGCCAGGCGGCCTGTTCGTCAAGCCCGGTATCGGCGCGCTGAGGCGCGACGATGGGACCTACAACCATTCGCGTCCGTACGTCATCGCGAACGGCGGCTCGTGGGCGGTACAGACCGGTCGAAATTCTGTCCAGTTCACGCACACGCTCACGGAGCCGTCCATCAACTTCGGCTACGTCTATACCAAAGTCCTCCGCCTCACGCCCGGCAAGCCGCAAATGATCATCTCGCACGTCATGAGGAACACCGGCGCGAAGGCGATCGCGACGAACGTCTACGACCACAACTTCACGATGATCGATCGGCAGGCGACGGGACCGGGCATCGAAATCACGGTGCCGTGGCAAATGACGCGCGTCGCCGGACGCGGCGGCCCCGGCCGCGCTGCGGGAGCGCCAGGGCCTGGCGCTCCCGCGAGCCCTGGCGGCGCAGGCGCGCCGGCACAAGCGGGCGCCGCGGCGTCGGTCCCGGCGCCAGGAGCCACCGGTCCGGCGGGCCCCGGCCGCCAGGGACCGCCCGTGGATCCCTACGCGCCGCTGGCGCCTGGAGAACGGATGGGCACGCAGTGCGGCCAGGCGCAAATGCAGACGCTCGCGAGTCCGCAGGGCACCACGCTGGTCTATGCGAAAGTACTCGAAGGGTCCGAGTGCTATCAGACCAGCTTCAGCGGCTTCGGGCCGGACGCGAAGGACTACGACGTTCGCATCGTCAACAAGAAGCAGGGCGCGGGGGTCCACATCACCGGCGACCGGCCGATGACGCGGTTCGGGTACTGGTCCATTCGGACGGTCGTCGCGCCTGAGCCCTACATCGACATCAACATCGAACCGGGACAGGAGTTCACGTGGTCGTACACGTACGACTACTACACGACGAAGTAGCCGCCGGCGGGCAATCCGGTATGGCTATACGGCCGTGAACTCGCGCAGAAACACCGCGCTCCGGTTATACAGTTCGAGCACGCTGTAGGCGGGCGGCTCCAGCGGCTGCCCCTGGAGCGTGCTCACGGCGTAGGCGCCCACTTCCGCCACGATGTTGCGGATGTTGGCGGCCTTCACGAGCGTGAAGATCCGTTTCCAGTCGAGGTCGCCTGAGCCCACGGGCACCGCCGCCTTGCCCGGCTTGAAGTCCTTCACGTGCACGCCGTAGTACCGGGTGGGGTACTTCGCCAGATACTCGTAGGGATCGCCACCGCCGAAGGTCAGATTACCGACGTCGATTTGAAACTTGACGAGCGCCGGATCGGTGGATGCCATCAGGATGTCCCACGGCACGTCTCCTTGAGGCGTCTTGACGAACTCGATCTCGTGGTTGTGATATCCCAGTACGAGTCCCGCAGCCTTCGTCCGCGCGCCGTATCCATTCAGCTCGTCCGCCATGCTCTTCCAGTCGTCGCTCGTTCGCAGCCGCGGCCTCGGCGAGCAGACGACCGTCGACAGACCCAACGTCAGTGAATCGGTCATGGTCTGATCGAAGCGGCTGGCAAAGGCCTGGTAGGGCCAGAGAGCGTTCGAGAACGTGAAGCCGTGCGACGCGAACGAGGCCTTCAGATCGGCCGCCGGCCGGTCAATGAACGGGCTGACCTGATTCAGGTCGATGTACGAGTAGCCGAACTCCTTCATGGCCCGCAGCGTGCCATCCCAATCTCGCCGCATGTCGGGCGCGATTTCCCAGGCCTGGAAGCCGAAGGGCAATCCAAGCGGATTGGCGGAGACCAGCGATCCCCGACTGACCACAGCCGCGGCGCCTGCCATCGCCAGAAATGCTCTTCGCGTCACGGTCGTCTGCTGAACGGATCGATGCGTCATGAAATCATTCCTGTGCTTCAGGCCCGCAGGCCCAGGTGAACCACGCTGTATGAGTGGGCCGGTAGCTTGAAGGACATGCGACTACCGGCGGCGGGTGGAGTCAATGGCTGAGGCGAGACGCGCCGCGGCTGATCGAACGTGTTGAACGCCTTGAGATCCTGGCCCGTGAGTGTCTCGAACGCGAGGACTCGCAGCGGCACCACGTCCTCCCACTCGAGCACCACCTCGCGCTCGCCATCCAGATCCCGATTGAGCATCAGGACGGCGGCCTGGCCGGCGGGTTCGTCAATCGTGGCCACGAGATCGACAAAGGGCACGGCGCTGTCGCGTGCGAAATCACTCTGGAGACCAGCCGCGCTGATCGGGTACGTCTCCGACTCGACGCGCAGATCGAGCACCCGGCCGCGCGCGTATTTGAGGGCCCAGGCATATGGATAGTACGTGCTCTGGCGCAGGACGCCCCGATCGCTCGTCACCAGCGGGGCAATCACGTTGACCAACTGGGCGAGGCAGGCAATCCTGACCCGGTCGGAATTCCGCAGCAAGGTGTTGACGAACCCGCCGACCAGCAGCGCGTCCTCGAGGTTGTACACCTCCTCGAGCAGGTGCGGCGCGGCGGTACGCTTGCCGTCGGTCGACTGCGCATCACGCGCGCGGTACCAGACGTTCCATTCATCAAAGGACAACCACAGCCGCTTGTTCGACTTCTGCAGGCCCTGGACGTAGTCGCAGACGGCCGCGACCTCATGAATGTGCCGGTCCATATCCAGATTCATCGCAAGGAAGCGAGCCGTGCTGTTGCCCGACCACTCCTTGGTGTTGCCGTAGTAGGCGTGGAGCGACACCCCATCGACCTGGTCGTAGCACTCCTCGAGGACCTCACGGTCCCAGGTGAGATAGGTGGGCATGAAGGTGCCGCTCGATCCGCACGCGATCAGCTGCAAGGTCGGGTCGATGACCCGCATCTGCTGCGCCGCGTCGCGCGCCTTGCGGCCGTACTCGCGCGCCTGCAGACGCCCAATCTGCCAGGGTCCGTCCATTTCGTTGCCCAGACACCAGTACCGGACGTTGTGCGGACGCTCGTAGCCGTGCGTGCGGCGCAAGTCGCTCCATTTCGTGCCGCGCTCGAGGTTGCAGTACTCGACGTAGGCCGCGGCCATCTCGACGCTGCCGGTACCGAAGTTAAGCCCGAGCAGCGGCTCCGCGCCCACCATCGCACACCATTCCACGAACTCGTTGGTGCCGAACTGATTGGACTCGACTGAATTCCAGGCGCGATCGAGCACCGTCGGACGTTGAGCCTTCGGGCCCACGCCGTCGAGCCAGTTGTAACCCGAGATGAAGTTGCCTCCGGGGTAGCGAACAATCGGCACGCCGAGATCCCGGACCTCGCGCGCCACATCGGTGCGAAATCCCTTCGGGTCAGCCAGCGGGGAACCCGGCTGGTACACGCCGGTGTAGACCGCCCGCCCCAGGTGCTCGAGAAACGACCCGAACACGCGCCGATTGAAGTCGGTACGACCGGGCGCCCGGCGGAGAAACGCCCGTGCTGGGCCGCGCGCCTGCGCGAATCCAATCGACTGGAGCCAGGGCGCGGCCGCGACGGCCGCACCGGCCTGGCCCAGTCCAGCGATGAAGGAACGGCGACTGAATGTACTCATAACAGTGACAGGCGGACGGTGACACTCACTTCATGTCCATATACGCGACTGGATTGCTCCGCACCGTCGTGCGGACGCGATAGATCGACGTCGAGCAGGCACAGTAGAGCTCGTTCCAATCCGGGCCGCCCCAGTTCAGGTTGCCGACGATTTCAGGCATCCGAATGACGCCGAGATGTTTGCCTTGGGCGCTGATGACCCAAATCCCCCGTGGCCCCGAGACGTAGATATTGCCGCGCTCGTCGCATTTCATGCCGTCCACCACACCCTCATCGTAGTCGCCCTTACCGATCTGATCGGCAAACACCCGGCCGTTGCTCAGGGCCCCGTCGGGCGAGACATCGAAGGCGCGGATGTGCGCGCGCGTGGTGTCATTCACATACAGAATCGTTTCATCGGGAGCGAGACACAGCCCATTGGGCTGGCTGAAGTCGTCCGCCTCGCAGTGAAGGGTTCCGTCCACCGCGACCCGATACACGCCCTGGAACGCCAGCTCCTGCGCCCGCTCGAGCCCGAAGACCGGCATGCGCCCATAGGTGGGATCGGTGAAGTAGACCGTGCCATCCGATCGCAGGACCACGTCGTTCGGACTGTTGAGTTCTTTGCCCTGCCAGTGGCTGGCGAGCACCCTGCGCTGCCCGCTCGTGGTTTCCATGACGAGCGAACTCGTGACGTGCTCGCACACGTACAGATTCCCCACCTCGTCGTAGGTCATGCCATTGCACTTGTTGCTCGGGTTGCGGACTTCGACAACCCCGTCCTTCGCACTCCAACGGCGTCGAATATCGCTCGGCATGTCGCTGAAGTACAGACAGCCCTCCCTGGGATTCCAGATCGGACCTTCCGAGAACCGAAATCCCGTGCACAGCTTCTCCACCGGCGTATTGCGCTCGATCAGCTGCAGGACATCAGCATCATTCACTTCGACCGTTTCCATTTCCATGCTCATCGACATCCGTCATTCCCCGCATCACTGGCACGAGCAGACGAACTCGCGCCTCCCGGCTTCACCGACAGCGTGCGGTTTGACCCGCAGCCATCTTGAGGGCTACTGTCCGCGGCCTCCGCGGCCGGGACCGCCTGCTGGCGCGCCCGGGACGCCCGGTCCCCCGCCCCGCACCGGGTTGAAGATCGGTGCGAGCAGTTCATTCCTTCGGCTCATGTTGCTCACGACCCCGACCTGCATCAGTTCGAGCGGTTCAGTCCCGGCATTCTCGAAGGACTTGCTGTCGTTGAGGAGAAGTGGAATCGCATCGCCCACGGCGATGTCCGCCGTCTCCGTGCCGATGGTGACCTTCCCCTTACCCGCGAGGACATAGTAGAACCCGCCAATCTCGGCGTCGCTGCTCGCGCCGATTGAGGCGCCCGCCGGCAGAAGATAGTGGTCGACGAAGCCCCAGGGGCCGACAAAGACACTACGGTCGAGCGCACGCCGGTATTGCACGTCCCCTTTCCCACCGTACATGGCCGGCACGGCCCTGAGCAGCGTGCGGTCAAGCCGCATGGTCATGAACTGCGGCACCGCGTCGATGGGCGCGTTCTCCCGGCCGTCATCCAGGTTGAAGGCGTCGTACTGGTTCTTGAACTGGGTCACGTTGATGTTCATCCACTGCACGGGCTTGTCCGTGTTGTTGTAGATCGCGTGCCAGTGGCCCATGCGCGTCGGTGCTCCCGCAGGTCCCTTCAGCGTCGACGTACGGCCATCGACGGTGAACTGGGCCTCGCCGTCGAGGATGACGAACATCTCCTCGCAGTTGTTATGGAAGTGTCCGCCAATGCCCGCCTTGGGTTCGATGATGCCGCGATGGAGGAACCAGACGTTGGTGTCGAATCCCGACGCGCCCGTGAACAGCGCCATGTAATCAAGCTGCCCCGGACCACCGTGGACGCGTGGCGACGGCCGGAAGTTCGCGGGATTGGTGTGTGAGATCCGCTGCGCCAGCGGAGTCTTCGTGAACGCGGGAGCCCCCTGTTGTGCGCCCAACCCCAGCGCCAAAGCCGGCAGCATTCCCGCGACGACAACTGCAATCTTCTTCATTGGTCCCTCTCCATCTGAATGCGTCTTGCGCGATGACACGCCCGCTATTCGCTCCGAACGGTCGAGACGTGCACGGCCCTGTAGCCCCCTCTGGCCCTGAAATAGAGCCAGATCCCGGTGAAGATTGCGGTCAGAATGACGCCCAGCATCGCCACGGACTGGAGCGCCGCGCCCGGCCCGCCTGCGTCGATTCGCTGGCCCATGATCGGCGTGATCACAGACGCCGACGTCATGCCGGCCGCCCCAATCAGCGACATCAGCAGCGCGCCACCACGCGGGAAAAGCTCCGCCGTGACGCCGACCATCGTCGGCCAGAAGAACGTCTTACCGATGCCGAACACGGTGGCGGCGGTAATCGCGAGGACGGCGCTGGCGCCGGGTTGCAGACCGCCGAGCCAATAGAGGCCGAGGGCCGCGAGGATCGAGCTGAAGATCAGCGTCCCGAGCGGCGACTTGTGCGTCACGGCGCCTCCCCACATCCGCAGCACGAACATCAGCCCCGCCGTATAGACGAGGAATCCGACACCGCTGCCAGCCGTGGGGCTCAATTGCGGCACGAGGGCGCCCATGACGGTCGGGAACCACTGGTCCGGTCCCAGTTCGACGGCCGCCGTCATCCACATGCACACGAACAGCAGAATGAACAGCGGACGTACAGCCTCCCGCCACATCTCCGATGCCGGAACGTTCGACGTCACCCGCTCGGTCTGCGGATAGTCCAGGGTCATCGACATCGCGACGAACGCGACCGCTGGAAGCAGAATGAGACACAGACGGAGTTGCCAGCTTCCGGCAGCCAGGCTCAGCGCGAGCGTCGCGAGGCCGCCGAGAATCATGCCCCCCCCGGCCACCAGGCGTGAACGGCGGTGATACGTCGGGTCTTTTCAGTGGGATAGATCGACGCGAGCAACGGGTTGATGACGCATTCAACCAGTCCATGCCCGATCCCGAACAGGAAGAATCCCACGTAGAGCAGAGACGTCCCGGCGTGATCGAAGATCGAGGGGACGGCGTCGACCGGCCGTGGCGCCAGGATGATGACGGCCACGCCCAGAATAAACGCCACCCCGGATAAGGCGTGCAGCAGGCGCATGCCAACGAGGTCGATGACCAGACCGCCCAACACGATCGCGAGGGCAAACCCGTAGAAGGCAGGACTCAGGACGAAGCCGACCTGTTCGTTCGTCAGGTGGAACGCACTGCCCATGGCCGTCGCGACGTCGCCGCGCACCGCAAACGAGACGGCACAGGTCGCCAGTGAGATGCAGCTCGTGATGAACAATCCCCGAGGATTCACGTGTGGTCCTTCTTCTTGAACAGGCCCGTTACCGGCCCCAACGCAGGGCAAGGGGATTGACCTCGGCGGCCAGACGCAAAAGTTCCGCCCGCGTGGCCGGCTGGAGCGCCTCGAGGGGATGGCGAACAACGTCCGTCTTGATCACGCCACCCACCATCATCACGGTCTTACACGCCCGCAATCCACACTGGCGGTTCTCATGATTGATCAGCGGTAAGATGCGCGCGTACGCGGCGGCCGCATCGGCGCGCCGGCCCTCGACATAATGCGCAAGGACGACCTTGATCAGATCGGGCAGGAGCGCGCTCGACATCGTGCCCAGCGCGCCGGCATCCAGATCGGCCATCAGTGTGATGCCCTCCTCGCCGTCAAACGGTCCGACGATCGCATCGCCCCCAGCCGCGATGAGTGCGCGCAACTTCGCCGCGGCTCCAGGCACTTCGATCTTGAAGGAGTTCACGAGCGGCACTTCACGCGCGAGACGGACGAGAAACGGCACCGAGAGCGGCACGCCGGACAATGGCGCGTCCTGGACCATCAACGGGATACGAGCCGCCTCGGCGACGGCCGAGAAATGGGCGAGCATGCCCGGTTCATCCGCGCGCAGCGTCGTGCCGTGATAGGGAGGCATCAACATGAGCATCGCGGCGCCTCCGGCTGCGGCGCGACGGCCCCTCTCCGACGCGATCCGGGTGCTGAAGTGACTGCACGTGACAATCACCGGCACACGGCCGGCCACGTGGGTCAGGCAGAGGCCCGTCAGCCGATCGCGTTCATCGTCGGTGAGCAGAAACTGCTCGGAGAAGTTGGCAAGTATGCAGATGGCATGGACCCCCTGATCGACCATGCAGTCGAGCACCCGGCGCTGCCCGTCGACGTCCACGTCACCGGTTTCGGTAAAGGGCGTCGGCGCGATGGGAAGCACGCCACGTAGAGGCCGCGGGGATGACGACATCACGAGAGCCGCCCTCTGGACGATGCACACCGGATCGCGAGTTCGGCGTAAGATGCGCTCGGACCCTCACCATGCGAATTGCACTCTTTTCGTTTCTGCTCGCCGTCGGGCTGACCACCTTCACGCTCGCGTCTCCGGACGCTGGTGCCGGACGGCAGCAGCCCCCGGCGCCTTCTGCGGCTGCCGCCGGCCCTGCGCCGACCACAGGTCCCAAAGAAGGTGGCCGTGGGGATGCGCCGCTTCCCGAGACGCGGCCAATTGTCTGGGCCGCGGGGAAGACGAAGGTTCTCCTTGTCGGCGGCGGCAGTTCGCACGACTTCACGACGTTCTTCAACAGCACCGACTCGGCCACGCTCGCCGCCGCGGGATTCAGCGTGAACTACACCGAGGACCGCGACCAGACCGTGACCGCGCTGCCGGCGGCGGACGTGGCGGTGCTGAGCGTCAATCGCCGGTTCTTCGACAGCCCGGAGTACCGGAAGGCGCTGTTTGACTTCGCGGCTGCCGGCAAGGGCATCGTGCTCGTGCATGCCGGCGCCTGGTACATGTACCCGCAGTGGCCCGAACTGAACGCGCTCATCGTTGGCGGCGGCGCCAAGGCTCATGACCGTCTGGGCCCGTACACCGTGAAAACGATTAAAGGGGATCATCCGGTGATGAAGGGCGTGCCGGCGTCGTTCGATGTCGAGGACGAGCTCTACCACGTCAACCCGGATCCGGCGCAGGTGCCCCCGGGCACGGCGTCGATCGAGGTACTGGCCGAGACGTCGCCAAGCGTCCGCTACATGAAGCCCCACCCCGCCATCTGGATCACCCAGCATCCGACGGCGCGAATTGTCGCGATCACGATTGGTCATGATGCCCGGACGCACGATCTGCCGGCGTTCAAGACACTGCTGGTCAACGCGGTCAAGTGGACCGGCAAACTCCCGTAGGCGACGACCGATTCGCCGGCCGTCACGATCAGAAGCGACACGCGGAACGCTCGAGGCACGGTCACGCGAGCTGGCTGGCCGTCGCCACACTACGCACGGCCGCGTCCCCGAGACGCTCGCGCAGCTGAGTCAAGTACAGGCTCCGCGGGGTGACGTGCCGATCGATCGACTCGATGTGGCCGTTCTCCTTGGTCGTGTCCTGTAAGGGAATGTTGAACACCACGGCATCCACGCCGAGATGCCCGAAGGAGAAGTTCTGTGCCGTCGGGGGCTTCTGCACATAGAACGCGCCCTCGCAGTTCCAGAACACCGTGTTGGCGCCGGCCCATCCGATATTGATGTTCTTCCAGAACCGGGCCGTCAGCGGCGCGTGGATGTTGTCGTACAGCCCGCCAGTCGCCCACTGCTCGTGGGGTTCGCTCGAGGAGTAGGGGTTCGTCGCCTTGCAGTCCAGGAACACGTTCCCGCTGGCCGTCGGCTGACCCGTCATGAACGAATGGCGTCCCTGATCCGAGAGGCAGCGCTGGACGAGCGAGAGCTGCCCGCGGAGAGCGAATATGAACCGTCTCGCTCCCAGGCGCTGTGAGATGGGATCGCGCGACACGCAATCCTGCACCGTGACCCACTTCGATCCACGCGCCAGGCCCACCATGCTGTAGACGAAGTGCAGCGCGGTGCAATTGCGCACCCAGCCGTTCTTCATATTGTCGAACGTAATGAAGTTGTAGTAGTGGTTCTCGTCGGAGTAGTAGTCCTCGATGATGTAATTCGGACGGTCCATGTTGCCGTACGTCTTCGTGCGCACGGACGGGTCGAACTCCGACATGCCGCGAAGGTTCTCGACGCCCACATTCTCGATGCGCGCCGGCTCCTCGTACTTCATGACTTCCCCGCCCCCCCATCGCTTCTCGATGGCGCAGGTGATGGGCGCGTCGACCGTCACGGTGTTGCCCTGCACGTCGGTCACGACGCGATCCCAGTCCACGTTGAACGGCTGCCACCGGCTTCCCGGCGCGTCGCCGTTCATGCCAACCTCGTTGATCCAGTCCTGGTTGCCAATTCGGCGCACGATCACCGTATCGCCCGCCTTGAAGCCGCGACCTGACACGATCTTGAAGCTGCGAGCGCCCACGGGCACGTAGTCGTCCGCGACAAGCTGCTTCGTTTCGTCTTTCGCGACGATGCCGGACGTTCCGCCGATCTTGATGAGCGTGGGTTGCCCGCCGCCGAAACCGCCGCCCCGGCCGCCGGCGCGACCGGCAGCACCGCCGCCCGGCGCGCCAGCACCGCCCGGCCCGCCGCCTCGACCGCCATTCGCGGGCGCCGCATCGACGGCCGCGCCCGCGGCAGGCGCGATGGGAGGAGGCCCGCCAGCAACCGGTGCGCCGCCAGGCGCTCCGGCTGGACCGCCAGTCAAGGGCGCCGCAGGGCGGCCGGTGCCGGTGCCAATCAGAATGGTGCCGGTGTCACTCATGCCTTCGCCGCGGAGAACGACGCCGCTGGCCTGAATCGTCAGCGACGTGGCCATACGGTAGTAGCCCGCTTTGAGCAGCAGCGTGCCGCGGAACCCGTTTCTGTCGAGCGGAAGCGCCGCGATTCTGTTGATGGCCGCCTGGACGTGCTCGGTGTTGTCACCAGCGACCGGCCAGATCGTCTCCTTCACGGGCACGCTGGGAATCGGCACGCCTCCACTTCTGTACCCGGCGTGCGACGAGTCGATGATGGTGTTGCCCTGGTCATCAGGGACGTAGACGAGCTTGCCGTCTGCCCCTGGATAGACACGGGACACGGTGGGCGCCAGGTCCTCGCCTTGCCTCCGGGGCACGAACGCCGGTGCCATCGCCAACTGCAGAATCGTCCGCCGAGTCACCCCTACGCTCATGCCACCCTCCCACTACGCCCGCAGGTCCACACGTCCGCACGTCCGCACGTCCGCA
>JBDTNQ010000097.1:0-17086 GCA_039933635.1 Acidobacteriota bacterium
GCGTGGACACCGCCAGATATGCCCCTCGGCTGACCCGCTGGATGGAAGACGCGTGGCGCGATGTGCATCACGGCTTCCGGCTTCTTCGACGTGCTCCCCTGTTCACGGCGACGGCCGCGCTGTCCCTGGCAATTGGCATCGGCGCGAACACCGCGATCTTCACCGTGGCCAATGCCTTATTGCTGCGTCCACCCACCGGAATTGCCGATCCAGGCTCGCTGGTGGACATCGGTTCCGCTCGTGGCGACGGCGGGCTGAACCCGCTCAGCTACCGGACCTACCTCGAAGTGACCCGCCGTACGGCCTCGCTCTCGAGCGTGTTCGCTCAAGACATGTTCCCGCACGTGATGGGCCTCTCGACGGCCGTGGCGGACGTGGCGGACCCGGTGGTGGGCCGGTCCGTGACCTCAGACTTCTTCCGGACGCTCGAATCACCACCGTCTCGTGGACGCACCTTTCTCGACTCGGACGACGCAGCGGCGGTCCTCGACTACGACTACTGGAAGCGACACTTCGACGGCGACGACCGCGTTGTCGGGCAGACGATGCGAATCAACGGTCGAGGTGTGGTCATCGTCGGCGTGGCCGCACCCGGCTTCCAGGGCACTGGAATTCAGCGGAGCGACGTATGGCTGACGTTTGGCCGAACCAGGCTGGACGGGCCCGTGCTGGCAGGTGGTCGAGTCCGCCCGGGCATTTCGACTGACACGGCCCTGGCGGAAGTGCGCACGATCGGCGAGACGCTCAACCACGAACGTGGAGCCGGCGCACAAGTCCCTCGCCTGAACGGCCTGCCGTTCTCGCGCGTCGGCGGCAACAAGAAGATCGTGGCGGGCCTCACCGGCCTGCTGATGGGGCTCGTCTCTCTCGTGCTTCTCGCCGCGTGCGCGAACATCGGCGGCATCCAGATGACGAGGTCCACGGCACGCACGCGCGAGATGGCGCTTCGGACGGCCCTCGGCGCAAACCGCGCGCGACTGGTCCGTCAACTCCTGACCGAAACCGCCATCCTGTTTGCACTCGGCGGAATGCTGGGTCTTGGCCTTGCATTCGCCCTGATGCGACTCGCGACGATGGTCTTGCCGGCATTGCCGGCCCGCGTCGATCTGGATCTGACGCTGGACTGGCACGTGTTGGCGTTCGCAGTCTGCCTGTCGCTTGGCGCGTCGTTCGTCTTCGGAATCCTGCCGGCCTTGAAGAGCGCGAAAGCAGATGCAGCAGCCGCGCTCAAGGACGGCACGCGCTCATCGTCAAGCCGCACCCGCCTGCGGAGCGCCTTCGTGATCGGCCAGATCGCGTGCAGTGTGTTGCTCATCGTGCTGGCCACCTTGTTCGTCCGCGCGCTCCGCCAGGGCGGGGCCGCTGATCCCGGCTTCGATCCGCAAGGCGTCGACATGGCACTGATCGATGTGTCGGTAATGGGGCCGCGGACGGATGACACGAGCCCGTTCTGGCCCACCATGATTGAGCACGTGCGGCAACAGCCCACCGTGGAAGCGGCGTCTCTGGCGCGCGTGCCGCCAGGCGGATGGGAGGGCATCGGCCTTGGCAGCGTAGCGGCTGGCGATGCGATGAACGCTGGAGATGTGTTCTCGCCAGGGTGGAACATCGTCGACACGGACTACTTCGCGACGCTGCGCATTCCGATCGTCGGCGGACGCGACTTCTCGACGAACGACAGAACGGGGACGCCGTCCGTGGTCGTCATCAGCAAGGCGCTGGCTCAGCGCCTCTGGCCGGGACAGTCTGTGATCGGTAAGCCGCTGCGGCTCACCATGTTCAACGCTCGCGCGCAGCGCGACGAAGTCCGCCTGTCGACGATCGTGGGCGTCGCGGGCGACATCCGATCGAGCAGCCTGATCGACGGTCTGGCCCAACCGTATGTTTACCTGCCGCTGAGGCAGACTGACGTCGTGGACAGCCTTCAGATGACGGGCCAGATGTCGATCGTGGCGCGGCGGCGGGGCCCGGCCAGCCTCGCGCCGGTCATGGCGACGGTGGCTCAGGACATCGACCCGCGCCTGGTCCTGTCGCGCACCGAGACGCTCGCCGAGGCGGTCGCGCTGGGGTTGATGCCGCAGCGCGTCCTCGCCACTCTCAGCGGCGTGATGGGGCTCGTGGCTCTGCTTCTGGCGTCCATGGGCATCTACGGGGTCACGGCGTACTCGGTCGCCCTCAGGCGACGCGAATTCTCCATTCGCCTCGCGCTCGGCGCTTCACGGACGCGCGTTGTTCAGATGGTGTTCCGGCAGACCACGATGCTCGTCACGGTTGGGCTGGCCATCGGCCTCGCGATCGGCGGCGGCGTTGGACAGGCTCTGTCCGTGATTTTCGCCGCGTTCTTCTACGGTCTGTCCGCGGTCGACTGGCCGGCGATTCTCGGCACCGTGATGTTGTTCGGCGGTCTCGGTGTCGCGGCGTCGGTCATACCGGCGAGCCGAGCGGTTCGCGCAGGCTGGAGCCGCGCCCTGCAGGAGGAATAGTCGCGATGGCCCCTCGCACTCGGTGCGGCGCTTTCAGCACCCTGTCGTCTCCGGGATTCGCACTCGTGCTTCATTTCGGCTACCTTGCGCACGAGCCCCATGCCGACAGCGAACTATGGAATTGACGCGCCGACCGTACTTCGGAATCTCGTCATCGCCGCAGCAGCCGGCATTATCGGCGGACTGGTACTTCTTCGCCAGGTCGGTCCAATCGGGCGCCCTTTCCTATCCATGGGATTGGGCTCTTGTTTCGGGGCGCTGCGCTGGAAGCCGTCACCGTTGACGTCGGCGACGGAGATGCGCGGCAGATTCCCTTTGGCGCGGCAACGTTCGATGTCGTCGTCTCCTGCCTCGCGCTGCACAACATCTACGATAGGAAAGAGCGCGAGCAGGCGCTAGGTGAGATTGCCCGCGTCCTCAAGCCCGGTTGACGGCAACTACGACGTGTTCACGATCCGCCAGGACGAGAGCGGGCTTCGACGCTTGACGACGAGCGTGGCCAATGACGCGTACTCGACCTGGTCGCCCGATGGACAGTGGATGGCCTTCGCGAGCGGTCAGGCAGGATTCAAGACGAGATGCCGCGGTACCGAACTCCCTATTTCACAACGCACGTCGTCGGCGTGCACGAAGGAATCGACCACACCTCCAGGCCGGCCAGGCGCGCTGCCGAAGCGTCTAACACCGACGTACCATGTTCTTTCCGCTCGCCGTCATCGTGCTCGTCGCGACATCGATGTCTCCGCGGCCTGCCGCGGCCGGCGGCACGGAGGTCCAGATTGTCACGAGAGACGGCGCGTCGATCGGGGCGACCTTCTTCGCGGGTGCACCTGGGCCGGCGGTCGTCATCTTCCGCAACTGCGATGCCGAGCGCGCCAGCGTGACGGATCTCGCGGTCGCTCTGCAGGCCCGCGGCCTGTCGACGCTCGCCTATGACTACCGGCCGGGTCTCGCTCCGGGAAGGGACTACGAGCAGACGCGACTCGTGGACATGGAGGACGTGCACGACTGGCTGGCACGGCAACCCGGGGTGACTTCAACCCGACTGGCGGCCATCGGCGGCAGTTGCGGTGTGCAGGCGGCACTCGTTTTCGCGCGCCGGTACGCTCCGGACGTGCGAGCGGCCATCGTGATGTCCGGAGGCGTCAACGAGGAGCTGCACGCGTTCGTGCGAACGGCACCGCACCTGGCCATCTTGGGAATCGGCAGTCGCCCGGAAGGAGCGCCCGAGTTGATCGACGACATTACCCGCGCCTCCCCGCACCCTGCGACACGACGACTGATGCTCGAAAACCGGCGGCATGGCACGTTCATCCTCGACGACCCGGCCCTGCGCGCGAATGCCCTCGCATGGCTGACCGCGCAGCTCGGCGTCACGCCGTAACAAGTCATCTCATCGCCCGATAGGGCTTCGACGACGGTCCCGCTTGGGGACGTCCTGAAGTTGGCCATGTGACAACGGGTACAATCCGTCGTGAACCAACTGACTCCCCACGGAGGCCGACAAATGGCACAGGTCGCACGATTTCTCACCATGTCCGGCATCGCCACTCTGGCTGTCGCGGCATCCCTCGGCGCGCAGAATCCGGTCCCTCCCGTAAGAGTGGGCCTGTGGCAGACGCAGATGTCGCAGCTCGATGCGAACGGCAAGGAAGTGCCATCGCCCGAAGTGGCGGCGTTCGCCAGGATGTCGCCGGCGGCGCGCACGCAGATGGCCGAAATGATGCGAGCGCGCGGCGTGCAGATGCCCGATGAGAACGGCGTCATGAAGTCGTGCCTCACGCGCGAGACGCTCGATTCGCCGGCCTGGCAGCAGATGGCCGCGGACACCGGGTGCACAACGACCTATTCCGCGCGCTCGAGCAGCGTTTGGAAGTGGCACTCGAGCTGTCCGTCGCTGAAGAGTGAATCCGATGGAGAGACCACGTTTACCGGTGCGGAAGCGTACCGGACGAAGCTGACGAGCACCGTCACCGTGAACGGCAAGACCACCACGTCCACGCGCTTCGTGCAGGGCAAGTGGCTCGGCGCCGGGTGTGGCGACGTGAAGCCGTTCGCTCCGCCGGCGGTGCCCAGCCGCGGCCGATAGCTCGCTCCCGGTCTGCAAGCCGAAAGGCCGGGCGGTCGGCGATCTGGACGTGGTCGAACGGCCGGCGGAGCAAGGATCGTCGCGGCGAGTCCCGTCATCGCGCCAGCTGACCCAGGGTCCGAGTAACCGCAAACACGACATCCTCGACGTCTGCATCAGTGAGCCCCGGTGACATGGGCAACGAGATCGTGCGGTCAGAGATCCATTCCGCGTGCGGGAAGTCTCCCCGCTGATAGCCGAAGGCCTCGCGATAGTACTGATGCAGGTGGAGCGCACGGTAGTGCACGCCGGTGCCGATTCGCTGCCGGTGCAGTGCAGCCATGACCTCGTCACGCCCGGCCGTCAGGTGGTCGAGGTCGAGCAGCAACGTGTAGAGATGGCGGGCATGCCGGGTGTCGGCGTCGACCGGTGCCGGGATGAACGCCGGAAGATCGCGGAAGGCCTCATCGTACCGGGCCCAGATCGCCTCGCGTCGAACCAGATTCCCTTCGACCCGCCGAAGCTGATGGAGGCCAATCGCCGCCTGCAGATCCATCATGTTGTACTTGAAACCCGGCTCGGTGACTTCGTAATGCCTGAAGCCTTCGTCTGAGAATCGCTTCCAGGCGTCAGCACTGAGCCCATGGAGCGCCAGCGTCTTCGACCTCGCGGCCCAGCGCGCGTCGCCCGTGATCAGCATTCCGCCTTCGCCGGTCACCACATTCTTGGTCGCATAGAAGCTGAACGCGCCGAGATCGCCCAGGGTCCCGGCATGGCGCCCCTTGTACACCGTCTCAGTCGCGTGGGCGCAGTCCTCGATCACACGCAGGTCATGGTGCGTCGCCATGGCAAGAATGGCGTCCATGTCGCAGGCCCGGCCGGCAAAGTGCACGGGCACGATGGCACGCGTGCGTGGCGTGATGCGACGTGCCGCGTCGGTGAGATCGATGCAGGCGGTTCTCGGGTCGACATCGACGAGTACCGGACGGCCGCCCGCGTGCACGACCGCGTTGGCCGTGGCGGCAAAGGTCATCGCCGGCACCAGCACCTCATCGCCCGGCTGCAACCCGATGCACACCGCGGCAAGATGGAGAGCGGCCGTGCACGAATGCACCGCCACCGCGTTCGGCGTGCCCACATAGGCGGCGAACGCCCGCTCGAAGGCCTGCACCTTCGGTCCCGTGCCGAGCCACGCCGCTCGCAGCGAGTCCAGCACTTCGTCGATCTCCGGCTGCAGAATCTGCGGGCTGCCGAACGCGAGGTAGCTATCGCGCACCGGCTGGTCGATCGCCCACGTCCTGTGCCTCACGCCCGAGTCCCGTCGCTCACCGACGGGCCTCCACAGGCGCGACGCGCAGGATGAGAGAGAGCGTGGGCGACGGCTCCCAGTGATAGCGGCCGAACACTCGGTCGCCATCTCCCTGGACACTCCAGGTGAAGCCGGCCACCAGTTCTTCGATCACGATCGACGCCAAGCGGACGACGATCGTGCCGCCAAGGCAGCGATGTTCGCCGACACCGAACGGCGCATACGCGTCACTCGGATAGGCACGCCCCGCAAAGCGGCACGGTGCGAACTGCGCGGGCTCATCGAATGTGCCGGGGTCCTGATGCGACTCACGCAGCAGGACTCGGAGGAAGCTCCCCTTGGGAATGTGGTGGCCCCCGAACTCGAAGTCCTCCAGCACGAGGCGATTGAGCGACTCGGCCTGGTCCAGGCGAAGGGTCTCGAGCACCACGTGCTCCGCGCGCGCCCGGGCCGTCGGGCGATCACCGGATTCGATCGTCGCACGCAGGTCGGCGATGACGGCGGGAGCCCCCGACAGGTATTTCAGGATCCAGTGCAACAGGCCGCAGAGATCGTATCGGCCTTGCGCGCCCATGAACGCGAGGTTGCCGATCACCGTCTCGTCGACGGCAGATGGATCGGCCAAGAGAATGCGCGGCAGGGCCCCATCGCCGCCACCCCAGTCCGGATTCACGGTCAGCGCCGCGGCGGCTTGGCGAATGAGCCCTCGAATGTCGTCGAACGCCGCGCGCTGTGCCGCATTCAGCCGGTTACCCTCGAGTTCGGCGGGCCCGAAGCGCTCGTACGCCTGCTCGAACTGTTCAAGCGCCGTGTGGCCCGGCTTGAGTCCATAGAGGATCATCAGCAGGCCGCGCCCGGCGATCCGATCCAGGGACCGCGAGAGCGCCTCGGCACCCGCTGTCTGTCCAGATGCCTGCATCTCCGCGAGCGCGCCCAACTCGTCCCTGATCTTGGCGCGGAAGTCCGCTTCCCAAATATCCAGTAGTCGATCGTCCAGCGCCGAGAGAAAGATCCGCCGGTACTTCGGATGAACATCCGGCGACATGCCCCGGATGAATCCGTGCGGCACGAAGGGCTCGAGATTAACGGTGAGGGGAAGCAGCAGGCGAGCGTGCAGGCTGAACAACTGCTTCGCCCGCTTGAATCCGACCACGCAGACCGTGAGGCGTTCGCTCCACACCACACGAAACAGCGGACCGTGCCGCCGGAACTGGTCGAGATAGTACCGATGATCACCAAACCGCGCGAACATCGCGCGGCCAAAATTCCCTGGCGGGAGCCTGGTGCCCTGCCGGACCGCGTTGACGAGCAGTTGGGTATAGAGACCGCGTAGCGCCTCGAGGGCACGCCACGCATCCTTCGCTCTCGTCAGAACGGCACGCATCGGGCCGCCCATGATACCGCTCAATTGTGCCCTTGCCTGCACAGCCTGCCGCACCACCTGTGGTCGTCACGTCGATCGGCGGTCTGTTTGAAATACGCTAGAGGCGGCTCGTGGCAGTGAGTCTCCCCTTCAAAACTGGCCAGGTGCCACCACTGGCGCCGCGGGATCGCCGCTGGTCGGTGGCTGTGTTCACGTCACGCGAGGACATCGCCGGCGCCGTCACCACGATCGAGGCTGTTCAGGCGGCCCTCGACTCCCACGAGGCGGTCATTGACATCCTCGTCAACGGCAATGACGATCTCGCCCGTGAACTCACCGCGCGCTACCAGGCGCCTCACCACCTTGCGTCGCCCCTGTCGACGCTGCGGATTTGGCGGCTGCCCATCCACGACAAGGCTCTGACGTGGAACGCCTTCATCCACACGATCGTCCCGGACGCCGATGTCGTGTTCTTCGTTGATGGCTACGCGGGCGTGGCTCCGATCGCCCTGACGCGGCTCGCCGATCGGTTCCACGAATCGCCCGTGCCGCTGGCCGCCTCGGCGGTTCCCTCCGTCGGGCGTTCTGCTTCCCTCATGCGTGCACGCATGCTGAGCGAACCGCAGATCTACGGAAGCCTGTATGCGCTTCGCGGCGACACCGTGCGGGCGCTTCGGCATGCGGCATTCCGTATGCCGATCGGCATGTACCGCGTGGACGGTCTGCTGAGCAGTGTCGTCGCGCTCAACCTGTCCCCCCCATTGGCGCAATGGTCCTACGACCGCATCGCCATCGCGCCGGACGCCACATGGTCGCGGCGTCCCGATGCGCTCACGAGCCGGGGCGGCGTGCGAACGCATCTGAAACGTCTCGTGTCTCAGGCCTTCGGCGTTCTTGAAGCGCAGGCCTTCAAGGAGTTCCTCGTCGTGATGAAGGTGCCGCTGGCCAGCCTGCCTGCCACAGACCGGCAGCTGGTGATCGCCTGGATGCGGCGGCACCCCGCGCGAGCCGCGGCCACGATCGCGCGACACCCACTCGCACTTCTGCGACTCGCCCAGCTCTCGCGATCGCATTGGGCGTCCGAGGACGCAGCGCCCCAGCTGGTCGCGTCCACTGGAGGGCACCCAACGCCGGGGAGCGTCGAACGTGGCTGATGCGTCGCTCTTGTCACGTGTGCGTGCGCGAGCCTTGCCCGCGGCGCGGGAAGTCCTGTTTCACCTCTGGAGCCTCAGGAGTCGGCTGCCGCTGAGCCTTGCGGGCCCCGCCAATGGGGACCAGTTAGTGGTCGTCATTCCTGCCTATCACGAGAGCCGCGTCCGAAATCTCGCGCCGCTTGTGCGGACGTGTCTGCAGTGCCGATTTGTCTCACGCGTCATCGTGTCGAGCCATAACCCCAACGTCCAGATGCAGCGGTGGGTGCCGCTTCGGGACGCGCGCGTGCAGGTGCGGGAATATGGCCGGCGTTTCGGATGCGGGCACGTGTGGAAAGTGGCTCAGGAGGAGGATGCGCCGTACTTCCTGATCGTCGACGACGACCAGCTGCTGACGCCCCGGCAGATCGCGGTCCTCTTCCGGCACCTCCAGGCGCGGTCAGACGTACCGCACGGGCTCACGGGTGCGCTTCGGGGGATTTACCAGGAGCGCCGCGACATGGACGTCGATGCGCTCTACAACCTCTACGCGGTGACCAGGGCCCACGTGCATCGCTACGAGGCTCTCGCGCACGAGCTCGAGACGGCCTACGGTATTCCCCACGCGGATATCGAGTACTTCGCAGACGATGTCTTGATCAGCCATGCGGGGACCGGACAGCCACGCATTCATGACGCCGGCTTCATCCTGCGCTGCCGCACCGGCCATACGCCCGGCGTGGCGACCTTCAAGGAACAGGATTTTGATGCGCGTCGCCGCCGCGTGGAGGCCGCGGTTCTCGCGATTGCGGCGGAGGTGGGCTGAACCGCGTCGGGACCGCAGTTCACGACTGGCCGTCCGCACGGGGAGTGTGGCTCGCGGCCCTCATCCCGATCTTGACGAGCGTAGCGCGTAACGTTACAGTCGACGCATGAGGCTTCGGCGCATTGCGCACAAGGGCCTGCGCCGCCTGTACGAGGAGAACTCCTCGAAGGGTCTGGACGCGGATACCGTGGACAAGCTCCGCAAGATGCTCACCTTCCTCGACGCCATGCAAGCGGTGGACGAGTTGCGCGCGTTGCCGACGTGGAAGGCGCACGTCCTGACCGGCGATCGCAAGGGTGTCTGGAGCCTGCATGTCACCGGCAACTGGCGGATGACATTCCGGATCGAGGACGGCGAGATCGTGGACATGAATCTCGAGGATTACCACTAGAGGGGAGAATGACGATGGCGATCACCGATCCGGTTCACCCGGGCGAGTTCATCAAGACGGAGATTATTGCGGCGCATGGGTTGTCCGTGACGGCCGGAGCCAAGGTCCTGGGCGTGTCGCGCCCTGCGCTGTCGAACCTCCTGAATCAGCACGCGGATCTTTCCGGAGAGATGGCCCTGCGCATCGAGAAGGCCTTCGGCGTCAACATGGACACGTTGATGCGGATGCAGTCGGCGTACGACATCGCGCAGGCCCGCAAGGGGGCGGGCAAGATCCGCGTCCGGCGCTACCAGACCGAAGCTGCACGCGCGTGAGAGCCCTCGTCCGGCAGGAAGGCACCGGGAGTCGAGCGATTGCCCAAGCCCCCTTCCGCATCCGCCTCACGACATCCGCCGCGGCATCGATCCGCGCTATCTCCCAAGTGACGTAACCCGAGTCTCACTTGCGTTGCCGATCCGCGGATTCCGCGGAGACGGCGCTCGAACCGCCCGCTTCACGCCTTTGCAAGTGTGCCGAAGCGGTTCGCGATCGCCAGCGCCGGGTCGAGGGGCACCTCGGCGCGCTCGACACCGGCCGGGACGCTGATGGCCGGAACCGTGCGCAACGTCTTGCCGGCGAACTGGGGCAGGTAGCGCCGTTCCGCTTCGAGCATTTCGGCGACCATTTCGCGTATCTCCTTCAGGGTGAGGACGGCCGCCGTCAGCGGATCGAGCGCGACCGCCTGCATGACCATCTCAGGGTCGCCGGTGAAGCTCGCCTCGACCGTGAGACCCTGCACCAGCACGTTGGTCATGTTGAGCGCAGCGCACTGCATGGGCAGGTTGCCGACAACCGTCGGATGCAGGCCCAGACGGTCGACGAAGATCGGCACCTCGACGCAACAGCCGTTGGGGAGGTTCGTGATGTAGCCGTCGTTGCGCACGTTGCCGTTCAGCCGGAAGGTCGCGCCCGTTTCTTTGGCCTCGATGATGTGCGACGCGTACTCCGCACTGCGCTGGCCCAGCGCCGTTGACTCGAACGACAACGGATCCGTCGTCGCAAACTTCTCGGCCAGCATCGCGCAGTACTTGTAATAGGCGCCCGTCTCGCCGCCAAACGACGGTTCGTCACAGTAGAGGTCGAGCGCCTTCTGGCTCTTGCGGAAGTACGGCAAGTACTCGGACAGGTGGCCCGTGCTTTCGGTCATGAAGTAGCCGAAATGCCGCATGACCTCGGCCCGGACTTTCTCGTTCACGTAGTGGCCCGGCTTCTCGAAATTCGCCTTGAGCGTCGGGTACAAGTCGCGGCCCTGATGCTCGAGCGAGAGGAACCAGCCCATGTGATTGATGCCGGCGGCCAGGAAATCGATCTCGTCCTTGGGGACGCCGGTGTAGCTCGCGATCAAATCCATCGTGGTCTGGACGCCGTGACACAAGCCGACGAACTGCAGCCCCGGCACCCGCCCGAGCGCCCAGCAGCACATGGCCATCGGGTTCGCGTAGTTGAGCAGGATCGCCTTGGGGCACAGCGCCTGCATGTCGTGTGCGATCTCCAGCAACGCCGGAATGTGCCGCAACGCGCGGAACACGCCCCCGGGGCCCATCGTGTCGCCGATGCACTGGTCCACGCCGTACTTGAGCGGAATCTCGTAGTCCTGCCGGAACTCCTCCACGCCGCCCGCCTGCAACATCACGATCACGTAGTCCGCGCCCCGCAGGGCCTCGCGGCGGTCGGTCGTGGCCATGACGGTGGCGTCCACGCCGTTGTCGCGGATCATCCGCTCGACGAAGTCCTTCATCTTGTCGAGGCGCGTATGCGTCAACGCCATCAGGCGATACTCGCTGCCTGCCAAGGCCGGGGTGGCGAGGAAGTCTGCCATCAGCGTCTTGCAGAACACCAGGCTTCCGGCCCCAATCATCGCAATCGTCGCCATGTCAGTACTCCTGTCCCGTCCCGCAGGTCACGCACGTCGGCCCTTCTCTGAGTCAGCGCGCGCGCCGGTAGTGTAAGGCGATTGCGCCGTTGCGGAGCGGCTTCGCCGAGACCAGATCGAGCCGTCGCGTGCTGGGCAGCCCGCTCTGGTACAGGGTCGCGCCGTGGCCGTGATCCAAAGAGCGGCGGAAGTTGCGCGACATCGCCCGTTCGAAGCTCAATGACGTCCTTCACGAACGGCGCGCTTCGGTGTCGTCGCAACCATGCGATGGTGGCCGTCAGCGGACGGCCCAGGTCGATCGCATCGGGTGAACGGTGATTGTCCCGAGCGCTGTCCCACCCTCCGCGAAGATCTTCACGCCATTGCTGCCCGCCGAGGGATACACGAGATCCGTCAGCACGCGCTCACCGTCCTCGGCGAACACCTCCACGATCGAGTTGTCGACCAGAATCCTGAGGTTGAGTGTGCCGGCGCGGAGGGACAGCGGGGCGGAGTGGACACCGAAAAAGCCGGGCACCTGAGCAGCGGCGGTGCCGGACTTCGTGCGGTCGATGAAGAGGCGACGGGCCGCGACGTCGTATCCGATCACTGTCTCGTCGCCGTTGGCTCCCGTGAGGACCTTGACGCCGAACTTCGAGGCGCCCTGGGGACGGAAGGCGGCCTCGATGTCGAGAAGCGTTCCAGTCGCGGTCAGCGAACGTTCTCCGGTGACGGCCTGGTTGGTCTCACGAAACGGGGTGCCGGTGCGCAGCGTGCTGAGCTCGCGCAAGGGCACCTGAAACAGTTCGGGCTGGCCATTCACGGTGCGAAGTGTGAGCTCGCGCGGCTCGCTCTGCTGGCCGCGCCACCACTGCGTCGTCGGAATCGTCATTGACTGCGCGTACTGCCAGTTGTTCAACCAGCCCACAAACAGCCGCCGGCCATCGGGAGCATTGTCGAACGTGATGCCCGCGTAGTTGTCCTTCCCCCAATCGAACCATGGCGCACGGTCGATGTCCGGCCGTGCGGCGGTGTCGGAGAAGCCGATGTCGTCGACGAGAATACGTCCGTTGGCCGTCGTGTTGTCGTCGGTCACGACGATTCGCGCTGACTTGCCCGCCAGATCCCGCACGTCCCACGCAACCCAGTCGAGCGTGTTGCGTCCATTGCCCGATGCGGAGCGCACCGTCGCACCATCGACCACGAGGGTGACGGTCGGCACAGGCGTCGTCGGGTTCGTCGCGGCCGTCGCAGGCACCGTCGCTCCAGCCGCAGTGCCTCCGACCAGGAAATTGATATAGCGCCTTGAGATGGTGAACGCCAGCGACGTGAGCGTCCCGGTCGCGGCCCCCCCGCCGTGAAACGAGTTCAGGAGGCGTTGCCCCTTGTAGCCATTGACCAGCGGCTGGCCACTGAGCGGGCCCTGGGTCGGGCCATCGCCAAACGCCGTACCCGTCGCAGTCCAGGTCCCATGGCCGGCGGCCTCGAAGTCCGCAAAGGTCGTGGTTCCAGGGGCGCCGGTGTAGGCGTAACGGGCGTCTTCCTTGAACGTCGTGCCGTTGAAGTCACCGATATAGGCGACCGTCTGACTGCCACCCCAGAGACCGCCCGGGTTCGTACTAATGATCAGCACCCACTTCTGCCGCGCCGGGTTCCCGTCGACATTGAGCGGGAACATATCGGGCACCTCGTACTGGCCTCCCACCGGCGGAAGCGGCCCCCACTTACTCAGCAGATCCCACTGCTTGAGGTTGGACGATGCGTAGATCGCCACCTGGTGGTCGTCGGGCATGGCCACGACCATCACCCAGCGCTTCGTGGGCGCGTACCAGAACACCTTGGGGTCCCGGAACTGGCTCAGCCCGATATCGATGACCGGGTTGCCGGAGTAGAAGGTGAACGTCCGCCCCTTGTCGAGGCTGTAGGCGAGCGCCTGGGTCTGGCTTCCCGCTCCCGACGCCGTATAGATCGCGACCATCGCCGGATTGCCCGGCGTCCCGAAGCCGCTCGTGTTGTCTTTGTCGATGACGACGCTGCCCGAGAAGATGCTCTTGTTGTCCGGCTGCCGAGGGATCGCGATGGGGAGGTTTTGCCAGTGCAGGAGATCCCGGCTGACGGCGTGCCCCCAGACAATCCCGCCGCCTGGCCTCGACTGGTAGAAGAGGTGCCACTCGCCGTCGTGATATACGAGGCCGTTCGGGTCATTCATGAACAGGTTCGGCTGCGAGAAATGGAACTGCGGCCGCCACGGCTCCTGATAGGGCGGAGGCGTCTGTGCCACCGGATGGCGCGCACCGCTACCGAGCAACAGCAATCCCGCCGCGACCGCCCGCGCCGCTCCGTGCCCACGCCAGGGTTTCGTTGTCGATCGGATCATTGTCAATATCTCCCGTGGTGTCGGTGCCAATAGCGGACGACCAACCGGCCGGCCTCAGCCGCCGCTCGTGCTCGGCGGGCAAGTCTTGGCTATGTAGATGCTGTGGCGATCGGGTGCCCATTTCATGGAGTTCATGCACCGTCCATGCGAGCGAGTGCATAGCTGGTGCTGCGTCCGCCTTCGGCGTTGCGGACGAGAACGCCACGCTCGACGAGCGGCAGGATGTCACGGAGCGCGGTGTCGTGTGAGCACCTCGCGAGCATCGCATATTTGGACGTCGTCAGTTTGCCTTCGAATCCATCCAGGAGGCGGTTGAGGACCAGGCGCTGCCTCTCGTTGATCGTGAAGCCCGCCATCGCGCTCCAGGAGCGCGCCTCGGCGAGCACCGCACCCAGCGTGGTCTGCGCGCCGGGGCCGTAAAATGGCGGCGCGTGGCAGAACCTTGACATGCGAGTCGCATGCACGCATGCTCGTCGCATGTCTCGAATGGTCCAGATCAGGAACGTGCCTGACGCGCTGCACCGCAAGCTGAAAGTCCGGGCCGCAGACGCCGGGCAGACCCTCTCCGACTACCTGCTGGCGGAACTGGAGCGTGTGGGCGCACGGCCCACACGTGAAGAGATGCTGAGCCGACTTCACAGCCGACGACGTGTGCAGTTGAAGACACCGCCTCGACGGTCATCCGCGAGGAGCGCGAGTCCGCGTGATCGTCGTCGACGCGTCGGCGATGCTGGAGTTTCTCCTGCAGACGCCCCTCGGCACCCGCGTCGAGGCGCGCCTCTTTCGAGACGGCGAGGATCTCCACTCGCCACACCTACTGGACGTCGAGCTGACACAGGGCCTCCGAAGGCTCGTGCGGTCCGGTGAGGTCAGCCCGACCCGCGCGGCGGAAGCCATCGAGGATCTCACCGACCTCGATCTCCACCGCCACGCCCATCTCAACCTCTTGATTCGCGCCTGGCAACTCCGCGAGAACGTCACGGCCTACGACGCTATGTACGTGGCGCTGGCAGAGGCATTGGATGCGACGGTGATCACATGCGATTCACCGCTGGCCAAGGCGCCTGGATACCGCGCACGAATCGAAGCCATCGAGTGAGTGACGCCGTATCCGGCGTGTACAAACGTTGCTTCTCGCCTGGCCCCTGCACCCGTCCCGCAGATTCACGCGCCGCACGATCCCGATGAAGCAGCGGAGCGGCGGTGTGCCCGAACAGACAGTGACCGGCGCGGTCACGCCAGCGTGAGTGGGAGCGACGTCAGCACGTGCACGGTATCCGTGCGGCGGTCGCCGGACCCACGTGAGCACCACCGCTGCACGACGTCAGCAATTGCGCGGCATCAGGGCAGCAGTCGCGCGACAGCGATCCACCGACCGCGCGACTGACTGGGCCGTTGCCGGGATCAACGCCTGCGGTAAGCCGGAGCCACGTCCGGTTCCCTCCGGACTGCTCCAGTGAACGATGCGGTCGCCCCAGCACACGGCGCATCTGCGCCCGCGGTGGCGCGATGTCGCCTCCGCGGATCCCCGGAGTTGCCTCAGCAGTAGCGCCCCCCCCGAAAGCGGTTTGCGGGCTCCCGATCGAAACAAGCCTGAAGTGACAACGCGTCAATCATTTGCAGGTCCGCGGCACTGCTGACGTAACCTTGCGCCCTGCTGGCAGTCACCTTGTGCCCTGCCCGGTGTTGCCTGTGGGGGTGCGGGGCCTACGCTCGGCAGCTGCGGATGCGGCGGCGCAGACAGCTGACGAGATCCCCGAAGAACCTGGACGTCTGCACAGGATCTGCTGGATCCCACCTTGTCGCCAGCTGACGTTGGATTGCGGGATGCTGGACGAATGCCGGCGCGGTCGTGACACTACGCGGAGCACTCACGGACAAGCTCCCCGCGCCTTCCTGACGCCTGCCTGGTCCCCAGCTACCCAGGGCACTTGAGGTGCTGGCAGCGCCCGCGTACCTCGCGCCTGCAGATCCGCGCGAAATAAGTCAGCATCCGAGGCGTTCCGATCCTAGAATCACGGCCATGCCGGTGGGCGGCTTCGCGTTCGGCGCATGTCAGCTCGACACGCGGTCGAAGCAGCTCGTCCGCCAGGGCGAGCCGGTCGAACTTTCGGATCGGCAGTTCAACATCCTGCTCCTGCTCATCTCCCGCGCCGGCGACGTCGTCTCCAAAGATCTCCTCATCAAAGCCGGCTGGCACGACGTCATCGTCGGCGACAGCAGCCTGGAGAAGATGATCTTCCAGATCAGGCAGCGCCTCGACCCGGATGACCTCGAGCACTACATCAAGACGGTGGCGCGGCGAGGCTACCAGTTCGTGGCCGGCGTCACTCGCATCGAGGCAGACGACGAAGACGATGACCTGGCGGAGATGCTGGCGCCGCATCGGGCGTGGACCGAGGGACGCGCGGCGCTGGAGACGTTGGAGCGCGGTGCGATCGCGAAAGCGCGTGCGACCTTCGAGCACCTGCTCACGCATCACCATCGTCAGGCGACCTTTCACATCGGCCTGGCCAACGCGTGCGTCATGCAATTCGAGATGACGCGCACGGATGAACGGCCGGACGCCGATGCGCTCCGACTCGCCGTTGCGCATGCGCAGGAAGCGTGTCGTCTGGATGGAGCACTCGCCGAAGCCTGGGCGACATTGGGATTCGTCCTCGAGCGAACGGGCCGGCGAGACGATGCGCGGGCGGCCCTGGACCGATCGGTGGCGCTGGAGCCGGACAACTGGCTGCATCAGTTCCGGCTGTCCGCGGGCAGTTGGGGTGAAGATCGGCTGCGCGCGGCGAGGCGGACGTTGTCGCAGTGTCCGCATCTGCCGATGGCGCACTGGCTGGCGGCAACGGTGTACGTCGCGCGGAACGCGCGGGATCGCGCCGAGGGCGAAGTCGAGAGCGGACTCAGCATCATGGCCGCGGAGTCGCAGGACTCCGTCCGCTTCTCCGCTGTCGCGTTTCACTGGCTGAAGGGACTCCTCTGCCTTGCGCGCGGCGCCGAGGCGGAGGCCATGGCCGCCTTCGATCGCGAGCTGGCGCTCGAGCCGCGCGGACATGTGTACTCGCGTGAGTGCGCGGCGAATACCTGGTATGCGAAGGGCGCGTTGCATCTGGCGCGTGGCGATCGGGACGAGGCCCGATCGGGATTCAACGAGGCAATCGCGCGTGTGCCACGTCACCCCATGGCACGTGTCGGACTCGCGATTCTGAACGATGCCGTTGATGCGCCGCTTGCATTCATCGCGGCTG
>JBDTNQ010000098.1:0-17045 GCA_039933635.1 Acidobacteriota bacterium
GTGTCTTTCGCATGGGCCAGGCGGGCCTGACAGTTTTGCAGTCCGTGATGCCGGGTCTGGTCGTCGGTACGACGATGAGATTGATGCGGGGGGGGCAGGCGACGGCCCTTGTCGGTGGTCCGACGCTTGGAGACGCCTTCTCGTCAGCCCGCGCCCTGGATGTGGCCCGACGCACGGTCTTCGACCTGGACGTGGCGGCGATGGCGTCGGCGCCGAAGATCCGCATCGGCGTGATCTTGAAGAATCTGCGATCTCCGGATTTCGACCGCAATGCAGAGACGCCGTCCCCGTTGCCGAGGCAAGCGCGGGTGGGGCTGGCGCTGATTCCGACGGCTGGCGTGACCCTTGCTATGGATGTCGACCTGAACACGGTCGACCTCACGGGCGGCCTTCGGCAAGAGTGTGCAATTGGGGGCGAAACCGCGTTGGGGTCTCGACTCTCGGTCCGGTCCGGTCTGCGTTGGAGCCTGAAAGGGGCTCGTGAGCTGACCGGGACGGTGGGGACCAGTCTCAAGATTCGTCGATCGCTTTGGCTCGACGGACATTACGGACTGGCCCGGCACGACGAGGCGCGTGAAGGGGGCATTGCACTTCGAGCAGGCTTCTGAGCTGTTCGATGCTCCTGACGGCCGTGTCCAGCTGGATTCATGGCCGTACGTCTGGGCGAACTTCTCCTGCGCGAAAAGCGCGTCACTCCTGTCCAACTCCAGGAGGCGTTGAATCATCAACGCCAGAATGGCGGCCGGCTCAGTACCAGTCTGGTCAAGCTCGGCATTCTCACAGACGACGACATTACGACGGTGGTGAGCCGGCACTGCGGTGTGCCGGCGATCAACCTCCGTGAGTTCGATCCGGACCCCGCCGTGGTGCGGCTCGTGTCGTCCGAGAGCGCCACCAAATACAACGTGCTCCCGGTGGGCCGATCGGGCACGACGCTCACGCTGGCGATGGCGGACCCGACCAACGTGTTCGCCATGGACGACATCAAGTTCATGACGGGCCTGCACGTCGAGCCTGTCGTCGCGTCCGAGAGCGCGATTCGCGAGGCCATCACGCGCTACTACGGCGGTGCGGCCAACAAGTCCGAGGCGTTGCCGGGCGCGAACCTCAAGGCGGCCGACCTCGCCAACAAGGCGCTGGAGGAACTCGGCGGTCAGGACGACAACCTCGAGGTCGTGACCGATGCCGAGGAAATCGACTCGGCCTCGCTCGAGAGGCAGGGCGGCGAGGCGCCGATCATCAAGCTCGTCAACGCCTTGCTCCTGTCTGCCATTCAGAAGGGCGCGAGCGATATTCACATCGAATCGTACGAAAAGGACATGCGGATCCGGTTCCGCATCGACGGTCAGCTGCACGCCGTGATGACCCCGGCCATCAAATACCGCGATCCGATCATCTCGCGCATCAAGATCATGGCGCGGCTGGACATCGCCGAGAAGCGACTGCCCCAGGACGGTCGCGTCAAGGCCCGCTTCGTCGACCGCGGCCGCAATCGCGACATCGACTTCCGTGTGTCGATTCTGCCAACACTCTTCGGCGAGAAGGTCGTCATGCGGTTGCTCGACCCTGACGGGTTGAAGCTGGACATGACGAAACTCGGCTTCGAGCCGGAGGCGCTGGCGCGCTTCACCCACGCCATCAAGAAGCCGTGGGGCATGGTGCTCGTGACCGGCCCGACGGGCAGTGGCAAGACCAACACGCTGTACTCCTCCCTGGCCCAGATCAACGATCCGAACGTCAACATCATGACCGCCGAGGATCCGGTCGAGTTCAACCTCCCCGGGATCAACCAGGTGCAGATGAAGGACAGCATCGGGCTGTCGTTCGCGAACGTGTTGCGGTCGTTCCTGCGCCAGGATCCGAACGTCATCCTCGTCGGCGAAATTCGCGACGCCGAAACCGCCGGGATTGCCGTCAAGGCCGCGCTGACGGGCCACCTGGTGCTGTCGACACTGCACACCAACGATGCGCCGAGCAGTATCAACCGGCTGATCAACATGGGCATTGAACCCTTCCTGGTGGCCAATTCGATCAACCTGCTGTGCGCCCAGCGTCTCGTGCGGCGGATCTGTGTCAACTGCAAGGAGCCGAGCGCCTCGTTGCCGGCGGAACTGGTCGAGGCCGGGTTCAGTGAAGCGGATGTGCCGTCGTTGAAGCCGATGCGTGGCAAGGGATGCGAGAAGTGCGGCGGGTCCGGCTACAAGGGACGGCTGGGCCTCTTCGAGGTCATGGAAATCAGCGAGAAATTGCGGGAGCTCATCGTTACGAACGCACCGATCAGTGAACTGCGCACCCTCGCGATGCGCGAGGGCATGCTGACATTGCGGCAAAGCGGATTGTTGAAAGTGAAGGAAGGGCTGACCACGCTGGAGGAAGTCGTCCGCGAAACGATGTGAGGCGGCGCGCCGCCGGAGATGGGACTGCACCATGAATTTGCCTGACTTGCTCAAAGCCACGCTGGAACTGGGAGGATCCGACCTGCACCTGTCGATCGGATCGCCGCCGCAGGTTCGCGTGGACGGCCATTTGCGCCGGCTCGATCTGCCGGTGCTGACGCCTGACGTCACGAAGTCGCTGTGCTATAGCGTCCTGACCGACGCGCAGAAGAAGAAGTTCGAGGAAACCTGGGAGCTCGACCTCGCGTTCGGGCTCCGGGGCGTCGGCCGCTTCCGCTGCAATGTGTTCAATCAGAAAGGCGCCGTCGGCGCGGTCTACCGGTTGATTCCGGAGAAGATCCGGCCCCTGGAAGAGCTCGGCCTGCCGCCCGTCCTCGCCGAACTGGCCGACAAGCCGCGCGGGCTCGTGCTCGTGACGGGCCCGACCGGCAGCGGCAAGTCCACCACGCTCGCGGCCATGGTCGATCGGATCAACCAGGCCAAACCGGCGCACATCCTGACCATCGAGGACCCCATCGAGTACCTGCACCAGCACAAGCGCGCGCTGGTCAATCAGCGCGAGCTGTTCTCGGACACGCAGAGCTTCACCCTGGCCCTGCGTGCCGCGCTCCGCGAAGACCCGGACGTCGTCCTCGTCGGCGAAATGCGCGACCTCGAAACGATGGAGGCCGCCCTCAAACTGGCCGAGACCGGTCACTTGACGATGGCGACGCTGCACACCAATTCGGCGGCGCAGACCATTACGCGCATCGTGGACGCGTTTCCCGCGCATCAACAGTCCCAGATCCGCACCCAGCTCTCCCTCGTGCTGGAGGGGATCGTCTGCCAGGCCCTCCTGCCGAAGTCGAGCGGCTCGGGGCGCGTCGCGGCGCTGGAGATTCTCACGGCGACGCCGGCCATTCGCAACCTGATTCGCGACGACAAGATTCACCAGATCTACGGCACCATGCAGGCCGGCCAGGAGAAGTACGGCATGCAGACGATGAACCAGTCGCTCGCCCGTCTGGTTGAACGTCGCCTCGTGTCCCGTGACGAGGCCTTCAAGACGACATCGAATCGCGATGAGCTGGTCATGATTCTCGAGCGCGGCGCGGCGCCCGTGGTGGCGTCGCCCGCGATGGCCGCGGCCGGGGCCCGTCGGCCGATTCAAGGAGTGGGACGATGACGACATATGCCTGGGTGGGCCGCACGCGTGCCGGCCAGATCGTCAAAGGCGAGCGCACGGCCGAGTCGAAGGAATCGCTGACCGACGCGCTGCGCCGTGAGCAGATTCTCGTGACCAAGATGGCGCCGGCCGCGAAGAAGGAAGGGTCGATGCGCCGGGTGCCGGCGAAAAGCCTTGCCATCTTCACTCGCCAGTTCTCCGTCATGATCGACGCGGGCCTGCCGCTCGTGCAGTGCCTCGAGCTGCTCGCCAAAGAGGAACCGGACAAGCGGCTCTCGTCGGCGATCGACAAGGTCAAGAACGACGTCGAAGGCGGCGCGTCCCTGGCCGACGCGATGCAGAAGCGGCCCTACGCGTTCGATTCCCTCTTCACCAACATGGTGGCGGCGGGCGAGGCGGGCGGTATCCTCGACACGATTCTCAAGCGTCTGGCGACGTTCATCGAAAAACAGGCCAAGCTCGCGGGGCAGGTCCGATCCGCGATGATTTACCCCATCTCGGTGCTGAGCATCGCGCTGGTCGTGGTGATGGTCATCCTCTGGAAGGTCGTTCCGACCTTCACGGCCCTCTTCGAGGGCCTGAACGCCCGCCTCCCGCTTCCCACACGCATCGTCATTACCGCGAGCAAGGACCTGATTGTGGCGCTGCCGTTCCTGGTGGTCGGGTTCATCGCCGGGTCCTACATGCTACGGCGCTACTACCAGACGCCGAACGGCCGCATGCGGATCGACCGCATGCTGCTTCGGGCGCCGCTCGTCGGCTTGATTTTTCGGAAGGTCGCGGTCGCGCGGTTCTGCCGCACGCTGTCGACGCTGCTGAGCTCGGGTGTACCGATTCTCGACGGTCTGGACATCACGGCGAAGACGTCGGGCAACGCCGTGATTGAACAGGCCATTACCCAGGTACGGGGCCGCATCGAGCGCGGCGAGTCGATCGCCCAGCCTCTGCGGGCGACCGGCGTCTTTCCCACGATGGTGGCGCAGATGATTGGCGCCGGCGAGAGCACAGGCGCATTGGACACGATGCTCGCCAAGATCGCGGAGTTCTACGAGGACGAGGTCGACGTGGCCATCGCGGGCCTGTTGACCATTCTCGAGCCTGCACTCATCTGCGTGCTGGGCGTCATCGTCGGCGGGATCGTCATCGCGATGTACATGCCGCTGTTCGACCTGATCAGCCAGCTCTCGTAGCGGGCGTCTGAATCAGAAGTGTCAGGCCGGGGCGGGAGGTGTGATCGGGACGTGATTCGGCGGCGGGTGAGGTCTCAGTCAGAGGAATCGTCTTGTTCTGGAAGCCTTTGGTTGTAAAGGGTTTAGCGCTACGATAGATCCAGGACTTAATGTTGGCACTCGGGTTGCTAAGAGGGAGGCGACCGGTAGTGCAAGACAGATGCGGAAGCGACCAGCGGCACGCCGCGAGCATCCGATACGTTCTTTAACTAACTTTCAGGGATAGGGAGTGGAACACATGAAGGGCAAAGGCGAACAGGGTTTTACGCTCATCGAGCTGCTGATCGTTGTGGCGATCATCAGCATCATCGCGGCGATCGCGGTGCCGGGTCTGCTGCGCGCGCGCATGACGGGTAACGAGACGTCGGCCATCGCGTCGCTGAAGGTCACCACCTCGTCGCAGGTGGCCTACTCGGCGTCGTGTGGCAACGGCGGCTACGCGGCCACGTACATCATCCTGGGCACGCCGCTCGTGGCGGGCAGTGAGGCGTTCATCTCGGCCGATCTTGGGCAGGCAGCGGCGCCCCAGAAGAGCGGCTACAACTTCAACCTCGGGGCTGGGGCGGCGGCGCCTGGGCCCAATGACTGCCTGGCTCGTGCGACGAACTCGGGCTACCTCGCGACGGCCGGTCCGCAGACGTTCGGCACCTCGGGCACGCGTGCGTTCGCGGTGAACGCAGGGAACACGATCTGGCAGAGCACGACGGCGGCGCTGCCGGCCGAGCCGTTCGCGGTCAGCGCAACCGTCACGCCGATCCAGTAAGGCATCCGCGACGTTCGACACACTTACCTGCGGGGTCCGGCCGGCCGTATGTGCCGGTTCGGGCCCCGCAGTTCGTTGCACGGCCCGTTACCCATCGCTCCTGGGGGCCTGTAGCCCGCAGCCTGCAGCCTGTAGTACAACTGCCCCCATGTCTGTTCGCACGCGAATCCTGGCGGTCGTAGGCCTGATTCTGATTGCCTGCGTCGCCGTGCCGTTGTCATTGACGGCTGATCAGGCGGTGTCCGCTGATGCTCAGGCCAATTTCGCGAAGGCATGGGCGCAACAGCCGCGCGTGGATCTTGGCATCCCGGCAAGCGGTGCCAAGGTCGTGATCGTGAAGTTCAACGACTTCATGTGTCCCTCGTGCCGCCAGGCCGAGGCGTTCTACAAACCGGTGCTCGACAAGTTCGCGAAGTCGAATCCTGGCGCGGTGAAATATGTGGTGAAGGACTGGCCCTGGAACTCGGGCTGCAACTTCAACACCTCCTCGACGATTCCCGGACACGAGGCCGCGTGCAATGCCGCCGCTGCGGCGCGCATGGCGCGCGACCGCGGCAAGTATGACGAGATGGTCGAGTGGCTCTACGCGAATCAGGGCACGACCGCCGCCGCGGTGAGGGCCGCTGCTGAGCGTCTCCTCGCCGTCAAGGATTTCGATGCGGAGTACGCGCGGAAGCTGCCCGAGATTCGACGCGACGTCGCTGACGGTGGCGTCCTGCGCATCAACTCGACGCCGACGTTCTTCATCAATGGCGTGCGTCTGCCGGAAGGCACGATTGCCGCCCCGTATTTCGAACTAGCCATCTCGCTGGAGTTGAAGCGGGCCGGCTGACCGGCCGGTCGCCGGTTCGGCGCTTCTCAGCCCGCGCGTCATGCCGACCGTCGTCGTACGCACGCATCAGCTCACCAAAGATTTCCGGACCGGATTCTGGCGTCCGCGGCCGTACCGCGGACTTGACGGGCTCACGCTCGAAATTGCCGCGGGCGGGGTGTACGGGTTGCTGGGGCCGAACGGCGCGGGGAAAAGCACGACGCTCAAGCTGCTGCTCGATCTGCTGCGGCCCTCGGCCGGCCAGGCCGAGGTGCTGGGACGTCCTGCCGGTGACACGCGCGCTCGGCAGCGGCTGGGCTTTCTGCCCGAGAACCCGACTTTCTACGATCACCTTACGGCCGAGGAACTGCTGAGGTATTTCTCCGGCCTGTTCGGCCTGACCGGAAGCGAGGCCCGCCGTCGCGCGGCGCATGCGCTGGATCGCGTCGGCCTCGGCGCCGACCGGCGTCGGCCGATTCGCCAGTACTCCAAAGGCATGGTCCAACGCGTCGGTCTCGCACAGGCGCTCGTCAACGATCCGGAGCTCATCGTCCTCGACGAACCGATGTCGGGTCTCGATCCCGTCGGACGTCGTGAGGTGCGCGAATTGATCCTGGAGTTGCGCGATGAAGGGCGCACGATCCTGTTCAGCTCGCACATCCTTTCCGACGCAGAACTGCTGTGTACGGCGGTGGGCATCCTCAACCGGGGACGCCTCGTTGCCTCTGGCCCGCTCCATGAGCTGACCTCCAATCGCGTGAGTGGATGGGAGGTCGTCGCGGCTATCGCCGATCCGGCCATGGTTGCTCGATTGACGACCCGCGCCGCGCGTTCGCGTGAGATCGCGCCCGGACGCTCCAGCTTCGAGCTGGGACCGGACGCGACTCCGGAGCCGTTCATCGCCGAGCTTGCGGCCGCGGGCGGCTCGCTCGTCTCCGTGAATCCGTTGCGCACGACTCTCGAGGACGTGTTCGTGCGCGCCGTGGCGTCGTCGCCGGATGCGGAGAGAGCGGGATGAGCTGGCGCCGCGTGACGCTCGTCGCCCTGCACGTCTTCAGAGAGAGTGTGCGCGATCGCGTCCTGTACGCCATTGCGGCGTTCGCCGTCGCGATCGTTGCCGCGTCGATTCTGATCGGCCAGATTACCGCGGGCCAGGACGTGAAGATCATCAAGGACATTGGGCTCGCGACGATCGAGCTGGCGGGCATCGCGATGAGCGTGTTCGTCGGGATCGGTCTCGTGTCCCGCGAAATCGAGCGTCGCAGCATCTTCGCGCTGCTCGCCAAGCCCTTACCCCGCGCGGAGTTCGTCGTCGGTAAATACCTCGGCCTCGTCCTGACCATCGTCGTCAACATCGCCGCGATGACGGTGGCGCTCTATCTGATGCTCGCGTTCCTGGATTGGCGCGCGTCGCCCGATCAGCGCCTGGGGTGGGACACCGCCGCGACCGATCCGAGGTTGCTTGTCGCCGTTGGTCTCATTACGGTCGAGATGGCGTTGCTGACAGCGGTGGCGCTGTTCTTCTCCACATTTTCGTCGAGCGCGCTGCTGTCCTTGATGTTCACGCTTGGCCTGTTTGTCGCTGGCTTCTTCGGCGACGACTTGCGCCATTTCGGGGACATCATCGAGGTCGCTCCGATGGTGGGCGCATTCGTCAGCGCGCTTGGATGGGTGCTCCCGGCGTTTTCGGCCTTCGACGTCAAGGCGCAGGTGGTGCACGGCATTCCAGTGCCCCCGGGGTTCGTCGTCTGGACCATCGCCTATGGCGGTGCCTACATCGTGGGCCTGCTGGCGGCGTCCATCGCCTTGTTTTCGCGCCGGGAATTTCAGTGACCCGGTCTCGGATCTGGATTTCGCTCGTTGTCGCTGCCGCGGGTGTGGGGCTGGCCGCCACGGTGCTGTACGCGCGTGAGGCGCGCCATCCGTTGCCGGCGCCCGAGACGCGCCTCCTATACCTGCGCTCCGGCCGTACGGCTGATCGGGTGTTTCTGTCATTCGACGCGTTGGCGGCCGACGTCTACTGGATACGGACGATCCAGCACTACGGCCGCGACGTTCGCTCCACCAGACGCACTGGCCGATTCGAACTCCTCGAGCCGTTGCTCGATCTCACGACGACCCTCGATCCGCGCTTCAACGTGGCCTACCGCTTCGGCGCAATGTTCCTCGCCGAGCCGGAACCCAGGGGGCCGGGGCGTCCCGACCAAGCCATTGCCCTGCTCCGGAAAGGTCTCGCAAACAATCCCAGACGCTGGCAATACGCGCATGACATCGGGTTTGTCCACTACTGGTACACCGCAGACTACCGCCAGGCCGCCGAGTGGTTCGAGCGGGCGGCGGCGATGCCGAATGCGCCGGAGTGGATTGGGCCGTTGGCGGCGCTGACGCTGGCACAAGGAGGCGATCGGGACAGCAGTCGCCGGCTGCTGAACGAATTGCGGTCGTCTGACCAGAGCTACGTCCGATCCGCGGCGGAACGAGGCCTCGCGCAATTGCAATCGCTCGACGCCATCGATGAACTGCAGGGCATGATCGAACGATACCGCACCGCACACGGCACGTACCCGAGCGGGTGGGACGAGCTCATCCGCGCGCGTGTCCTGCCCGGTGTGCCTGGCGATCCGACGCGGACCGCGTTTGCCTACGATCGCGAATCTCATGCGGTGTCGCTCTCCCCCGACTCGAGCCTGTCGCCGCTGCCGCCATTTCTTCAGGGGCGTCGATGATGGTGCTTCTCATCTGGCTGGGCGCGTTCGGCCTCATCATCGGGAGTTTTCTGAATGTATGCATCGGACGGCTGCCCCGTGGCGAATCCGTCGTCTCACCGCCGTCGCGATGCCCAAATTGTCACAGCGGTATCGTGTGGTACGACAACATTCCGGTGATCAGCTACCTCGTCCTGCGAGGCCGGTGCCGATCCTGCGGGACGCCGATCAGCGCCCGGTATCCTTCGACTGAGGCGCTGACGGCACTGGCGTTCGTCCTCCAAGGGGTGTGGTTCCACGCCGACCCGGTCGTGTTGGCCTCCCGCCTGGTCTTCACCGCTCTCCTCATCGTCCTGTTCGGGACGGATCTCGAGACGCAGCGGCTGCCCAACGTCATCACGTATCCCGGAATCGTTCTGGGACTGGTGGTCAGTTTCTGGGTACCGCCAGGATTCGTGGACTGTTTGCTTGGCGCCGCGGCCGGCGCCGGTATTCTGGGGCTCATTCGATGGGCGTGGAAACGTGCCACGGGCGTTGACGGCATGGGCCTGGGCGATGTGAAGATGCTGGCGATGATCGGCGCCTTCCTCGGATGGCGGCAGATTGGCGTCGTGCTATTCATATCGAGTCTGGCCGGCGCGCTCGTCGGCATGTTCCTCGCCGCGCTGCGCAACAAGTCCCTGCAGACCCGCCTGCCGTTCGGCACGTTCCTCGCCGTCGCGGCGTTCGTCGCGTCGCTCGTCGGCGAGCCGCTCGTGCGCTGGTACCTGAACCTCTACTGACGGTTCGCAGATTCCTCAACGCACGACGCCGCGCGGTGTGCGAAATCTGCAACGTCCTGCCTTCGGGCACCTCAACTTCCCGCAGTTCGTGCTGGATCGTTCGTTGCACTACTGGACGATCGATGACGCCATCTTCCCAACGAGTTGACGACGGCTTCACGCTGCTCGAAGTGCTCCTCGCCCTCTTCCTGCTCGCCGGAGTCGCGCTCGTGCTCGCGGACCTCACCTGTCGCGCGGTGCGGATCACCGATCGCGCGCGCCGGCAATCGGTGATGGCGATGATGGCCGAGGAGAGGGTGGAGCAGTTGCTGGGCTTGAGCTGGGGGCTGGGAGAGGCGGCGGCTGCCGTACCGGTCACTGACACCGGCACGGATCTGACTGGCGCACTGCCAGCGTCGGGCGGTCCTGGACTTGGCACATCACCGGTCGATGCGCTCTCGACCGACGAGCCAGGCCATGTGGATTTCGCCGATCGCCGCGGCACCTGGGTCGGATCAGGCCCGGCCGTTCCAGCGGGCGCTGAGTTTGTCCGCCGGTGGCGCATTGCCCGCGTCCCGTCCACCTCGGAGTGTCTTGCGATTGAAGTGCTCGTCGATGTCGTGGACGCCGCTGGGCGTCGCGCGGGATCCTTCACGGGGGCGGCGGTCAGGGTCGCCACGGTCAAGGCTCGAAAGGCGGCATAGCGATGGTCGCAGTCAGCCCGCGCTCGTCCCTCCGCTCCGACGACGGCTTCTCGCTCATCGAGATGCTCGTTGCGTTGGTGGTGACCATGCTGATTGTGGGGACGGCCCTCTGGTTGCTGGCGACCGACACCGTGCTGGCTCAGGCTGTGCCGCATGCCGCCGATCTCCAGCAACGGGGTCGCCTCGCGCTCACCTTGCTCGCGCGTGACCTCTCGGCGGCTGGTGCCGGTCCTGCTTACGGGCGACTGTCCGGCGCGCTCGGGCGCGCGCTGCCGCCCGTCGTGCCACGCCGTGTTGGCCTGACGGGCTCTGACCCCTTCAACGCGGCCCGCGCGGATGCCATCACCATACTCTGGTCACCGGCTCCAGGGCAGGCCACGGAAACGACGACCGCCGTGGCGGGCGATGCGCCCGCCATGACGGTGGCTGATGCGCCGAACTGCGGCGGCGTCACGCTCTGTGGTCTCACAGCTGGTACGAACATCGCGATCTTCGACGAATCGGGTCGTCACGGTCTCTACGTCGTCACCGCCGTTTCGGGAGCCGTTGCCACGCTTCGTTCGCTGCAGCCGGCGCCCCCATCATTTGCGCCCGGTGCGGTCGTGCTCCCGGTTGAGTCCCACTCATACGTGTTCGACACCGCCGCGCGGCAGTTGCGTTCCTACGACGGTTATCTCTCTGACGCCGTAGTGGTAGACGACGTGGTGGGGGTGGAGGTGATGTATCTCGGAGAGGGCCGACCGCCCGTCAGGCCGAAGCCGGTTGCGGGCACGGCGAACTGCCTCTTCGACGCTGCCGGCAACGCGGTTGCCGCGCTGTCCACGCTTGCGCCGGCCGGAGACTCGCTGGCGCCTCTGCCCCTCGATCTCTTTACCGACGGACCCTGGTGTGGGGAGGGGGACCGTCGCTTCGATGTCGATCTCATGCGCGTGCGGGCCGTGCGCGTCCGCATCCGATTGCAATCGGCGCTCGATCAGTTTCGAGCGACCGGGCCCGATTTTCGCAGACCCGGCAGCAACATCAATCCGCTTGGCGGGGTGCCGGATCTCACGGTGGCGACGGAGGTGACGCCGTGGAATCTCAACGCCGGCCGCTGAATCGCTGCGACGAAGGAGCGGCCCTCCTGCTCGTGATGATGGTCGTGCTCGCGCTCTCCGGCCTGGCGTTTGCCGCCGTCTCCCTCGCCGATCTCGAAGGCGCGGCGTCGGCGAACGATGCGCGCGCGCTCGCGGTCTCGTACGCCGCCGAGGCCGCCATCGAGCGTGCGATTGACGACCTCGCTGCGGCTACGAACTGGTCCGACGTGCTGACCGGCGCGGTATCGTCGCCGCTACGAGACATCGACCCGCGCCCGCGGGCGCCGTGGGCGGACGTCCTCGACATCGGCGCCATGACCGCTGAGGTGCAGCGCGACGCGGACGTCGGAGTCGGTCCGGATCAGACGCGATGGCGCGTCTTCCTCGCGGGGCCTCTTGCCGCCATGTTGCCGGACACGCCGCCCGGCGTGCTTCCGTACCTCGTGGCCTGGGTGGGCGACGATCGCGCGGATGGGGATGGCAATGCGCTGGCGGACGCGAATCAGGTTGTGCGGGTCCGCGCGCGGGCACTGGGGCCCAGAGGCGTCCGGTCAGATCGAGAGGCCGTCCTCGAACGGCTGGCGTCCACTGGTGTCGTCCGCGTGCGGTCGCGGTGGGAACCGCGCTGACGCGGGCTACTTCTTCATGCCGATGGCGCGCATCGCCTGCGTCAGCTCGCGGGTGTGGACGTCCGAGACGACGACCGTGCTCCCGATGCCTGCTGCCAGCACGAAGTGCAACCGTCCGTTCACGACCTTCTTGTCACGCGCGATGACGTCCAGGGCATCACTGATCCGGAGGTCCGTGACGGCTGGCAGCGCGCCCATGTCGCGGATGACGGCCGCCAGCCTGTCCGCGTCGGACGACGACATGGCGCCTCGCATCACGGACAGGGTCGCGGCGGCCAGCATGCCGTGACCGATGGCTTCGCCGTGGCGAAAGCGCCGGTATTTCGTGATCGCCTCGAGCGCGTGGCCGATCGTGTGGCCGAAGTTCAGTGCGCGCCGCGGCCCCATCTCGCGCTCGTCGCGCATGACGACATCCGCCTTGATGCGGCAGCAGTCGGCGACGATGGGTGTCAGCAGGTTGGTGTCGACGTTCAGGATTGGACCCAACTGCTTGTGGACATGGTCGAATAACGTCGACGAGGCAATGACGCCGTATTTCACGACTTCGTACAGGCCGGCCCGGAACTCCCGCCGTGGCAGCGTGCGGAGGAGCTCCGGATCGCAGGCGACGAGCGACGGCGAGTGGAATGCGCCAACGAGGTTCTTGCCAGCAGAGAGGTTGACCCCGACTTTGCCGCCGATGGCGCTGTCGACCTGGGCGAGCAGTGTCGTGGGCACCTGCACGAGCCGGATCCCGCGCAGGTAACTGGCGGCCGCAAATCCGCCCACGTCGCCGACCACGCCGCCGCCGACGGCAATCACGGCGGCCGAGCGGTCCAGACCGCGCCGGACGCACTGCTCATACAGGCTCGCTACGGTGGCCAATGTCTTGGCGCGTTCGCCGTCCGCGATCAGGGCTGGCTTGTCCTGCTTGGCCAGCAACGGCCGGAGGCGCCTGCCGTGCAGGCGCCACACCGGCGCGCAACTCACGACCAGACGCTGACGGGTGATGCCCTGAGCGTCGAGGAGCCCCGGGAGTGCGCGTGCGAGGCCGGGGCCGATGACAACAGGGTAGGTGGCCCGTTCGCTGGTCACGTCGATGCGAATCGAATTCATGGGTCTGGTGCTGGGCGGCGGGTAGTCCACTCGCCAGCAGCCTGTTAGGATAGCAGGCCATCGTGACCGCACGCGTTTCGGCCGACTATCTCATCATCGGCAGCGGCATCGCGGGTTTGCGGGCGGCTGTGGCACTCGCGCCCCATGGCCGCGTCATCATTCTTACCAAGTCCGACCCCGGCGCCGGCAGTACCGGGTATGCCCAGGGCGGCATCGCCGCGGCCGTCGGAGACGACGACTCACCTGAGCTGCACGAACACGACACGATGCTGGCGGGGGATGGCCTGTGCGACGAGCCGGCCGTTCGCGTGCTCGTGTCCGAAGGTCCGCGGTACGTGGACGAACTGCTCGAGTGGGGGGCTGCGTTCGATCGCACGTCGCAGGGGCGGCTTGATCTTGCGCGCGAGGGGGCACACTCCGTGCGCCGCGTCCTCCACGCACACGATGCGACCGGGCGCGAGATCGGACGCGTCCTCGCCGCGCGCCTGTCGGGCTATCCCTCCGTCACCGTCATCGACCACGCCGTGGCCGTGCAGGCCATCGTCGACGATGGCGTCGTGACGGGAGTGCGGTTTCTCGATGCGACGGGCGGGCTGACGGAGGCTCGCGCGGGGGCGACGCTCCTGGCGACCGGCGGCGCGGGGCAGGTCTACCGCGAGACGACCAATCCTGCCGTAGCGACCGGCGACGGCATCGTGCTGGCGTACCTGGCCGGCGCGCGCGTCACCGATCTCGAGTTCGTGCAGTTCCATCCGACGGCGCTCGCCGTACCCGGCGTGCCGCGGTATCTGCTGTCCGAAGCGCTGCGAGGAGAAGGCGCGAAGCTCATCAACGCGCAGGGCGAAGCGTTCGTACAGCGATACGATCCTGCGGGTGACCTGGCGCCGCGCGATCGCGTGGCACGCGCCATTGTGCGGGAGTCCGAGCGCACGGGCGCTCCGGTATATCTCACCCTGGCGCATCTCCCTTCGAACGTCGTCCGCGAGCGGTTTCCGGCAATTGCCGAGTTGTGCCGCCGGGCGGGACTCGACCTGGCGACCGATCGCCTGCCGGTCGGGCCTGCGGCGCACTATCTCATGGGGGGGGTCGCGACCGATCTCAACGGGCGAACCTCGGTGCGCGGGCTGTTCGCGGCCGGGGAGGTCGCCTGCACGGGCGTCCACGGGGCCAATCGTCTGGCGAGCAACTCGCTGCTCGAGGGGCTCGTGTTCGGCGGTCGAGCGGGATGCGCGATGCGGGACGCCACGGCGGACTGGCCCGAGGCCGCGCGAGGCGTGGCCGACCCGCCACCGTCCGCCGAGCCCATGGTCGTGCCGACGACCGAGGCCGCGGTCCGGGACCTGATGTGGCGCACGGCCGCGGTGTTCCGCGATCGCGACGGCCTGCGTCAGGCGGCGGAGACGCTTGATCCGATGTGGGCGTCGCTGGATCAGCAGCGCGCGAACGGCGCGTCGCTGGATGTGTCCACCTGGCGCGTGGCCAGCCTGCTGACGGTCGGCTCGCTCATCGTTCGCGCCGCGCTGGCGCGCGAGGAGAGCCGCGGGGGACACTCGCGCACCGACTTCCCCGAGAGGGACGATCTACACTGGAAGCGTCATCGCTACGACAGCCGAGGCGCGGTCTGACACGCTGATTTCGCCACATCCTGTTCCCGGAGTCCTGCTTGGCCGACCAGAAAAAAGACGCGTTCGTTACGGAGATCACGCCCCGATCGGAAGATTTTTCGCGCTGGTACCTCGACGTGGTGCGTCGCGCGGAGTTGGCTGACTACTCACCGGTCAAGGGCTGCATGGTGATTCGCCCGTACGGCTACGCCATCTGGGAGCACATCCAGCGCATTCTCGACGCGCAGTTCAAGGCGACGGGGCACGTGAACGCGTATTTCCCGCTCTTCATCCCCGAAAGTCTGATCATGAAGGAGAAGGAGCACGTCGAGGGTTTCGCTCCGCAGGTCGCGTGGGTCACCAAGGGCGGCGACGAGGTGTTGGAGGAAAAACTGATCGTCCGTCCGACGTCCGAAGTGATGGTCGGGACGATGTACGCGAAGTGGATTCAGTCGTGGCGTGACTTGCCCGTGCTCATCAACCAGTGGGCCAACGTGGTGCGCTGGGAGAAGGTGACGCGTCCCTTCCTGCGGACGACGGAGTTTCTGTGGCAGGAGGGGCACACCGCTCACGAGACGGCCGAGGAGGCGGAGGAGGAAACCCTCAAGATCCTGGCGCTGTACAAGGCCTTCGCGGAGCAGGAACTCGCGATGCCGGTCATCGACGGTGTGAAAAGCGAGAGCGAGAAGTTCGCTGGCGCGTCACGGACCTATTCGATCGAGGCGTTGATGGGTGACGGCCGCGCCCTGCAGGCGGGCACGTCGCACAACCTCGGTCAGAACTTCGCGAAGGCCTTCGACATCCAGTTCCAGGGCCGGGACAAGACCGTGCAGCACGCGTGGACGACGTCCTGGGGGGTCTCCACGCGTCTCATCGGCGGCGTGATCATGACGCACGGGGACGATGCCGGGCTGGTGCTGCCGCCGCACATCGCGCCGCACCAGGTGGTGATCATCCCGATTCCACGTGGCACCTGGAAGGAAACGGTGCTTCCGAAGGCCGAAGCCATTCGCGACGAACTGGTGGCGCGCGGCGTCCGCGTGAAGCTCGATGCGAACGAGGAAACGTCGCCTGGCTGGAAGTACGCTGAATACGAGCTGCGCGGTGTGCCGCTGCGGCTGGAGATTGGCCCCAAGGATCTCGAGAAGTCTCAGGTCTTCAGCGCGCGCCGCGACACCCGCGAAAAGCAGGCGATCCCGTTTTCCACGCTGGCGGATCGTGTGATCGAGCTGCTCGAAGAGATACAGAGGAACCTCCTGGCGCGTGCCGTCGCCTTCCGTGAGGAGCACACGAGCGAGGCAGCCGACTGGACGGAGTTCAAGGCCCACATGGAGGGACGTCCTGGTTTTGTGATTGCTGCGTGGTGCGGGTCCGCGGAGTGCGAAGCCTCAATCAAGGCCGAAACCCAGGCGACCCTGCGCAACATCCCGCTCGACGCGCCGCGCGTCGACGGCCAGTGCGTCAAGTGCAACGGCGCCGCGTCCGTCAAAGCCTGGTTCGCGAAGGCCTACTAGCTGACACTTGAAACCGGGAGTCTTTAGACTCCCGGTTTCGGCTTCGTTCTCGTTCGTGGCGCTGCCGCGACGAGCACAGCTGCGCCCGGCTGGGTCGTCAATACCCGGATCAGGGCCGGGCTGGTTCGGGTGAGGCCGTCCCGCGCGACGATGGTGGCGAAGAGCGCGGCCAACCGGTTGCGCCATGTCTTGTCGCCGTCTGCCGCGGCGATCCACGCCGCGGCGATCGGCTCCAGCCATGTCGTATCACCGAGCGCGGCCTCAGTGCCCGCGCCTGTCAGCGCGTCGTCGAGTGCCGCGAGCAGGTGCGCGGGAAGCCCACGAAGCGCGGCGAGTGCGGCGATCCGGCGTCCGACCGGCCGCCTGCGGTCGAGCGCGAGCTCGGTCAGGCGCTCGAACGCCGGGGTGCTGGCGGCCGCGTTGCTGTGCGCCGCGGCCGCCAGCACCTCGATCGCTTCGAGGGCGACCAAATCCGAGACGTCGCCGAGGGCGTCGGTCGCGATGGCGGTGGCGTGGGCCGCGTCAATGCCGGTGAGCGCGCGAAGGGCGGCCTGTCGCGTGTGTGCGTCGGCGCTCGGCTCAGCGGCCAGAGC
>JBDTNQ010000099.1:0-16773 GCA_039933635.1 Acidobacteriota bacterium
CCGGTCTGACAATCCGTTGCAGGCGCAGCCAACGCCCGCGAGTCGCCACGGGGCGTGTGGACATGCCAGGGGCGCGCGGTTGGAATTGCGCCTACTTGATCCCCACCACCATCGAATCGGGCCCGACAAGCGGCTCGACGCGCGTGCGCGTGAAGCCAGCCTCCCGCATCCAGCCTTCGCAGTCGGCGCCCGTGTAATCGAAACCGCCCGGCGTCTCGATCAGCATGTTGAGGCTCATCATCAACCCGAACGCGTTCTTCGAGCGATCGTTGTCGATGATCGCCTCGTAGACGATCAACGCGCCGCCCGCCGGCAGCGCCTCGAACGCCCTGCGGATGAGCACCTTTTTCGTCGGCAGATCCCAGTCGTGCAGGATGTGGCCCATCATGATGGCGTCAGCGTGCGGCAGCGCGTCCTCGAAGAAGCTGCCTGCCACGAACGTCACGCGATCGGCCACGCCCAGCTTGGCGACGTACTCCTCGAAGATCGGCTCGACCTGCGGCAGGTCGAAGCCCATCCCGCGCAGACGTGGATTCGCGAGCGCCACCTGGGCGGCGAGGTCACCCTGCGCCGTACCCACGTCCACGAAGGTCCGATATTCCTTCCACGGGAACTGACGCGCGATCGTCATGTTGGCGCCGTGACTGATGCCGGTCATCGCCCCCAGGAATTGTTTCAGGCGCGCGGGATCAGCATAGAGCGTCTCGAACATCCCGGGTCCGCCCTGCTTGAGCTCGTTTTGCGGCTGGCCCGTGCGGAGCGCTTCGGTCAGGCCGCCCCAGAACGGATAGAGACGATGGTTCGCCATTTCGAGGATGCCGCCGACATATGACGGCTTGTTCCGGTCGAGAAACAGATCTGTTTCCGCGGTGTTCCCGTACGTGTCGCCGGACCGCGTCAGGAACCCGAGCGCGACGAGCGTGTCGAAGAAGTCCCGGGCCGATCGGACATGCAGGCCGAGGCGACCGCGCAGGCTTTCAAAGGATTCGGGGCCACGCGCGAGCTCGGTGAACACGTCGAGTTCAATAGCGCTCAAGAGCGTCTTCGCCGGCCAGAAGGCCAGACCGGTCTGCAGGATCTTTTCGGGATTGAGTGGATCGGTCACGGGGAGCCTCGAATGCGCGGGATCGAAGCCCAAAGAGGGCCCCGGTAAACCCCAGGCCTGAAGGCCTGGGGTTCCGTGCCGGAGCGCTCGACCTTCGATCGTTCTGTCTCTACTTCAAGTTCGCGCGATAGAACCGCAACACCAGCGGCCACGCGTCCTGCGTCGCCTTCAGGTTGGCGCCGTTGGCGCCTGCCTGTGAGAACACGAAGCCGTGTCCGGCCCCTTCGAATGTGTGCACGTCATAGCTCTTACCGAGCTTCTTCATCGCGTCCTGCGTCACCGGCACCGTCGCACCGATACGCGCATCGTTGCCGGCGTACATCCCCATCACTGGAGCCTTCGTGTTGGCCAGCGCCGCGGCGACCGAATCCACTGTCGCGTCACTCGTGCCCGTTCCAGGCGCCGAGCCGTAGAACACCACGGCCGCATTCAGGTTCGGCTGCTGCGCCGCGTAGAGGAAGCTCTGCGATCCACCCCAGCAGAAGCCGACGACGCCCGTCTTGCCGTTGGAAGCTGGAAGCTTCTTGCCGTAGTCCATCGCCGCGTTCAGCCGCGCGACGACGTCGGCGGGTGTCAGCGTTCCAATGGCCGCGTTCACTCCGGTTCCGAGCGAGTCGCTGCCGCCACCATTCGGCCCCTTGCCCGACAAGAAGTCCGGCACGATCGCAATGAAGCCATCCTGCGCGAGCTGATCGCCCAGCGCCCGCGCGAGATCGCGCATGCCGAAGATGTCGTGAATCACGAGCACGACGCCGGTCTTCGTCGGGCTCTCCGGATACACGACCCAGCTCTTCAGCGCCGTGCCGTCCGCCATCTTGATGTCGACCCACTCGCCGTGGCGCGAAGACTCCTTCAGCGCGCGCGCGGCGTGATCGTTCGTGCCCGGCGGAATGGCGTCGTTCCAGGGAACGTCAATCGGTGGCACCTGGGGCGCACCAGCGCGACCAGCAGGGGCGCCTCCGGGCATCGCAGGAGCTTGCGGGGCCGGCGTCTGCGCCAGGACTGGCGCGGCGATCGCCATCGCCGCGAAAAACAGCGTTACTCGCTTCATAGATCTCATCCTCCGTTGTGGTGCCGGTCTGTATTATGGGGCCACATGGCCCGTGACACGCTCCTCGATTTCTTCGAGGACTACGCCCATTCCGACGACGTCTTCCTCGTGCACGACGACGGCTACCGTGTCCGGCAGGCGAGCTACCGTCAGGTCGGCGATGCAGCCCTGGAGTTTGCCGATCAGCTGGAGGCCGCGGGTGTTGGCGCCGGTCACAAGGTCGTCATCTGGTCCGAGAACCGCGCGGAATGGGTCATCGCCCTCTGGGGCTGCCTCATGGCGCGCGCGGTGCTCGTCCCCGTCGATTTCCGCGCGTCCGCCGATCTGCTCTCCCGCATCACCCACATCGTCCAGGCCAAAGTCGTCCTGGTCGGCAGTGAGGTCGCGGCTCCCACCGATCTCGCGGGCGTGGTGTGGAGGCTCGAACAGGCCGTCTGGTTTCCCGTGAGACCGGCCGATCGGGCCGACCGGAAGACTCGAGAGCCAATCGCTCCCTCATCGCTCGCCGAAATCATCTTCACGTCCGGCGCCACGGCCGATCCGAAGGGCGTGACCATCACGCATCGCAACGTGCTCGCCAACATCATCCCGATCGAACGGGAGATGAAGAAATACCTGCGGTACGCGCGGCCGTTTCGTCCGATTCGCTTTCTGAACCTCCTGCCGTTGAGTCACATGTTCGGCCAGTCGATGGCGACATTCGTGCCGCCGATGCTCTCGGGTACGGTCGTGTTCTCCCACGGGTACAGCCCGGCGGAAATCATCCGGCAGATCAAATCGCGGCGCATCTCCGTGCTCGTGTGTGTCCCGAAGGTGCTCGATGTGCTGCGCGAGCACGTCGAGCGCGTGGCGCCCGACGCCAAAGGCCCCGACCCGCTGGCTGGCAGGCACTGGGCGTGGCGATGGTGGCACTTCCGCAAGATCCACCGGATGTTCGGATGGAAGTTCTGGTGCGTCGTCTGCGGCGCCGCACCGCTCGATCCGGAACTCGAAGCGTTCTGGCGCAAGCTCGGCTTCCTCGTCGTCCAGGGCTACGGTCTCACGGAGACCGCGCCGATCGTCACGTTGAACCACCCCCTGCGCGCATCGAAAGGCACGGTCGGCACACCAATCGGCGGCGTGGAGGTGCGGATCGCGCCGGACGGCGAGATCCTCGTGCGCGGCGACAACGTGACATCGGGCTATTACCGGCCCGATGGATCGCCGCCACCCGACGCCGACGCGGCGTTCAAGGACGGCTGGTTCCACACCGGCGACATCGGCGAACTCGATGCGGCCGGACGACTGCTCATCAAGGGCCGCAAGAAGGAGATGATCGTCACGCCGCAGGGCCTGAACGTCTTCCCCGAAGACGTCGAGCGCACGCTGATCGCGCAACCTGGCGTGACGGACGCGGCGGTCGTCGGACTGAAGGTCGACGGCGAGGAACGAATCCACGCAGTACTTGTTCTTGTCCCGGGTGCGGATACGAACGCGATCGTCCGCGGCGCGAACGCCACACTCGAAGATCACCAGCGCGTGTGGAGCACGTCCGTGTGGCCGGGCGACGCGCTGCCTCGAACAGAAGGCACACAAAAGCTGAAGCGGCGCCAGATTCAGCAGTGGGCCTCCGGTGAGGCGCCAACGACCTCGGCGACCACCGGCACCTCGTTGCCGGAGATCATCGGTCGTTACACGGCGGGCCGGACGCTGACGCCGGACACCACGCTGGAGGAACTGGGCCTGAGCTCGCTCGATCGCGTGGAGCTCATGATGGCGCTCGAAGAGGCGTTTCACACGACGCTCGACGAATCGCTTCTGGCCGGCCCGCGCTCCATTCGGGAACTCGAGGCCCTGCTGAGGACGGACGCGATGCCAGACGCCGGCGCGAGTGCGACGACCGCGCCCGCGACGCGGTCGCTGGCCGAAACACCTATCGCGTTTCCTTCGTGGAATCGCTCGGCGCCGGCTCGGTTCATGCGCCGCATCAGCCTGCCGACCTGGATTCTGCCCTGGGGTCGCATCTTCATGAAGATGACGGTCCACGGGCTCGAGCACCTGCACGGGATTCAGACGCCCGTGATTTTCGCCGCCAACCATCAGAGCCACATGGACACGCCCGCGATCCTCCGCGCCTTGCCCACACGCTGGCGCTATCGGGTCGCGCCGGCCATGGCCAAGGAGTTCTTCAAGGCGCACTTCAATCCGACGGCGTACACGCGCGGGGAGTGGTTCACCAACAGCCTCAATTACTACCTGTCGTGTGAGTTCTTCAACGCCTTCCCGCTGCCGCAGCGCGAGGGCGGCACCCGCCAGACGTTGCGCTACATCGGCGAGATCATGGCCGGCGGTGACTCCGTGCTGATCTTCCCGGAGGGCAAACGCGAGGGCGTGATTGGCGCCTTCCGGCCTGGGATCGGGATGATCGCGGCGAAGCTCGACGTGCCAGTGGTGCCGGTTCGCATCAGCGGCCTCGACAAGGTCCTCCACCCGACGATGAAGTTTCCGAAACGTGGCCCGGTGACGGTCTCGTTCGGGGCCCCGCTTCGGCTGGCGGGCGAGGACTACGCCGCGCTGGCGAAGCAAGTCGAAGAGGCGGTCAAAGCATTGGAAACGTAAGGTTTGCCCCGGACCTGAAGGTCCGGGGGCCACGGAGGTCAAGGTCCGGGGCTCCACCGAGCACAAGCCGGGGTTCCACCGAGCTGGAGCCCGGGGTTTCACGAACGATCTGGCGCGGGCCGCGAGCCCATGAACCCCGATCCGCAGGCCCTTGCGCGTCCAAGTGCTATGCTTATGCGTTGAGAGGACAGCAAATTTGAGCAAGGACGACCTGATTGATGTTCAAGGCACCGTGGTGGCCGTGCATAGCGGGGGGTTGTACCGCGTGCAGGTGGATTCGGGCCACGAAGTGCTCGCCCAGTTGAGTGGCCGCATGCGCCGCTTCCGCATCAAGGTCGTCCCAGGAGACCGGGTCACCGTGGGCGTGTCGCCCTACGATCCGGTGCGAGGCATCATCACCTTCCGCGCCCGCTGATTCCGAGCCTTGACGATAGACGCCAAACCCCAAGGACCGCAGCAGCGACGGCGCCGAGGGCGTCGTGGCGCCAGCAGTGGAGGCGCCAGCCCAAGCAGCCGGCCTCAGGCCGCGGCTGGCTCGCCACACCCCTCCCGTGAATCGTCGCCGTTCGATCCCGCACCGCTTGCCTTTCGCTCCCTGATCACTGACGCAGACCTGCTCGACGCGCTCGAACAGCGCGGTTACGAAAGGACCACGTCCATCCAGAGCGCCGTCCTGCCATACGCGCTCGACGGGCGTGACGTCATCGGCTGCGCCGAAACCGGCACCGGGAAGACGGCCGCCTATCTGCTGCCCATCCTGGCCCGGCTGCTGAGGGAGAACAAGGAAGGCTACCGCGCGCCGCGCGGGGTCACGCGGGCGCTGATCCTGGCTCCAACGCGCGAGCTCGCCACGCAGATCGACGACGAAGTCCAGGGGTTCGCCTATCACGCGCCCGTCTCGAGCGTGGCCGTCTACGGCGGCGTGCCGATGGAACCGCAGGCCCGGGCGCTCAAGGCCGGCGTCGACATCGTCGTCGCCACGCCGGGGCGGTTGCTCGATCACATGCGGAGCAGCGTCGGCGACTTTTCAAAGCTCGAGATCTTCGTGCTCGACGAAGCGGACCGCATGATGGACATGGGCTTCTGGCCCGACGTCCGGCGCATCGCCGAAGCGCTGCCACCGTCAACGGCACGCCAGACGATGCTGTTTTCGGCGACGATGCCGGACGAAGTGATGCGGTTCGCCGACGCGCTGGCACCGACGTCGGTGTTCATCCAGGTCGGATCCCGACGCGGCCCGGCGCAGACCATCTCGCACGAAGGACGCATTCTGCCGACGCGTGAGAAGCCGGCGTTTCTCGCGAAGTATCTCAAGAAGGTGCACGAACCGGCCATCGTCTTCGTGAACACCAAGATCGGCTGCGATCGTCTCGCGCGGCACCTTCAGCAGGCGGGTCTCCGCGCCGTGGCGATTCACGCGGATCGCGCCCAGAAAGATCGGACCGCCGCCATCGAGGCGTTCCGGTCCGGGCGCATCAAAGTGCTCGTGGCCACGGACGTCGCCGCGCGTGGACTCGACATCGAATCGGTGGGCCTCATCGTCAACTACGAAGTCCCGCACGGCCTCGACAGCTACGTGCACCGCGTCGGCCGCACGGGCCGGAATGACGCAACCGGACACGCGCTCACGCTCGCCGATCCGCAGGAACGCGGAGATCTCGAGGATGTCGAGAAGGCGTTCGGCCTCAAGCTGCTCAACGAGGAATAGCGTGCTCGCGGCGCGGGAGTAGCCGAAATGCACCCACGAACGCAGGAACTGCTCACCCACCTCGCGCACTCGCGCGCCGACCTCACGCACGCCCTCGCGTCCGTTCCGCCGCAGGAACGCCACATCAAACCCGGGCCGGATCAATGGTCCGTCGCCGAAATTCTCGAGCACCTTTCCATCGTCGAGACCCGGATCGGCGACATGGTGGCCCGAGACGTGACGACGGCCAAGCTGGCCGGACTCGGCCGTGAGACGACGGACTCATCGGTCCTGGCATCGCTCGATGTGGCGGGCCTGAAGGATCGCAGCCAGAAGCGCGTGGCGAGTGGTCCGTCGCTTCCGATAGGGACGATCGACGCCGCAGAGGCGTGGACGCGGCTCGAGGCAAGTCGCGCGCGCCTGGAGGCCGTCCTGCGCGACGCCGACGGCTGGGCCCTCGAGACGCTCTCGCAAGCCCATCCGAGGCTGGGCGCGATGAACCTCTATCAGTGGATCGGATTCGTCGGCGCGCACGAATCGCGTCACGCGGCACAGATTGTGGAAACGGGTGCGGCGGTCCGACGTCTCTAGTCCGAGAATTCCTTCGCCAGTTCCACGAACTCGCCGTCGGGCGCGAGCGCACGATATTCCCGCCAGTGTGCGCGGGCGTCGCTCGATCGGCCCGTCTTCTCGAGCGTCACCGCCAGGTAGAAGTGGGCTTCCGGATACGCCGGATTGATCGCCAGCGCGTCACGGTACGCGGTCACGGCTTCGGCAAACCTCGACAGATCGTGATGGATGTTGCCGAGGTTGAAGTAGGCTTCGAAACACTCCGCATCCAGCCGAATCGCCTTCTCGTAAAGGGCCTCGGCCTCGACGAGCTCGTCACGTTCGTAGTGGATATTCGCGAGATTCACGATGGCGGGCACGAGCTGCGGATCGAACAGCGCCGCGCGGCGGTACGCCACGGCTGCTCCGTCAAGATCCCGCTCCGCACCATCGTCGAGCTCCGCGCCTTCGAGGAAATACTTCGTCGCAAGCGCGCGATTGGCCGCCAGGATCGCCTGCGCCCGATCCGTCGCGACCGGCGTCACGACAGCGCTCGCGGGCTTCGGCGAGAGCGAAACCACGCGCGCGCGAGGGCGCTCACCGCGCGGCTGGAAATCCAGCGCGAGCTGTCCCTGCGCCTCGGCCGAGAGTGCCCGCAGCAGTCCGGGTAAGGACGCGCCCTGCTCGATCTCGGTCACGGCCTGCCGGACCACGTGGAGATCGCTGAAGGAGTAGCGGCCGACGATGGGCCGGACGAGTCCCCACTTCTCCAGGTAGCGCAGGTGATCCTCTTTGAGGACGGGATACATCCCACGAAGGTCGCGAGCCGAGTAGTACCGCGCGCGGAGCGTTTCGAGATCCGGCAGCCCGGCCTCGCGACACAACTCGCTCTCAGTGACGATGTGGGAGACCTGTGCCGGCAGATCGCCGGCATCGTCACCGGTCACAACGGCGACCGTGCCCGGCGTGAGATCCGCCGAGAACGTGCCGCCGAGGCGCTCGACGATGGCGCGGACGTCACGTCGCGAGAGGACGGACAACTTCCCCGCCAGGGCCACCTGCTGGCCGAAAAACAGCTGACCTCCGGACGCCTTCACCACGCAGACGCCAAGATGATGCGATGCGATGGCGATGTCAAGGCGAGACCGTTTTTCATATCATCTCCCCATGCTCCTGGCAGCGGACATCGGCGGCACCAAGACTCTCATCGGCCTGTTCGAACAACGGACGGACCGTCCGATCTCGACGGTGACGCGGGAGTACGTCACACGCGACTTCGAAAGCTTCGAGGAACTGGTGGACACGTTCCTGGACGACACGGGCGGCCACGGCATCGAGGCGATGTGTGCCGGCATTGCAGGGCCGGTCACCGGCCTCGTGGCGCGGCTCACGAGCGCGCCGTGGATCGCGGACGTCGGCGCCATCGCCAAGCGCATCGGGGGGTGCCGCGCGGCACTCATCAACGACCTCGAGGCCATGGCGTCGTCGGTGCCGGTGCTGGAGCCGGACGAACTGGCGGTACTGCAGGAGGGCGTCGCCGTGCCCACCGGGAACGGGGCGATCCTTGCCGCGGGCACCGGACTCGGCGAAGCCCTGCTGCACAACGTCAACGGCGTCTTCACCCCGGCGGCGTCCGAGGGCGGACACGCCGACTTCGCGGCCCGCACGCCGCGCGAACTGGCGCTCGTCGAGTTCCTCACGAAGAGTCACGGACGCGTCGAGGTCGAAGCCGTGGTCTCCGGCCGCGGCCTGGTCAACGTCTCGCGCTTCACGCATCGCCACGAATCGCCGCGAGGCGTGTGCCGCCACATCGGACCCGAGTGCGAGGGCCCTGAGCTGGCCGCGGCCGTCAGCACCGCGGCGCTGAACCACACCTGCCCGCTCTGCATGGAGGCCCTCGAGATGTTCGTGGAAGCCTACGGCGCGGAAGCGGGCAACATCGCCTTGCGCTACATGGCGACCGCCGGAGTCTACGTCGGCGGCGGCATCGCGCCGAAGATCCTGCCGGCGATCAAATCCGGCGCGTTCATGGCCGCATTCCTCGAGAAGGAACCGCTGGTCGATCTGCTGCGGACCTTTCCCGTGAAAGTGATTCTGAATCCCGCCGCGGGCTTGCTTGGGGCGGCCGTGCGGGCAGCGGAGCTGTAGCCGCGCACGGACCTGAGGGACTATCGCAGCAGTCTTGCGATGTCGTTGTAGATCACGGTCACCATCAACATCACGATCAGCGCCGCGCCGGCCATGAGGATCCGCTCCTTGATGCGCGCGCTCAGGTCGCGGCGGGCCAGGCCTTCGACGGCGAGGATGGCGATCTGGCCGCCGTCGAGCACGGGCACGGGCATGAGATTCAGGAGCCCGAGATTCAGGCTGATCATCGCCATCAGGTTGAAGATCGCGAGCCATCCTCCGAAGCGCGCGGCGTTGCCGGACATCTCCGCAATCGCCACCGGCCCCATGAGTTGACGCATGGGCGTCTCGCGGGTGAAGAGCCCGCGCAACGTGCGCCCGATGAGCACCGTGTTGTCCCAGTTCTGCTTCAGGCTCATCTGGATCGCCTGCGGCAGGGTCGGATCGATCCGGCGCACCTCGTACGGGTTGAGCGAAACGCCGATGACGGCCGCGCCGGCTGCGCCCTCGGGCGTCACGGACAGCGGCACGTCCGCGCCGTCCCGTTCGATGTGCAGGGTCACGGCCGTGTTCGCGCTCGCACGAATGCGCGCGATGATCTTGTCCTGCGTCAGAGCGCGCTCATCGTTGATCCCGAGAACGATGTCGCCGCGGCGCACTCCCGCGCGCTCGGCCGGCGTGCGCGGATTGACCTGCATGACGACGGGACGGTACACGGGTCGAATACCCAGATCGCCGATCTCGTACTTGCCCAGTGAGTTGGGGGTCACGGTCACGTCGAGCCGCTTGTCGTCGCGGACGGCCACGATCGCCAGCGGGCGGCCGGCTTTCGGGACGACGGCGAGGTTCAGCTCGTCCCAGGTCGGCGTCTCACGGCCGTCAACGCTCACGATGCGGTCGCCGACTTTCAGACCGGCGCCTTCCGCCGGACTCCCGACCATGACGTTGCCGACGACTGGCGCTGACGATTCGTACAACGGCACGTCCGCGCCGCGCGACAGCACACCCGCCAGCACGATGATCGCCAGCAGGATATTCATCACCGGGCCGGCGATGTACACCTGAAAGCGGATCCATTTGCTCTTGGACAAGAACTCGTCCGGCGCGCCAGTGCGCGTTTCCTCGACCGTTTCCCCAGCCAGCTTCACATAGCCGCCGAGCGGGATGAGGCTCACGCAGTACTCGGTGCCGCCGCGGTTGAACTTGAAGATCTTCAGGCCGAATCCAAGCGAGAACGTGATGACGCGCACGCCGTACAAGCGCGCGACGAGGAAGTGCCCCAGTTCGTGCACGAATACGAGCACGCCGAGCACGAACAGAAATGAAAATATTGTGAGCATTCGTCCCTTAAGACGATGGTAGCGTACGGAGGGTTTCGGTCGCGAAGGTGTGGGCCCAGCGATCGGCCGCGCGAACGTCGGTCAGGGATACCGGGGCGCCCAGATGGTGATCGGCCGCGTCCAGGGACCGCTCGATCACCTGCGGAATCTGACAAAAACCGATTTTGCGAGCCAAAAAGGCCTCGACCGCCACCTCATTGGCGGCGTTGAGCACGCTCGGCCACGCCCCGCCGTGCTCGAGGGCCCGATACGCCAGCCCCAGGCACGGAAAACGGTCGCGGTCGGGCGACGAGAATTCGAGCGTTCCGGCCCGCACAAGGTCCAGCGGGGGCAGCGACGCCGCCCAGCGCTCCGGATACGAGAAGGCATACTGGATCGGGAGCCGCATGTCGGTCACGCCAAGTTGCGCCAGGATCGATCCATCCCGGAACTCAACCATCGAATGCACGATCGACTGCGGGTGTATGACGACCTCGATCGCTTCGGGCCGCGCATCGAACAGCCAGCGAGCCTCGATGACCTCCAGTCCCTTGTTCATCAGGGTCGCCGAATCGATCGTGATCTTCCGTCCCATCACCCAGGTGGGATGTCGCAACGCGTCCTCGGGCGTCACGCGCGCGAGGGCGGCCGGATCGAGCCCCCGGAACGGCCCGCCGGACGCGGTCAGGATCAAGCGCGAGACGTCGCGGGCGTCACGGCCACAGAGGCACTGGTGAATGGCATTGTGCTCGCTGTCGACGGGCAGCACCGCAACGTTCCTGCGGCGTGCGGCGTCGATCATCAACGCACCGGCCATGACCAGGACCTCTTTGTTCGCGAGCGCCAGCGTCTTTCCGCACTCGATCGCCGCCAGCGCGGCCTCGAGGCTGGCCGTGCCCGACGATGCACAGAGGACGATGTCGACCTCGGGGTGCGTGGCGGCCGCGATGAGGCCGTCCGGTCCCGCCCGTAGAATCGTGGTCTTGCTGGAGGTGAGCCGCGAGGTCAGCTCCACCCGCGCGACGTCCGTGGCGACAGCCGCCACGCGCGGTCGATATCGGGCAATCTGATCGGCGAGGAGCGATGCGTTCTCGCCGGCCGCCAGCGCCACGACCTGCAGACGATCCGCGTGGGCATCGACGACGGCCAGCGCGCTCTGGCCGATCGAACCGGTCGAGCCCAGAATCGCCAGTCGCTTCACGCGACGTACCTCAGGAACAGAAAGAACACGGGCGCGGCGAACAGGTGGCTGTCGATCCGATCCAGCACGCCGCCGTGACCGGGGATGAGGTTCGAGCTGTCCTTGACGCCGGCGCTGCGCTTAAGGAGCGACTCGAACAGATCACCGGCAATGCCGAAGAACACGAGCACAAGCGTCAGCACGCCGGCCGTCACGAGCGGCACATCCGGCAGACACACCCGCGCAAGCGCGGCACCGGCGATCGTGCCCGCGACCACGCCACCAATCGCGCCTTCAACCGTTTTCGCCGGGCTAATTGTAGGCGCCAGCTTGCGGCGTCCGAAGGCACGCCCCGTGTAGTACTGGGCCGTGTCGCTCATCGCAATCACCGCGACGAGCCACGTGGTGGCCGCGGGTCCCGCGGTGAGCTGCACCCAGGCGACGGCCCCGAGCGGGATGCCGACGTAGATGGGCGTCAGCACCATGACCGCGGCGCGCGTGACGGCAGCCGGTTCCGGCGGTCCACCGGCCAGCGTCAGGACGCCGGCCGTCAGCAGCAGCGCGGCCAGCACACCGGCCAGGATCCCTGGGTCGTGCGGCGCCGCCCCGAGCGACACGACGAAGGCCATCGCAACGACCGCGGACGCGATGGCGACAAAAATCGGCGGCACCCGAGCGCCGATGCGGCTGCTCATCGTGGCTAGTTCACTGCCCGCCAGGGCAGCGGCGACGATCACCAGGGCCATGGCGGCCTGGAACGGTCCAAGCCAGACGGCCGCCAGGAGGACCGCGAGCAGAACTGCGGCCGAAGCGACACGAAGCATGTCAGGACACGCTCGCGTCCTGGGCGATCCGCTGGCTCGTGGCGTTCGAGCCGGAAGGGGTCACGCCGCGCGCTCCAACAGCCACCTAGCGCTTGCCCGCGCCGACGGCCGGCGGTGCGATGGCGCCGTAGCGGCGGTCACGTTTCTGGTAGTCGACGACGGCTTCGAGCAGGTCCCGGGTGCGAAAATCCGGCCACAGTGCCTCGGTGACCCAGATTTCCGCGTACGCGATCTGCCACAACAGGAAGTTGCTGACGCGCATCTCGCCGCTGGTGCGAATGAGCAGGTCTGGGTCGGGCTGTCCCGCCGTGTAGAGCAGTGAGCCGAACGTCGTCTCGTCGAGGTCGTCCGGCTTGATCCCCTCGCGGATCGCGCGCCTCGCGGCATCGACGATTTCGGCGCGTCCCCCGTAGCTCAGGGCGATGTTGAACAGCATCCCGGTGTTGCCGGCCGTGCGGGCCTCGGCCTGTTCGAGCTCGGTCTGGATGTCTCGGCCGAAGCGATCCGCCTGACCGATGACGTTGAAGCGGATGTTGTTCTTCAGCAGTGTGTTGAGCTCGAGGCGCAGATAGTGGCGCAGGAGGCCCATGAGCGCCGTGATTTCGCTGTTCGGCCGCTTCCAGTTCTCGACCGAAAAGGCGTAGAGCGTGAGCACGGAGATGCCCAGGCGCGCCGCACTCTCGACGGTCGATCGCACGGCATCAATGCCGGCACGGTGCCCCTCGACTCTGGGCAGGTGCCGGATGGACGCCCACCGGCCATTGCCATCCATGATGATGGCGACGTGCCTCGGCAGCCTGTCGAAATCGATTTGGCGCGCCAGCGCCTCTTCTGCGGATCCAGCGGGCATTGCCGCCAGCAGCTCAGCAAGTGCCATGACAGTCACCGAAATCTTACCATCTGGTCATCGGGGCACACCGGGCTCGTCAGTACCGGATCCGGACCAAGGTCAATCCCTGCGCCGGGGCTGTGCGGCCGGCGGCCTGGCGGTCGCGGGCGGCAAGGGCGGCGGCCATGGACTCGACGCTCCGAGTGCCGACGCCGACGTCGAACAGCGTGCCCACGATGATCCGCACCATGTGGCGGAGGAAGCCATCGCCATCGACCTCGATCTGAATCTCTGAGCCAACGCGTTCGACCTGGATCCGCTCGAGCGTTCGCCACGCATCGAGGACCGCAGATCCGGTGGCTTGAAAGGACGAGAAATCGTGGCGGCCCAGGAGGGCGGGCGCCGCCGCGCGCATGGCATCGACATCGCACGGCTGCGCCATGTGCCACACGAACCACCGATCGAATGGCAGAAGGACGCGGTCCGTCGCGATGCGATAGCGATAGGACTTGCCGGTGGCGTCGAAGCGCGCATGAAAGCGCGGCTCGGCGTCCTCGACGGCAAGCACCCGGATGTCGGACGGCAACCGCACGTTGAGCGCACGATGCACGGCCGTGGCTGGATGTTCGAACGCCACCCGCACGCTGGCCACCTGACCGCTGGCGTGCACCCCGGCGTCCGTCCGCCCCGCCCCCATCAACACCGGCACATCGTCACCGCACATCGGCTGGAGGGCCTCTTCGAGGACCTGCTGAACGGAGAGCCCGTTCTCCTGGCGCTGCCAGCCGACGTAGTTGGTGCCGTCGTAGGCGACGGTCACTTTGAGAGTGCGGGGGGCGCTCACGGCGTAAGGTCCACGCCTCGACGCTGGACACGGACGACTTCGCACGGGTCTACGTTCTCGACCCTGGCTTCGTCACCGCCTGTCCAGCCGCGCAAAGCGGGCACGCGTCAGACTGGTAGGTCGGAACGTCGAGCTGAACCAGTGCTTGGAATGGGACGCCGAGATCGGCCGTGCCAGCGCTACGGTCCACAATGGCGCCAGCGCCGACAATCGTGGCGCCCGCAGCGGACACGACGGCAATGGTTTCCCTCGTCGACAGGCCGGTCGTCACCACGTCTTCGATGACGACGACGCGGTCGGTGGCGCCAAGGGTGAAGCCACGACGAAGCGTCATCTGCCCTTCCTGGCGTTCCGAGAAGATGGCACGCACTCCCAGGGCACGCCCGACCTCGTGTCCAATGATCAGTCCCCCCATCGCCGGGGATAACACGACCGTCGCATCGAGGTGACGCAGTACGTCGCCGAGCGCGCGGCCAAGCGCCTCCGCCTGTGGCGGATGCTGCAGCACCAGCGCGCACTGCAGGTAGCCCGTGCTATGCAGCCCTGACGAGAGCTTGAAGTGACCATCGAGCAGCGCCCCGCTGTGCCGGAACATCGAGAGGACGGCGGACGAATCGAGAGACATGGGGAGATTATAGGTTCTGGGGTTCTGGGGTTCCGGGTTCTGGGGTTCTGGTTCTAGGTTCTGAGGTTCCAGAACGCAGAACCCGGAACCAGAACCTCCTGTTGCTATAGTTCCCCCGTGCCCCCGCTGTCGGTGACGATCATCACGAAGGATGAGGCAGCGAACATCGAGGCGTGCCTGGCATCGGTCGCGTGGGCCGATGAGCGCATCGTGGTCGACTGTGGGAGTGGCGACGATACGGTGGTGCTGGCGCGGCAGGCCGGCGCCCGGGTCGTGCCACGCGACTGGCCGGGGTACGCGGCGCAGAAGAACATCGCCTCGGCCGAAGCGGCCCACGACTGGATTTTGTCGGTCGACGCGGACGAACGGGTCACGTCTGAACTGGCGGATGAAGTTCGGACCCGTTTGGCGACCGCGCCGGCAGAGGCGGGCTTCCGGATTCCGCGGGTGACATTTCACCTTGGTCGCTGGATCCGGACCACCGACTGGTATCCGGATCCGCAATTGCGCCTTTACGATCGGCGACGCGCTCGATGGCAGCCGCGCCGGGTGCACGAGTCCGTGATCGCGGACGGTCCGATCGGGCACCTGACCGCGGAACTGCAGCACTACGCCTATCGCGACATCGCGCATCACCACGCCACGATGGATCGATACACGACGCTGGCCGCCGAAGAGATGTTCGAGGCGGGCCGGCGCGCCGGCCTGTTCGATCTCGTCGCGCACCCACCCGCCGCCTTCGTGCGGAACTATCTGCTCCGCCGCGGCGTGCTCGACGGGACGCCGGGCCTCATCATCTCGGCGATGAACGCGCACTACGTGTTCCTCAAGTTCGCGAAGCTCTGGGCGCGGGCACGGACCACCGTCCCGGACGCGGCGTCCCGCTGAGCCTGACAGTCCCTGGCATGCGCTCGCTCCACATCGACACGGCCAGGACCTGGCGCGGCGGCCAGAACCAGGTACTGCTCACCGTCAATGGCCTTCGGGAAGTGGATCACGACGCGATCCTTCTGGCACATGAACAAGGGGAATTGAAGCGGCGCGCCGGCGATGGGGCCCACGTCCGCGGGTTCGTGCCGCGGAGCGAGTTCGATGTGCAGGCCGGATGGCAGCTGGTGCGCATCCTCGGCGACGTCCAGCCGGACGTCGTTCACGCGCACGACCCGATGGCCGTCTCGCTCGTCGCGATGGCGCTGCAGATGAGCACCTCGCAGCCCCGCCGCCCGCTGGTCGTGGCGTCGCGACGCGTGGATTTCCACCTGAAGCGTCACGCGTTTTCCCGGTGGAAATACAAGCACGTCGACGTGTTCATCGCCGCATCACGACCGATTGCCGCGATCCTCGAACAGGATGGGGTAACGGCGGACCGTGTCGAGATCGTGCACGACGGCGTGAACGTGCACGCCATCGAACGCGCGCCGGCAGTGGATGCGCACGCGGCGCTCTGGCTCCCCCACGGCGCTCCGGTCGTCGGCAACGCCGCGGCGCTGGCCGGGCACAAGGGCCAGAAGCACCTGGTGGCGGCGGCCGCGCAGGTCATCCGCGAGATCCCGGACGCGCGGTTCGTGATCATTGGCGAAGGTGAGTTGCGAGAGACGCTCGAACATCAGGTCAGCTCACTGGGCCTCGAGCGGCACGTCTTCCTGCCAGGCTTCCGCAAGGACGTCATCGGCCTGATGAAGTCGTTCGACCTCTTCGTCATGAGCTCGGTGACCGAAGGCCTCGGCTCCGCCATCCTCGAAGCCATGGCCTGCGAGCGTGCCGTCGTCGCGTCCAATACCGGCGGCATTCCGGAGGCCGTCAACGATCGGGTCACCGGCATTCTCGTCCCCCCGCGCGACGAAGCAGCACTGGCGACCGCCATCATCGATCTGCTCCGTAACCCCGAGAAGCGCCACGCGCTCGGCGCTGCCGGACACGACCGCGTGATGACCGAGTTCAGCGTCGAACAGCTGGTTGCCGGAACGGTGGTGGTATACGAAGGCCGATTGCGAACGAAAGACTAGGCAGGTGCGCAGTCCGATGACTCGATGAC
>JBDTNQ010000100.1:0-16753 GCA_039933635.1 Acidobacteriota bacterium
GACGTGCTGCTCGCGACCGCGTCGAACGCGATCATCATCGGCTTCAACGTGCGGCCGGATCGCAACGCGGCGGAAGTCGCGGAGCGCGAGCAGGTCGACATCCGGCATCACACGGTCATCTACAACGTGACCGACGAGATGCGGAAGGCCATGGCGGGCCTGCTCGAACCCACGCTGAAGGAAACACGCATCGGCGCGGCCGAGGTGCGGCAAATCTTCAAGACGCCGAAGCTGGGCACCATTGCGGGCTGCCTGGTCACGGCGGGCCGTGTCACGCGTTCCGGGAGCACGCAGGCGCGCCTTGTCCGCGACGGCGCGGTGGTGTGGACCGGCAAGCTCGCCTCGCTGCGACGCTTCAAGGACGATGTGAGCGAAGTCACGCTGGGCACCGAGTGCGGGATCGGTCTCGATCGGTTCAGCGACATCAAAGTGGGCGACCTCATCGAGGTGTTCTCGATCGAGAAGATCGCGCAAACGGTCTAGGTCCGAGGCTTCGGCGGTTCGAGGGCATCCAGCTCGTATGACTGTCGCACTCCTGAGCCTCGAGCTGTACCAGCCCACGTCTCAGTCGCTGAAAGACAAGCGGATGGTGTTACGGCGCCTGAAGGATCGCCTGAAGGCCACGAACGTCGCGGTGGCCGAGGGCGCCTACCAGGACGTGTGGCAACGCGCCGGCCTCGGTGTCGTGACCGTGGCGAGCGCGGACGCAGGGGCGGAACAGACGCTGACGTCCGTGCTGCGTGAGATCGAGCGCCTCGAACCGGGCCTCGTGACCGAGAGCCGCGTGGAGTACCTCCGCTGATGCCCCAAGGCACACGTCCAGAACGCGTCGGCGAAGAGATCCGGCAGGAACTCGCGCAGCTGATCGCGCGCGATGTGCACGATCCGGGAGTCGGGTTCGTCACGCTGACGCGCGTCAAGATCTCGCCCGATCTGCAGATGGCACGGGTCTATTACACGAGCCTGGGCGACGAGAAGGCGCGACGCGAAACTCAACGCGCACTGGAACGCGCCACGCCGTTCCTCCGGCGCCACATTGCGGCGCGGGTGCGACTGCGGCGTGTGCCGGAGCTCCGCTTCGAGTTCGACAAGAGCGTCGAGCATCAGGACCGCATCGAACAGATCCTTCTCGACCTCGAGGCCGAACGCCGCGCGCGCGGAGAGGCGCCTGGCGAGCCCTCCAACGGCACCGATCCCGAGGATGAAGGCGGGACGTCGTCGTGACCGATCTCGAAGCCGTCGTCGCGGCGATTCGCGAACGCCAGTCGTTCATCCTGACCTCGCACGCAAAACCCGATGGCGACGCTGTCGGCTCGTCTCTGGCGCTGGCGTTGGCGCTCGAGCATCTGGGCAAGCAGGCGACGGTCATCTTGAAGGACCCGGCGCCCGAGCCGTATCGCAGCTTTCCGAGCGTGGATCGCATCACGATCGCGGCGCGCGCCACGACGCCAGCCGACGCCGTTGTGGTGCTCGAGTGCAGTGAACTCGACCGACCGGGCGTGGCCGGTCTGGAGCGCTACTTCGTCATCAACGTGGACCATCACCTCGGGAACACGATGTACGGCCACGTCAACTGGTTCGACGGGGCGATTGCGGCCTGCGGCGAGATGGTGGCCGACATCATCGATGCGCTCGAGGTGCCGTGGACGCGCGAGATCGCGTCGCACCTGTACCTCGCCATCTCGACCGATACCGGCGGCTTCCGCTACGGCGCGATTCGCGCGAAGACCTTCGACACCTGCCGGCGTATCGTCGAGGCCGGGGTGGATGCCGCGGCGTTGTCCCGACAGATTTTCGACAGCTACTCGATTGGCCGGGTCAAGCTGACGGGTGCGATGCTCGACGCGATGACGCTGCACCACCATCGGCAGCTGGCCGTGTTGGCCTTCGATGAGGACCTGCTGAACGCGTGCGGCGCCAAGGTCGACGACACCGAGGGTCTCGTGAACATCCCGCTCAGTGCGCGCGAAGTGACGGCCGTGGTGCTGTTCAAGCGGCAGGACGCCCGGACATTTCGCCTGAGCCTACGGTCGAAGGGCCAGGTGGACGTCCGCGCGGTCGCGGCGCAGTGGCAGGGTGGCGGCCACCGCAACGCGGCGGGCTGCACGATTGTCGGTGAGTTCGCGGAAGTGCGAGACGCGATCGTGGACGCCATGGCCCTGGCGATTGACGTCGCGGCCGCAGCCGATGCCGTCCCGGCTCGCTGAGAGCCGGTCCCCTTCATGAGCACGTCCCCGTCTCTCGACGGCGTCCTCCTCATCGACAAGCCCTCCGGTCCGACGTCCCACGACGTCGTCGCGCGCCTGCGTCGCGTGCTGGGCCAGCGCAGCATCGGACATACCGGGACGCTCGATCCGCTCGCCAGCGGGCTCTTGGCGCTCGTTGTCGGTCGCGCCACACGCCTCGCGTCCATCCTGACCGGCAGTGACAAGACCTACGAGGCGACCATCCGCCTTGGCTTCGCCACCACGACGGACGACGCCCTCGGGAGCCCCCTGGGGAGCAAGGAGACCGGGTCTCTTAAGAGACCCGGTCTCGCCGCTACCTGGGAAACAGAATCGCGCGGAAAACACCTCACCAGCGCTCCAGATGCCCCCCTGGAGACCGGGTCTCTTAAGAGACCCGGTCTCCTTCCGGGTGACGGCGACATCCGGGCGGTGCTGGAGGAATTCACCGGCACGTTCCAGCAGGTGCCGCCGGCGCACTCCGCGAAAAAGGTGGGCGGCGTGAAAGCGTACGAGCTGGCGCGGCGGTCACAGCCAGTGGCCCTGACGCCGGTCACGGTCACGGTGCGGTCCCTCGAGTGGACGTCGCGGACCGGCGATACGCTTGAGGTACTGGTCACGGCAACGGCCGGATTCTACGTCCGGGCGCTGGCTCGGGACCTCGGCGCGCGGCTGGGCTGCGGAGGCCATCTGACGGCTCTCAGGCGCGTCCGGAGCGGCGCGTTCAGCGTGGACGATGCCCTACCGCTGGCGGACGCCGAGCGCGCCGGAGGCGCGCTGGCAGCGCGCCTCCTGACGCCGGCGGCGGCCCTGCCGCAGCTCGCTGCGGTCACTCTCACCGAAGAAGGCCTTCGCCGCGTGCTACACGGGAACTGGATCGGCCCCGCGCATTGGGTCGACGATGAGGGGCGTCCGGACGCAGTCGGGGCTGCCCCCCCCGTCACGGAATCGGCCGCGCGCATGACGCCGATCAAGCTCCTCGCACCGGGGCAGGGGCGCCTCGTGGCGCTGGCGAAAGCCCGCTCAGGAGCTTTGCATCCGGTTGTCGTACTCGGCTAACATCTAATCTTTGTGGCTTTCCCTCGGAAGGTCACTGCGAGTACGGCGGTCCGGTCACGCGCTCCAGGCGCGCTCTGGTCCGTCCGTGGAGGACACTATTGCTGACCAATGACCGCAAGATCGAGGTGATCGGCGCGTACAAGACGCACGACGCCGATACCGGCTCCCCCGAAGTCCAAGTCGCGCTGCTCAGTGAGCGCATCGGATATCTGACAGAGCACTTCAAGACCCATGCGAAGGACCACCACTCGCGCCGCGGGCTGCTCAAGCTCGTCGGCCAGCGGCGGCGCCTGCTCGACTACTTGAAGCGCAAGGATGTCGACCGCTACGCGGAGCTCATCCGCAAGCTCGGGATCCGCAAGTAAATGCTCAAGACGAGAGGCCGGCCGCTGGCGCTATCGCCTGTGCGGCTGGCCGCTCGTTCCCTGTCACTTCTCTTCCGCCCCTCTTCAGAGTCCCATGATCCCAAAGACACATAAACGCGACGTCACGATCGGCACCCGCACCGTGTCGATTGAAACCGGCAAAGTCGCCAAGCAGGCAGATGGCTCCGTGATCGTCCGCTCGGGCGACACCATGGTGCTCGTCACGGCCTGCCATGCCTCGACGGCGCGCGTCGGCATCGACTTCCTTCCGCTCACGGTCGACTACCGTGAATACACGTACGCATCCGGTCGGATTCCGGGCGGCTTCTTCAAGCGCGAGGGCAAACCCGCCGAGAAGGAAGTCCTCACGAGCCGCCTGATCGATCGGCCGATTCGGCCGCTCTTTCCCGGCGGATGGCGTTTCGAGACGCAGATCGTCGCGCTGCTGATCTCGGCCGACACCGACAACGATTCGGATGTGCTGGCGATCACGGGCGCGTCGGCGGCCCTGGCCCTGTCGAGCATCCCGTTCCAGAAGACCATTGCGGGCGTCCGCGTCGGCTACGTGGACGGCGCGTACATCATCAATCCGACCTACCCGGAGCGGAAGAAGAGCACGATCGACCTCGTGGTTGCCGGCAGTGCCGACGCGATCATGATGGTGGAAGCCGGCGCGAAGGAGGCCACCGAGGAGCAGATGATCGGCGCCCTCGAGGTCGCCCACCAGGCGATCAAACAGCTCGTGGCGGGCATCGACGACCTGGCGAAAGAAGTCGGCAAGGCCAAGAAGACGGCGAGCAAGAAGACGATCGACGCCGAGGTGGTCCGCGAAGTCGAGGGCCAGGCATACGAGCCACTCGCCACGGCCATGCGCATCAAGGACAAGCTCGAGAACTACACGAGCGTGGACAAGGTGCTGGCGGACCTGATGGCCGGTATCCCCGAGGATCAGACTGAACGCCGCGGCGACGCGAAGTCGATCTTCAAGGAACTCAAGGAAAAGGTTATGCGCGACGAGATCCTCGAGCGCGGCCAGCGGCTGGACGGCCGACGGTTCGACGAGATTCGTCCCATCTGGATTGAGACCGGCGTCCTTCCCCGCGTCCACGGCTCATCGCTGTTCACGCGCGGCGAGACGCAGGCCCTCGTCTCGGCCACGCTGGGCACGGAAGACGACGCCCAGAAGATCGAGTCGGTCGAAGGCGAGAACTACAAGCGATTCATGCTGCACTACAACTTCCCGCCGTTCTCGGTCGGTGAGGTGCAGTTCCTGCGAGGCCCCGGCCGCCGCGAGATCGGCCACGGCGCGCTCGCCGAGCGGGCTCTGGCGCCGCTGATGCCCGCGGAGACGGACTTTCCGTACGCCGTACGCGTCGTCTCCGACATCACCGAGTCCAACGGATCGTCGTCGATGGCCTCGGTCTGCGGCGGCGCGATGGCGCTCATGGACGCCGGCGTCCCGCTCAAGGCTGCGGTCGCGGGCGTCGCGATGGGCCTGGTGATGGACGAGAAGACCGGCAAATGGGCGGTGCTCAGCGACATCGCCGGCGCCGAAGATCACTACGGTGACATGGACTTCAAGGTCGCCGGCACGCGCGCGGGCATTACCGCGCTGCAGATGGACATCAAGGTCGGCGGGATCACGATGGACATCATGCGCAAGGCCCTGGACCAGGCTCGACACGGCCGGTTCGAGATCCTCGACAAGATGGCCAAGGTGCTCGAAGCACCGCGAAGCGACATCTCCTCCTTCGCACCGCGCATCGTCACCATCCGCATCCCGACCGAGAAGATTCGCGACGTGATCGGCAAGGGCGGCGCGACCATCCGCAGCATCATCGAGAAGACGGGCGTGAAGATCGACGTCGAAGACGACGGACGCGTAAACGTCGCGTCGGCCGACGGCGCGGCTTCCGAGAAGGCCATCGCGATGATCAAGGAACTCACGGCAACGCCCGAGATCAACGCGAGCTACCTGGGCCGCGTGGAGCGCATCACGGACTTCGGCGCGTTCATCGAGATCATGCCCGGCTGTGACGGCCTCCTGCACGTGTCGGAAATCGCCAACTACCGCGTCAAGGACGTGCGGGACGAACTGAAGGAGGGCGAACAGATCATGGTCAAAGTGATCAACATCGACCCATCCGGGAAGGTTCGCCTGAGTCGGAAGGCCCTGCTCGGGCCGGACGAGGGCATCGCCCCACGCGAGCCGCGTCCCGTCCACGACGGCCCGTCGGACGGCGGCGACCGCGGTGGTTTCGGCGACCGTGGCCGAGGTGGCGACCGCGGCGGCCGCCCCCCACGGCGTCACTAAATAGGGTCGGCGCCGTTAAGACCAGGAAGCCAAAGAGCGGAACCCGGCGGGTTCCGCTCTTTGGCTTTTGGCTCTATAGTTGTAACTTGTTCCATCCATTTGGGTTCCAGCCCCTCAAGGCTAGGACGCACCAGACAGCGTCTCACCATTAGGAGGATCCCGTGTCTCGACGCGTTCAGTTCAGCCGCTCGCGCACGACCTTCACTGCCGTAGCCGTCGCTCTGGCCGCCGTGGTGACGTCCGCGGTCGTCCTGGTTGCCCAGGGCCGACGCGAGTTCGACGTGGTCGCGAGCAAGTACGCCTTCCGCGTGTCGGGCACCGACGCGGCCGAAATCCGGGTCAATCAGAACGACCTGGTGCACATCACCTTCTCGACCACCGACATCCCCCACAGCTTCACCATCGAGGACGCGCCTTACCGCATCATGCGCAAGGCCGAGCCTGGCAAGCCCGTCTCGTTCGACTTCCGGGCCGACCAGCCCGGTCGATTCGCGTTCTTCTGCAATCTGACCATCGACGACAAGTGCAGGGAAATGCGTGGCACGCTCGTCGTCGAGCGCGCGCGATAGTTCCTGATCTCAGAGCGTCGGGCTCGACCGATTCAAACCAGCACGATCAGCTTCGGGGCTTCGCCTTCGCCTGCGTGTAGTGCTGCGCCAGCGCCAGACGCTCGGCCATCGGGGGATGGCGATGGTAGAGCCACCGCGTCAGCCTGGACGGCCGTTCCTCGGCCAGATGCTTGGCACCAAGACGTCGCACGGCTGACCCAAACGCCTCCGCGTGGCCCGTCCAGATCAGCGCTGCCTCGTCGGCCAGCCGTTCCTGTCTCCTGGACTGCGCGTGCCGAATCGGCGTGGCAAGTGCCCAGATGACGAACGTGGCCAGAGCCATCAGAGGCAACGCGGCCAGGTCGCCTGGCCCGGAGACTCCCGTCACCGGACCGACGACGCTGACGACGATGTCCGCGGCCCAGAGGGCCAGGCTCAACACGACCACGTTGAGCGCGAATGTCTGCCAGAGATCGTGATGCGCGTGGTGGGCCAGCTCATGGGCGACCACCACCTCGATTTCGTCATCCGACCATTGCCTCACGAGATCCGCGGAAATCATGACGCGCCGAGACGCGCCGATCCCGGTGACGATCGCGGTCACGGACGCATCGCTGACATTCCACTCGTCGATCCCGGCGACCGGCACCCGCACACGGGCGGCCAGCTGTCGCAGGCGCGCCGCCAGCGGCGGCCGTGAGACTGCGTGAACGGCGGCCATCCGGGAGAACAATCGCGGCCCGCCGTGCAGGACGAACATCAAGGCCACGGACAGCACGAGGCCGGCCGCGATCCACCACCATGGGCCGGCGCGTTGGGCCGAAACGGCCACGACCGCACCGGAGAAGAGGACGGCCGGGAGGACGAAGAACGTCACCTGCAGTTGCGTCAGAATCGCACTCTCCACGTCCCCTGCGGTCCGCCCGTACGCGCCGTCGACGACCACTGCCGTGTAGATGAGTGCAGGCAAGGAAGCCATCTCCCACAGCACCAGGACGGCGACGAGGAAACACCCGAGTGCGACGGTTGTCGCGAGGAACGGCGGAAGTCCCGAAGCAAACAACCACGCCTCATCACGCAGCCACCGCGCCACCGGGGTGAACGCCACGAGCGACAGCATCAGGCCCGCCATGACCCACCCGGCGTTCGTGGCGCGCCGGTGAAGGCGCTGGTAGCGCGTGGCCTTGGATTCGTTCATAGGACCAACTTCGACGTTCGACGTTCGAAGTTCCGGCCTGAGGCCGGCTCAGTTGAGCTGCAGGGAGATCAGCTTCGAGACGCCGGGTTCTTCCATTGTCACGCCGTACAACCGATCGGCGATTTCCATCGTCTTCCGGTTGTGCGTGATGAGAATGAACTGCGTGTGCTCCTGCATGCCCTGCAGCATCTCGACGAAGCGGCCAATGTTGGCATCGTCGAGTGGCGCGTCGATCTCGTCGAGCAGGCAGAACGGACTCGGTCGATGCTTGAAGACAGCGAACATGAGCGCCATCGCGGTCAGCGCCTTCTCGCCGCCGGAGAGCAGTTGCACGTTCTGCAGCCGCTTGCCTGGGGGCTGGGCGATGATGTCGATGCCGCTCTCCTGGTCGTTATCCTGATCGATCAGCACGAGCCCAGCGCGGCCGCCGCCGAACAGCGTCGTAAACGTCTTCGCGAAGTGCCCGTTGATGATTTCGAACGCTTCTGAGAAACGCTCGCGCGTGGTGATGTCGATCTTTCTGATCGCCTCGCCGGTCTGCTGGATCGAGTCCAGCAGGTCCGCGCGCTGCGTGGTCAGGAAGGCGTGGCGGGCCTCCAACTCATCGAACTGCTCGATGGCCATCATGTTGACCGGCCCCAACCGCTCTATCTTCCTGCGCAGGACCGCGATGATCGCATCCGGGTCGACGACGCCGGAAGCGGCGGCCGCAGCAGCCGCGGCCTCCTCGCTGGGCGCGGTCCCCTCCGCCGTTTCGCCATCCACCTCGTCTTCGTCGTCGACTGAGGCGCCGGGCGCGGCCGCGGCAGAAGCGGCCAGCGCGCCGCTGTCCTGCATCGCGCGAACTGCGGCCGCGACTTCGTCGAGGGTCGAGCCCACGGCCTCGGCACATGCCGCGGCGAGGTACGTCAGGTCGGCCGTGGCGCGGGCGCGTGCGACATCGGCCTGCGACACCTCGCCGCGCACGTCGTCGAGCACTTGCCGTGCGCCACGAATCGCCTGATCGCGACCGGCGAATTCCTGGCGGATGCCCGCGAGTTGCTCGTCCACCTGCCGCATGGCCGCGCGCAAATCCTCCAGCGCAAGCACGTCCTTGTCGAGCGCGACGCGACCGTCGACCACCGACGTTCGCAACTGCTCACGGCGCGTCTCCGTGCGCTGAATCTCCGCTTGCCTGTTCGAGATACGGGACTCGAGCTCACGCGCCGCTTCTTCGAGCCGGCTGAGTTCTGTGGATACCCCAGACGCGCGCTCGATCCACGTCGCCTGCTCGGCGCGTGCCTCGCTGACCAGGCGCATGGCCGATTCACTGGCGTCGCGCGCGTCCTGGAGACGCGTAAGCACGGCGCCCAGCGTGACTTCGGCATCGCGCATCCCGGATTCGTGCGCGCTGATCGCCGACACCGACTCGGTCCGCCGTCGCTCGGCGCCCTCATGCTCCGCATCGGCGCGCGCGCGTTCCGTACTGACGACGTCGAGCCGACGGCCGACGCGCTGCCGTTCGTCGGTGGCCCGCGCAGCCTGGGCCTCGGCCCCGACCATTTCCTTTTCGTGCGTGTGCTGGTCGGTCGTGAGATCGACCAGCCGGGCCTGAGCGGCCTGGATGAGGGTGTCGAGCGCCGCGAGCGCCGCCGCGAGTTCCGTCACCTGCGCAGCCCGCGTCGCCACGTCATCACGCAGCGAGACGACCTCGGCGCGTGTCTCGAGAATGCCGCGCGCATCCTGACGCCACCCGCCCTCGATCAGCCAGCCGCCGTGAAACACGTCCCCCGCCAGCGTCGCGACCGGAACATCGATCGTCTTCGCCAACGCGCGGGCGTGATCGAACGATTCAGCAATCAGAGCCTCGTCCAGCAGCCGCGAGAGCACTCCCGCGTGAGGCCCCGTGACGTGGACGACGCTTTGGAGCGACCGTGCGCCTTCCGGCACTGGCCGCGCCGGTGCTGTCTGGTCCCCCCGCGCATCGTCAAGGACAATGAATCCGCAGCGGCCGGCATTACGCGCGCCAATCAGCTCCAGCGCTTCGCTCACGTGCTCGGCGCGATCCACCAGCACGTGCTGCAGGCGATCCCCGAGCAGCGCGTCGACGGCGCGCTCGTACGACCGCTCGACCACGAGGTGATCTGCAACCGCGCCATACGGGCAGAGGCGGTCGCCGGCCTCCGCGAGCAACAGCCGCGCGGCGTCGCCGAACGTGGCGCGCCGGGCCTCGAGCTCCTCGAGCGAGCGGAGTCTCGCCTCGGTTCCCGCGAGCTCGCGCTCGCGCGCACCCAGCGTCTGCGACATGCGCTCACGATCGCGGCGGCGGCCAGCCAGGTCCGTCTCGGCCGTTGCACGGTCGCTCACGAGTCGATCGCGGCTCTCGCGCGCCTGACTCAGCGCGTGCGAGGCATCCTGATGCGCGCGCTCGACGCGCTCGAGCTCCGCGCGAAGATCACGGGCTTCGATCTCGAACCGCTCGCGCTCCGCCGCCACGCGGTCGCGCACGGCCGCCGCGTGGTCCCGCGCCTGGGACAACGCCGACAACGTGGTCGATGCCGACAGCACCGCGGCGCGGGTGGCGTCAGCCTCCTGCTCGACCGCCTGCGCCGAGGCCTGCGCCCTGCCGTACGCGTGTTCGCGATCCGCCACGCGGTGCGCGGCCTCGTCCAGCTCGACCTTCGCGCGGTCGGCCAGCTCGCGCTGCGACTCGATGGCGCGCGCGGCCGGCCCGCGTCGTTCCTCCAACTCCGCGGCCTCAGACTGCAGCGCCGATGTCTGCTCCGCGAGTTCCTCGATCTGCCGCGACTCGAACTCAATCTGCTGCTGGCGCCTGCCGATCTCCAGTTCCTTCGCGTGCGCCCCCTCGCGGGTGGCCGTCGCCGCCGACTCCGTTTGGACGAGCCCGAGGCGCAGGGTCTCGAGCGCCGACTCGAGCGACGCGACTTCGGCCGCCGCGGCCACTTCCCGCTCACGCGCCGCGTGCCACAGGGCATCAGCGGCGGCAATTTCCTGGCCGAGCGCGTCGTAGCGGCGCGCGAAGTGCACCTGTTCCCAGGTCCGCAGTTCCTCCCGCAGCCGCTTGTATCGTCGCGCCCGCGCGGCCTGTCGCTTCAGCGCACCGCGTTGCTTCTCGACCTCGAACACGATGTCGTCGACGCGTGTCAGGTTCCCCTGCGCGGCCTCGAGCTTCAGTTCCGCCGCGCGGCGCCGGGACTTGTACTTCGTCACGCCGGCTGCCTCTTCGATCAGCATTCGGCGCTCGGCGGGACGCGACGAGAGGATCTGGCCGATTTTGCCCTGCTCGATGACAGCGTACGCCTTCACGCCCAGCCCGGAGTCCATCAACAAATCGTGGATATCGCGGAGCCGGCACACTTCACCGTCGATCAGGTACTCACTCTCTCCCGATCGGTAGAGCCGACGGCCGATTTCGACGTCGCGCGCCGACAGCGGCCGAGCGTCCAGAAGAGGATCCGCGTCCAATGCGCCAACCGGCGCGGCATCGATGGCCGCCTGCATGACCTGGGTGAACTTCAGTCTGACCTCAGCCGCCGCGGTGGGCTTGCGCGCCTCGCTGCCGTTGAAGATCACGTCTTCCATCCGCTCGCCACGCAAGCTCTTCGCGCTCTGCTCGCCAAGCACCCACGTGATCGCGTCGACCACATTGCTCTTCCCGCAGCCGTTGGGACCAACGATGGCGGTGACGCCCTCGTCGAAGCCCAGTTCGGCCCGGTCACAAAAACTCTTGAACCCAGCAATATGCAGTCGGGACAGGCGCATGTACGACGTTCTCGATGGGAGAAAGACCGGTTCGGCCGGGGGAGCGGAGGGGCTCACCAACCTGAAACGGCCGAAAACTCAGGACGGGCGCAAGTCTAGCAAGCACCATTTGGCGGGGCAAGGGAAAAGCCCGCCACCAGATGTTGTGCCAGTTACCGCATGACCGGGGCGGTGCCGGCCGGCGCGCGGACGGCCTGCCCGGCCGTGGCCGAGGTATTGAGAGTCAGGAGTTTCGCGGCCTCATCGAAGTAGCCCAGGGCCGCCTGAAGCTGCGGGTCGACCTTTGAGAACGTCCGGCGGGCCTCTTCGACGCCGAAAAGGTCGACATCCACCTCGAAGTGAATCATCGCCTTGACGAAGGCCAGGTCCGTCTTGAGGGCAGTCTCGTCGATGGCCACCCGCTGGTCGACCAGATACTGGTGGAACTCGTCCACCATCGCGTCGGTGAGTTCCCAGCCGGGTGCCACGATGTGCTTGGCGGCCGACTTCGCACCCGGGCGCGTGTCGCCTTCTTTCGTGAACCGCTCGGCGAATCCAACGAAGGCCGAACGGCTGTTGAGGAGCCGGGTGAAGCGGGTCGGGTTGAAGCCCTCGACCGGACCAACGACGAAGTGATCGGGCTCGATGCCGCCACCGCCGTAGACCTTGCGTTGGCCGTCCGTCAGCTTGAGGTCGGACGGGCTGTGCGGGCGATTTCCGGTCTGCTCACGTTGCGAATACGTCAGGTACTCGTCGAACGTGCCATCCCATGGCCGCTGAATCATCCGACCGCTCGGCGTATAGTACCGGCCCGTCGTGAGTGCCAGTCCGGCGCCATTCGAGATGGGATACACCGACTGCACGAGCGCCTTGCCGAACGTCGTCTCGCCAACGACCAATCCGCGATCGTGATCCTGCATGGACCCGGTGACAATTTCAGACGCGCTCGCACTTCCACGATTGACGAGGACGATGAGCGGGATGTCGGGGTAGCCACCCCGCAGGGTGGCCCGGTAATCTTCGTCCGAGTTCGGAATGCGCCCGCGTGTGGACACGATCATCTGACCGAGCTTCAGGAACCGATTCGCGACCTTGATGGCCTGATCGAGCGGTCCGCCCGGGTTATCGCGGAGATCCAGCACGAGGCGATCCATGTTGGCCGCCTTCAACCGCGTCAACGCTTCGCCCAGTTCCGAGTCGGAGGTTTCGGAAAAGTCCTGCAGGCGAATGTAACCCGTGCCTGGCGCGAGCATGAAGGCCGTGCGGACGGTGGCGATCTTGATCTCGTCGCGCTCGACCGTAAGCGGAATGAGCGTCTCGAGTCCCGGCCGGCGAATCGTGAGGTCTACGGTGGTGCCCTTCGGACCTTTGACGCGCTTGACGACCTCCTCGGTCGCCCACCCCTTCGCGTCCTCCTCACCGACTTTGGCGATGATGTCGCCACGCCGGATACCGGCGCGGTACGCAGGCGACCCTTCGAACAGCGAGGTCACCGTCACATCGCCCTGCGCGGAGACGATGCTGATGCCGATGCCGAAGTACCGGCCCTCTTGGCGTTCGCGCATCTGCGCAAACTGCTTGGGCGAGAAGAAACTCGAGTGCGGGTCCAGCGTGCGCAGCATGCCGTCGACCGACTCGTAAATGAGCGCCTCGGTGCCGCAGACGCTGGGCTCCGTGCACAACGAGTCGAGCGGCTCGACGTAGTCGGCCTCGACGGCGGCGAGCGCGGCAGCGTAGATCCGATACCGCGCATCGGCACGGCCCGGCGTTTGGGCGGTAACGGTTCCGAGGAACGCGCCTGCCGCGATCGACGCGACGGCCACGGTGGCGGCGAAGGGAATCCGCAGACGGCTCATGACATCGACCTCACTCGGCGGGCTCGGCCACCGGTCTCTTCTTGCCGAACACCCAGGCTACGCCAATGCTCACGATATACAAGAAGAGCATCGGAGCGGAAAAGATCGTCAGGTTCACCGGATCGCCGCTGGGGGTGATGATCGCGGCCAAAATGACGATGACCAGCACCGCGTACTTGAACTGCTTCAACATGAACTTCGCCGTGACGATGCCGAACCGCGCCAGGAAGAACACGACCATCGGCATCTGGAACACGAGGCCCATGCCGAGCAGCGTCTTCACGTAGAAGGAGAACGTGATGTCTAGATCGGGCAGGAACGTGAGGCCCGACCCGTCCCCGGCCGGGATCCCGCCGCTCGCCGCCGGCACCTCGGTCATCTGGTAGCCGGCGAAGAACTGCCACATCGACGGGAACGCAATCCGGTGGGCGAAGTACGCCCCGGTGAAGAAGAAGATCGAGGCAAAGAATACGAACGGCACGACGACCTTCTTCTCCTTGGCGTAGAGCCCAGGCGCCACGAAAAGCCACGCCTGCGAGAAGACGAACGGCGCCGCCACCAGAAACGCCGCCAGCGCAGACAGCTTCATGCTGAACATGAATCCCGCCATCGGCTGCGTGTACACCAGGTGCCCGCCAAACGCGCTGAAGTAGTGGACGTAGTACCTGTAGAGCGGCTCCCAGAAGAAGAACGTCACTCCGCAGCACGCCAACATCACGTACAGCGAATAGAGAATCCGCCGGCGCAGTTCGTCGAGGTGCTCGAGGAACGTCATCCTCGACCGATCGTCGGTCGGCTCGGCCTCGTCGTCAGCCGCGAGGAAACTGGCGTCTGTGGAGTCTGAACTCATGGCCGAAGCAGAAGAAGGGCGGGGACGGGTTTAGTGCGACTGCTCGCCACGCGCGACCGTCTCGTCCTGGGACGTGATCTCGTGCGAAGCAGCGGTGGGAGCCGCCGGCGGCAAGGCCGGAGGCGCGGGTGTCACGGCGGGTGGCGTCCGGTGCTCCTCGCTCCGGATCTCTTCGTCGAGCGTCCGCTGCAGCTCGGTCGACGCCTTCTTGAACTCCGCCAGTCCCTTACCGAGAGAGCGCCCCAATTCGGGTAGCTTCCGCGGACCAAAGACGATTAGGGCAACGACGAAGATGATGACCAGTTCTGGAAATCCGATGGGACCCATATAGCCCGTCCTTACATGCTAGTTGGCAAAGCTCAGTATACCCGCTCCGGCAACCGCCCCGGTGAAAATGGGGCGAACAAGTGCCTGCAAGTCGTGTGTTCGCGTTGACTTGCGCCTATACCCGTACTAGGATGGCCGAAGGTCAGCTCCCCCGGATTAAAAGTTGCATGGCTGATAGCCCATGGCTCCGGCTACGGCTAGTCACATCAACACAGACAGGAACCCCTCCATGACACGACGACTTGTTGGCGTAAGCGTTCTGGGATGTGCCCTGGCGCTGGCCCCGACGGTCCCCGCGCTGGCCCAGACATCACCCCAGACGTCCACGGACCGCGCTTCGGACTCCGCTTCCACCCGCCCCGCGACCACGACCACCTCCGGCACCACCGGAATCTGGTTCGTGCCGACGGGTGAAGTGCTGCCTGCCAGGCAGTGGTCCTTTTCCTTCTACCGCACAAACATCGATGACGGTCAGGGATTCTCGGACGTGTCGACCTTCCCGGCGACCGTCGCGTACGGCATCGGAAACCGGGCGGAACTGTTCGGTAGCTGGAACACGGTTACCCGTATCGACCGCGATACCCGGCCGCTGTTCTTCCCGAGTACCGAAGGCGGCGCCGAAGCCGGCACAGGCGGGGGCATTCTCGTGGACTACCCCTTCGTGCGTCAGCAATGGATCGGAAACAAGCGGGGCGACTTCACGGTGGGCGGCAAGGTCAATCTACTGGCCACCATGAACAAGCCTGTCGCGCTGGCCATTCGCGGCATGGTCAAGTTGCCGGTTGGAGACAAGGACTCTGGCGCGTCGACTGGGAAGGCGGATTTCCAGGTGGACGGCATCGTCTCCACCAGCAACGCAGTCGCCGAACTGTCGGGCTACGGCGGCGTCATCGTCCGCGGCAATCCCTCTGGTTATGACCTGACCAACGGCATGCGATGGGGCGTCGGTGCCGCTTTCCCGCAACGCTACAACCTGGGCTTCCGGGCATCGGCTGAGCTGTTTGGCGAGCACTATTTCGACAACACCATCACGTCACCAGCTGGCCAGTTCGGCAGCGACGGCTCCGTTGTTCCCACGACGACCAGGCTCCGTAGTCCCGCCGTCGCGTCACTTGGCCTCACGTGGCAGGCGCCAAACGGATTCTTCATCGGAGGAGCCGCAAGCTGGAACCTCCACATGAAGAACCGCGACGACGCCCAGTGTGCGCCGGGCACCGTCTGTGCCGGCACCACGTTCCCGGCAACCCCGAAGGACGACAAGGGGCTGCAGATTCGGATCGGGTTCCATCCGGGCGTACGCCGTCCGGCGGCGAGCCCGGCGCCCACGATGGCGCAGGCGCCGACCACGGCCGCGGCTCCCGTCAATCAGGCGCCGGCCACTCCCGCCGCACCGGCGCAGCCCCAGAACCGGCCGCCGACGGTGAAAGCCGCCTGCGATCCGTGCACGGTCGAAGTCGGACGCACCTCCACCATTTCCGCGGACGCTCAGGATCCAGACGGCGACCCATTGACCTACCAGTGGACGACGCCGACCGGAACGATTGCCAGCCCGACAACGCGGCAGTCACTGTGGACGGCGCCAGGACAGCCCGGGCCCGTTCCGGTGCGCGTCGGCGTCAACGACGGTCGCGGAGGCACCGCGAGTGACAGCGTCACGATTCAGGTCGTGCAACCACGGCAGTTCACCTTCGAAGACGTGCACTTCGAGTTTGATCGCTACACGCTGCGCGCCGACGCGTTGAAGATTCTCGACGATGCCATTACGGCGATGCAGGCCAACCCGGCGCTCAAGCTGACAATCGAAGGCCACACCTGCAACATCGGCACGGCCGAGTACAACCTGGCGCTCGGCGAGCGGCGCGCCAAGGCGGTTCGTGATTACCTGTCGAACCGAGGCGTCGCCGCCGATCGGCTGCGGACAGTGAGCTACGGCGAGGAAAAACCGCAATACGACAACTCTCGCGAAGAGACGCGTCGCCTGAACCGTCGCGCCGCTCTCGTGGTGCTCATGCAGTAACCGGTCTCTTCCGACGCGGCACGTCCCCACGCCTCCTGGCGCCACCGCGCCAGGAGGCGTTTTCGTTGATAATCCATCGATGGCCATCCGCCCTTCCCCGGCCATCGGCATCGCGCGCCTGCTCGCCGAACTGGCGTCCCCCGACCCGTTGCGGCGCGTCTGACGATCGTCGGTGCGCCGGCGGCGGCCCGGCTAGCAGCTCTGGCCGCTGAGCCGAGCGCCGACGCACACACGCGACAGGCCGCCCTTCGCG